>NZ_JAGIQL010000148.1 GCF_017813245.1 Streptomyces montanisoli
CGGGATTACCGCCCCAGTCGGGGCCGGTCCTGGACCCCAGCTCCGCGAGGGGTCCGGCCCCGCCGCCCGCGTCGTGGCCCGTGATCCGGTCCGGTGCGCGGTCGGGCGCCCCCGCGTCGGAGCCGCGGGCCGTGTCCGGGGGCGTGGAGGCCCGCGGAGAGGGCGCGCCCGGAGCGGGCGCGGTGCCGGTGCGAGCGACGTCACCGCGGGCGCGGGCGGGGGCCTCGTGGAGGTGCGTGGGGGTGTCCGTCATCTCATGCCTCCCTGTACGTCGCCGGGACGGCCGCCGCCGCCAGGTGCTCGAAGCGGTGGTCGAAGAGCGCCCCCGCGTCCGTCTTGGGGATGAAGCCGCCCGCCGTCAGCAGCTCGGACGTCTCCTCCTCCCACGCCACCGCCTTCGCCCAGCTCGCAGGGAACACCGGCTTGCCGAGCGAGGAGACGATGCGCTTGCCGTCGGACGCGGTGACGCCCTGGTCCTTGACGTAGTACGCGTCGATCCAGGCCTGTTCGTGCTCCCAGGCCCACACCGCGCCCTTCGCCCACAGGGGCACGAAGTCGCGGACGGCTGCCGCCTTCGCGGGGTCCGCCAGGACGTCCGTGGGCGCCCACAACACGTTGAGCAGGTCGAGCACGTCGGTGCGTACGGCGCGTGCGCCGTCCTTCGCGTACTGGTCCAGGTACTTCGTCAGCGTGGGCTCGCCGAGCGGCGCCACGTCCACCTGCCGGGACTGCAGCGCGGTGAGGAACTGCGTGCTCGGCAGCGCCACGAGCGTCACGTCCTGCACCGACATGCCCCGCTCCTTGAGGGCGCGCAGTACGACCACCCCCTGCGCCTGGCCCTGGGAGAAGGCGATCCGCTTGCCGGCGAAGTCCCCGGCGTTCGCGATGCCCGAGCCCGGCGCCGTGGCGAACTCGTACAGCGGGCTGTTCCTCACCTGGACGGCGACGATCCGGTTGGCGACGCCGATCGCGGCCGCCTGGAGAGGCGGGATGCCCGCGTTGTCGGCGAGGTCGATCGAGTGGGCGCGGAACCCCTGGATGATGTCCGGGCCCGCGCCGAGGTTCGGCCACTGCGCCACCGTGAACGTCAGCCGGTGCGCGAGCCCGGACCCGGCGAGTTGCAGCTGTGTCGGGCGGCTCGCGATGGCGAGTCTCGTGCCCGGCGGTGGCGCTCCCGAGGGGAGCGCCTCGGCGGGCACCGCGGCGCTCGCCGTACGGTTCGCGCCGGCGCACCCGGCCAGCGCGAGTGAGGCCCCTCCCACGAGGGACAAAAACGAGCGGCGCTCGAAGGCGCGGCGATTCGAAGTCGATTTCAAGGCGATGGTTCCTTTTCCGTCCGAACGGCCGGCCCGTGACGTTTCCGGGCCGGTGATTCACAGCGTGCGGTAGCCGCCGTCGTGAAAGACCAGCGGGCTGCTCTCGTCGTCCACCCACGCCTCCTCGACGCGCGCGATGACGATCCGGTGGTCGCCCGCGGGCACCGCGCGCTCGACGCTCACCCGCAGCCACCCGGCGACGCCGTCGAGCACCGGGTCGCCCGCGGGGTGCCTCGACCACCGCGTCGGCGGGCCGAACCTGTCGATGCCTCTGGTGGCGAACCGGCGGGCCACTTCCTGCTGTTGGGCGGCGAGGAAGTTGACGACGACACTCGGCGCCCGCTCGACGTGGGGCCAGGACGACGATCCGGTGCCGATGCCGAAGGCCACGAGCGGCGGGTCGAGCGACAGCGACGTCAGCGACGTCGCCGTGAAGCCGGCAGGACCACGGCCGGCGTCCGCGGTGATCACGACGACGCCGGCCGGGTGGTTCCTGAAGACGCGTCTGAAGAATTCGGGAGCTATTCCTGGCACGGTTGTGGACATGGGTCTCCCTCGAAGGAAAGTGAATGCGGAAAGATCACGGGCGGCTCGGACGAATGCCGTCCGAGGTGTCATGACTTCATCATCCGGGGCTTTTCCCAGCCCGGTCAACAATGCAACTCTTTGAATTAAGTCCGGGTATTCGGCAATTGCTTCAGCGGGTCCGTGTAGAGGGCGTGCAGCGCCACCGCACTGCCCGCCGTGGCGAGTACCGATCGCGGGAAACTGCTGGGCACGACGACGTCCTCGGCGTCCGCGGGGCCGAGCGAGCGCGAGCACCTGACCGCCTCGCGGCGCAGCGCGCCGAGGCAGCGAGGCAGGCGGCAGGACCCGGGCTCGACGACGACGAGCACCGCGGGGTCGAACAGGTCGATGAGCAGCGCGGCGGCCCGGCCGGCCAGTCGCGCACGGCGCAGGAACAGGGCGAGCGCGCGGGGTTCGCCGGCGAGCGCCGCGTCGAGCAGGGCGCGGAACGACGGCACGGGCAGCCCGGCCGCGGCGGCGCGCCCCAGCATGGCCCGCTCGGACGCCTCGGCGCTCAGGCAGCCGTACCCGCCGCATACGCACCGCATGGGGGTTTCGCCGCGTTCGACCCCCACCGGCAGGTGGGCGACACCGCCCGCCCCGGCACGCGGGCCCTCGTGCACGGCCGCGCCGGTGCTGAACGCGGCGTCCACCACGGCCCCGACGAACAGCACCACGGCGCTCGCGCGGGCCGCGGTGCGCACGGCGGGCTCGCCGAAGAGCTGCTCGGCGCGGGTCAGCGCCCGCGCGTGGCTGTCCACCTCGACGGGCAGCCCGCTCGCCGCTTCGAGCCGCGCGCGCACGGGCACGTCCTGCCAGCCGAGGAGCGGGTGGTCGAGGACGACGCCGGCCGCCGGGTCCACGCGGTGCCCGGTGGCCACGCCGAGCGCCGTCACGCGGCGGCCGTCCGCATGGCGGTCGACGAGTTCCGGGATGTGGGCAGCAAGGAGTTCGAGCACCCGCTCGGGCGTGCGGCCCGGCGCCTGCGGGTGCGGCAGCCGTTCCTGCCACACCACCCGGCCGCGCAGGTCGGTCAGCGAGAGCGTCGAGCACGCGACGCCGATGTGCGCGCCGGCCGCCAGCGGCCCGTCCCGCTCGATCTCCATCGGCACGTGCGGGCGGCCGAGCCCGCGCGGTCCCGCCGTCTCGGGGGCCTGCCTGATCAGCCCGCGGTCGAGCAGCCGCGCGCAGTGGCCCGTGACGGAGGCGGGCGAGAGCCCGGTGAGCCGTGCCACGGTCGAGCGTGCGACGGGCCCGTGGTCAAGCACGGCGCGCAGCACGGCGCCCGCGCCCGGCGCACGGCGGACTTCGCGTGCGGCGGGACGCGGGTGGGGAGGGCGCGCAGAAGGAGCGGTCGTGTCCACAAGAGCCTTCCAGGTCCTGAAGGGTGTGACGTACTCCCCCGCCTGCGGGGCGGCGGGAGCCGTGCGAGTCCTCAGACCTGGTGACACGCGGCGGAGCACACGCGCTTGAGGTCCACATGACCCCGCGTCGTCAGGTGCGTCGTCCGCTGCATGGGAGGAAACGTAGCCGGACCGCGGTGCCGTCCTCAAGACCCGCCCGCATCCTGGACGTCCCGTCTCACCGCCCGGGGGCGGTCATCGCGCCGCGGCCGCGTGCCGCACGGCGAGCCGTGCGGACACGGCGCCGGGGAAGGAGAAGGCTGTGCCTGCCAGAAGGCTGTGCCTGCCCGCCTCCGCCCTGCAGAAAGGTCTTGAGGACGACTCATGGAGCGCTCATCCCACACTCCGGTCCCGACGAGTGCCCTGTCGGGGGCGCCCTGCTGGGTGAGCCTGATGACGCACGATCTCGGGTCGGCGCAGGACTTCTACGGGGCGGTGCTCGGCTGGCGCTTTCGCGCCACGGCGCTCGGCGACGAGTTCTCCGTCGCGATCGCCGAGGACGGAACGCCCGCCGCGGGCATCGGCGCGATCGCGACCAGCCTGCGCGCCGCGGTCGCCTGGGTCCCCTACTTCGCGGTGGGCGACGCGGACGACACCGCGGCCCGCATCCGCGAGCGCGGCGCCACCGTCGCGGTGGGTCCGCTCGCGATGACGATGGGGCGTGCGGCGCTCGCGGCCGACCCGCACGGTGCGACGTTCGGCTTCTGGGCCGGCATGACGATGCCCGGCTGGGCCGTCGGGCGCGGCGGCGCGCCGGCCACGCTGCGGCTGCGCACGCGCGACGCGTTCGCAGCGGCCATCTTCTACGGCGAGGTGTTCGGCTGGACGGATCCGGCGGGCTCCGCCATCGACGTCCGCTACGAGCGGGACCACGTACGGGTGGAGGAGGGCGGGCACAGCGTCGCCGAGCTGTACGGGGGCGCGCTGGAGAGCCCGCCCGATCCGCACGTCAGGCCGCGCTGGGAGGTGCACTTCCGGGTGCGCGACGTCTCCGCCGCGGTCCGCGCGGCGGAGGCCGCGGGCGGCGCCGTCGCGGTGCCGCCCGCGCCCGACACCGCCTACGGGGCGGCGCTCGTGGCGACGCTGCGGGGCCCGGACGGCGGCCTGTTCACGGTGACGACGGCCTGACGGCCGGGCCCGCCCCCGGCGCCGCAGGACCGCGCCCGCGCCGTCAGAGGCCGCACTCCCGCTTGACGTACTCGGCCAGCTGTTCGTGCGTCGCGTACCAGAGGTCGAACTGCCCCATGTGGTCGATCAGTTCGCGCAGCACAGCGAAGCGGGAGCGGTGGCCCACGACGTGCGGGTGCATGGTGAGCTGGAAGAGGCCGCCCTCCTCCAGCGCCAGGTCGAACTCGTCCCGCCACAGGGACAGCACGCCGCGCGGCGGGGTGTAGGGGCGGGAGGAGGTGTAGCGGTCCATGGTGAAGTACGGGGCGTCGTCGCGGATCCATTCGACCGGGATCTCCACCATGCCCGTCGGCTCGCCGTGGTCGAGGATCTCGTAGGGCTCGTCGTCGGCCATCAGCGACGAGTCGTAGAGCAGGCCGAGCTCGCGCGAGATCGCCAGCGTGTTGTCGGAGAAGTCCCAGGACGGGGTCCTGATGCCGACGGGGCGCTTGCCGCTGAGCGTTTCGAGCGTGTCGGCGGCGCGGAAGGTCAGTTCGCGTTCGTCGGCGCCGGCGAGCTGCATGTTCCGCTCGTGGATCCAGCCGTGGAGCGCCACTTCGTGGCCGTCCTCGACGTACGCCCGCACCTCTTCGGGATGGAGCAGGCCCGAGACCGCCGGCATGAAGAACGTGGCCGGGATCGAGCGGTCGCGCAGCAGGCGCAGGATGCGGGGCACGCCCGTGCGCGAGCCGTACTCGCCCTGGGAGAGCTTGCCCGGCTGGGTCTCGTCGTTCCTCAGCGGGATCGTCTCGTGGTCGGAGTCGAACGACAGCGCCACGGCGGCCCGTGCGCCGCCCGGCCAGCGCGCGGGGCGCAGCGGCCTGCCCGCGCGCACCGCGCCGACGTGGCCGCGCCACGTCGCCTCGTCCCACTGCCAGGGTTCCTGCTCCGTCGCGCTCATCGTCGCTGCCCGCCTCTCCGGTTCGCTCCCCCGCGATTCTGGCACGGCCGTTTCCGGCCACAGGGGCCGGACCTCGGGGTCCCGGGCGCTCGCGGCTACCCGGCGGCCGGGGCGTGCCCGCCCGCGTGCCCGCCTGCCGGGGTGACGGTGATGTGCCGCCAGCTCGCCGTGCCCGACTGGTCGCGCACGCCGATGGCACCGCTGGTGAAGGAGCAGTCCGGGTCCTTGTACGTGAAGCGGGTGCGCGAGGCCGGGTGGCCCGCGGGCGATCCGGTCACCGTGATCCCGCAGCCGACGGCCCGCACGGCGAGGTGGTACCACGCGCCGGTGGCCAGGCCGCCGGGGACGGCGGCGCGGTCGAGTTCGCGCCAGGTCCCGTCCTGCCTGCCGAGCACGATGCTCCCGGCCGAGACCCCGACGTAGTACCCGTTCAGCGCGTCGGTCCCCTTGCCCGGGTCGGACGCCCTGAGGACGAACCCGGCCTGCGCCCCGCTGTCGATGCGCACGTCGCCCGCGAGGCGGTAGTCGCTCCATCCGGTGGACCCGGCGATCGACTTGTTGCCGCCGTCACCGCCGCACGTCTCGCTGAGGACGCCGTCCGACGCCGTCCAGCAGCCGCCGTAGTCGATCCAGCCCGCCGCGCCGTTGCCGAAGTCGCTCGCGTACGGCAGGACCCCGCTGTTCGCCACGCCTGTGGCCTCCATGCAGCCGGTAGGTCCCGCGGACGTGGCGGTGGTGTAGCGGAACGTCCGGCCGCCGTCCCCGAGCAGCAGGTCGGGGCTGTAGCTGGTGCTGCAGTTCTGGGACGGGTCGGCGACGGGCCCGAACGGCGCGGGCGTCCACGACCAGCGGCCCTTCGCGTCGGGGTCCTTGGTGAAGACGGCCTGCCGGTCCTCGGGCGTGAACGCGTTGGTGCCCGTGTGGCGGGTCCTCATCCCGGTCAGCATCAGCTGCCCGTGGGGGCCGCCGGCCGGGCTCCACACGATGTACGGGCTGCTGCCGAGGTACCTGCCGTCGGACGTGACCGCCATGGTGCCGAGGTCGGACGGGCCGCTCCCCCAGGTCGTCCCGCCGTCCGTGGACGTCTTGGTGTGGGCCTCGCAGTTGCGCCCGTCGCCGCAGATCTCGTACGCCATGACCATCCGGCCGTCCGGCAGCGTGGCCACCGTCGGCATCCCGGGCCGGTCCGTCGCGGAGTCGCTCTGCACGTCGACGACCAGGCCGGGGGCGAAGTTCGTCCTGCCGTCCGCGTCGGCGCTCCATGTGACACCGCCGTCGTCGGACACCGTGTGGGCGATGATCTGGGCGTGGGCGGGCTCGCGGCGCTCGTCGGAGAAGTACATGGCGAGGCGTCCCTTGCCGTCGACCGCCAGGAACGGCTCCCAGACGCCCGAGCCGCCGTGCGGTGCGCCGCCGCTGCCGCCGCCGCTCTGCAGGACGGACTGGAACGTCCAGTGCTCGCCGTGGTCGGTGCTGCGCCACAGGACGAAGTCGGTGCGCACCTTCTCGCTGGGCGCCATGTTGCCCGCGAGCAGCAGCGTGCCGGCGGGAAATTTGCCCATCTTCTTGGGGAGTTCGAAGAGGAAGGGCTGCCAGAACTGGTCGGAGGGGTGGTTCTCGCCGGTGAGCGGGTCGCTCACGGTGGTGAGTGTCCGCCAGCTCTTTCCGTCGTCCTTGGAGGTGCGGATGACGAAGTCGGACGGGGTGCCGTCCTTGGTCGCGTGCTCGAAGGTGCCGATGAGGGTGCCGTTGGCGCGTCCGCTGTGGTGGAGCCTGATGATGCGGGAGTAGGCGAGGAACTCGTTGGCCGACGCGCGCGTGTAGAAGCTGCTGCCGGGTGCGTTCGCCGAGGCGCTCGGCGGCCGTACGGCGTTCGCCGCGGCCGCCAGCAGCACCAGGGCGAGGAGCCTGACCATCC
This sequence comes from Streptomyces montanisoli, assembly GCF_017813245.1. Lineage (GTDB taxonomy): Bacteria > Actinomycetota > Actinomycetes > Streptomycetales > Streptomycetaceae > Streptomyces > Streptomyces montanisoli. The sequence goes on from NZ_JAGIQL010000148.1 coordinate 7,273, forward strand.
AGCGCGTTCCTCCGTGGTGCAGCCACCGCTGTGTCATGGCGGTTACCTCTCTCGTCAGGACGTTCGGGACATGTACGGCGCGAGGTAGCCACACGCGTCGCGCTTGTGCGGGTAGCCGCCCGGCACTTCGGGCAGCGGGTCCTCGGCGCGCATCTGCCACACGGCCAGCTGTGTCAGCAGCCGGACGCGCTGCTCGGCGGCCTCGGGGTCGGACCAGCGGTCCACGAGTTCCAGCGGGTCGTCGCGCAGGTCGTGCAGGCGGAAGTCGCCGGTGATGTCGGCGTACAGCGTCCAGTCGCCGCTGCGCACCTTGCGCCGGCGCCCGCTCTGCGTGACGGCGTTGAGCTCGTCCCAGCGCGGCTCGCCGTCCGGGCCGTCGAAGATGAGGCCGGGGCGTGGCCCGCGCGCGTCCCCGGCCGCCGGTACGTCGATGTCCTCCGGCCCGTAGGGCAGCCCGCCCATGCCCTGTTCCACGTAGACGCCGGCGAACTCCTCCGCCGGGTAGGGGCGTCCGGTCAGCATCGGCCACAGGCTGCGCCCCTGGACGCCCGCGGGGATGTCGCGTCCCATCGCCTCGCACAGCGTCGGCATCAGGTCGGCGAGCGAGACGTGGTCGGCGCGCGGCCCGTCGCAGGCGCGCACGGCGTCGCCGTCGACCACCAGCGGGACCCTGGCCAGGATGTCCGGGATCTCCGCGCCCTTGCGCACGAGGCCGTACTCGCCGGCGAAGTCGCCGTGGTCGGCGGTCGCGACGATGACGCGCTCCCGTACCCGGTGCCGGTCGTCGAGGCCTTCGTGCAGGCGCCGCAGTTCGTCGTCGATGAGCCGCAGCATCCCGAAGTAGTTGGAGCGGGACGGGGCGATGGCGCCCTCGTAGTCGGTGACCGCCGCCTCGCCGAGACCGCGCAGGTACTGCCAGGAGAACGGCTTGCCTTCGAGGGCGCCGGCGCCGCTGCGGGTGGGCGGCAGCGACTCCTCGGGGAACAGCGAGTAGTAGGGCTCCGGCACTTGGTACGGGTTGTGCGGCTCGGGGACGGAGACCACCAGCAGCAGCGGTCGGTCCGCGGGGACGGTGGCGACCCAGGAGAGCGCCTCGTCGACGATGCGGTGCGGGTTCTGCGCCTCGACCGGGAAGGGGGTGGGCTTCTCGTACGTGCGGTGGCGCAGGGCCGCCAGCCAGGCGTCGAACTCCTTGTGCAGCGCCTTCGAGACCTGCCCGGCCTGGCCGTCGTGCGTGAACTCGACCCAGTGGTCGGCGCACCCGGCGTCGAGGTAGGTGTGGTTCTTGCCGATCATCGCGGTGGCGTACCCGGCGGCGCGCGCCTCGCTGAACAGGTCGGCGCCGCGCACGGCCAGCGGGTTTGCCGGGTTCTGCGTGACCCGGTGGGCCGTGGGGTAGCGGCCGGTCATCAGGCTGGTGCGGGCCGGCGAGCACAGGGGGGACGTGGTGTAGGCCCGGTCGAACCACGCGCCCGAGCGCCCCAGGGAGTCGAGGAACGGCGTGGTGTCCAGGGGGAATCCCTCACGGGCACACACGTCGGCGCGGTGCTGGTCGGTGAGGACGACGATGACGTCGGTGCCGGGCTCGGTGCCGGGCTCGGTGCGAGGCTCGGCGCCGGGCTCGGTCCCGGGCTGCGTGCTCACGGTCGTGCGGTCCCTTCGGCGAGGTCGGCGCCGTCGGCCGGGAGGCCTCGGGCGGTGTCGTGCGGGTCCTGCGGGTCGTACTGGTCTTGCGGGCGGCGGAAGCCGATGGCGGCGGCGCATGCGGCGCTGAAGAGGACCGCGCCGACGACGGCGAGCGCGAGCCACCACGGGGATCCGTGGGAGGCGATGAGCATCGCGTAGGCGACCGGCGGCGTCAGGCCGCCCAGGATCGCGCCGAACTGGTACACCATCGACACCGCCGTGTAGCGGACCTCGGTGGGGAACAGCTCGGACAGGAAGGTGGACTGGACGGCGAACTGCGAGGAGTTGCACAGGCGGAAGACGGTGATCCCGAGCACCATCCAGACGACCGTGCCGGTGTGCAGCAGGGCGAACATCGGCACGGCGGTCACGGCCATCGACAGCACGCCCCACAGGAAGGTGCGGCGCGCCCCGAAGCGGTCGCCGAGCTTGCCGAGGTAGAGCATCAGCGGCAGGCAGATCACGGCGGGGATCATGGTGCCGATGATTCCGATGCTGTTGCTCTTGTGCAGGTAGGTGACGATGTAGGCGGTCACCACGGGCCCGACCACATTGCCCGTGATGGCGTCGGCGGCGCGGGCGCCGAGCGCGAGCAGCAGCGGCGCCCAGTGCCGCCGCAGGACGGTGACGACCGGTGCCCTCTCGACCGCGCGCCGCTCGCGCAAGCGCGTGAAGTCCCCGCTCTCCACCAGGCGCGTGCGCACCACCAGTGCGTAGACCAGCAGGATCCCGCTCAGCAGGAAGGGGATCCGCCACACCCACTGCTGGTACTGGGTGTCGGAGGAGAGCCAGGTGCACAGCAGCACGAGCCCGCTGCTGAAGATGCCGCCCACCGGGTTGCCGAGCTGCGGGATGGAGCCGAAGAAGCCGCGCCGCTTCTTCGGCACCGACTCGATCGTGGCGAGCGCGGCGCCCGCGTACTCGCCGCCGAGGCCGATGCCCTGCAGGACGCGCAGGAGCAGCAGGATGACGGGGGCGGCTGCGCCGAGGGTGGCGTAGCCGGGCAGCAGGCCGATGACGAACGTCGGGACGCCCATCAGCAGCATCGTGGTGATCAGGAGCTTCTTGCGTCCGTTGCGGTCGCCGAAGTGGCCGAAGACGAGTCCGCCGATGGGCCGCGCGAAGAACCCGACGGCGGTCGTGGTGAGCGCGAGCAGCGAGCCGATGGCCGCGCTCTGCTTCGGGAAGAAGACGTCGTTGAAGACGAGTGCGGCCGTCGTCCCGTACAGGCCGAAGTCGAACCACTCGAAGGTCGAGCCGAGGAAGCTCGCGAGCACCGTACGACGTGCTGCCGGGGCGATGCGCGGCGGGTCCGGCGTGGGCATACGGCGACTCCCTCACGGCTCGCAACGGTTACGGTAACCGTTGCGTTTTCAGGAGACTAGGCACGTGCGTCAGCGACCGTCAACGGTCATGCGTAGGAAAATGTTGACTCACGTTCGATAATGGTGAAAGGCACGTCGACATGAAAACGGGGGCCCGCGCTGTTCAGGACGCGCGACGCGAGGAGGTCGAGAGCCCGGCGCGCCATCGAGCGGATGTCCGCCGTGACGGTCGTGAGGCCGGGCACGGAGTACGCGGCGTCGTCGTCGTTGGAGAAGGCGGCGACCCGCACCTGCCGCGGCACGCCGAAGCCGGCCGCGCGCAGGGCGTGCAGGGCGCCGTGGGCGAGCGGGTCCTCCAGGGCGAGCACCGCGTCGAAGCGGACCCCGTCGTCCAGCAGCCCGCGGATCGCCGCGTGCCCGTCCTCGCGCGAGGACGCCGCCGTCCCGGCGACGAGGTCCGGGGCCGCCTCGCGGCCGGCCGCCGCGAGGGCCCGCCGGTACCCGGCGGAGCGCAGGGCGGCCGGGCTGTCGCCGCCCGGCTCCCGTTCGCCGCCGAGCAGCACGATGCGCTCGGCGCCGCGGTCGAGGAGGAGCCGCACGGCGCTCTCCGCCGCGTCGGCGTCCCGCGAGGCGACACCGTCGAACGGGCCGCGCACACGGCGCGGCCCGAGCATCACGGCGGGCGCGGGGAAGGCGAGGCCTTCGAGGTCGCGCGCGGTGACGGAGGCGGGCATGAGCAGCACGCCGTCGGACAGGCCGCCCCGGTTGCGCAGCACTTCGAGCTCGCGCTCACGGTCGCCGCCGGTCGGCTCCATCACCACGCTGACGCCGTCGGCCTCCGCGAGGGCGAAGACCTCGGCGGCGAGCTGGGCGCAGTAGCCGTGGCCGAGTCCGGGCAGGGCCAGCGTCACCATGTCGGTCGACCTGGCGTTGAGCCCTCTGGCCAGCGGGTTGGGGCGGTAGCCGAGCTCCTCGATGGCGGCGCGCACCCGCCGCGCGGTCTCGTCGCCCACCTGCCCGGTCGCGTTGACGACGTTGGACACGGTCTTGACGGAGACGCCCACGGCGTCGGCCACGTCCCGCATGCGCACCACCGCGGCCCGTGCGCCCGGTCGCTGTTCACGCGCGCGCGGCGGCACTTGACTCCCGTTCGACGAGACGGAACCCGACGGCGTGGTGCCTGGGCTCGGGGAGACAGACGCCGCTGGCCCGTGCCGCCGCGCGTTCGGCCAGCAGCGCGACGGCACGCTCGGCCAGCTCCTCGCGGCCGGGGTCGACCGTGGTGAGCGTGGGGGCGCAGTACGCGGCCTGCGCGACGTCGCCGAAGCCGACCACGGCGACGTCGGCGGGCACCTCGCGCCCGCAGTCGTGCAGTCCGCGCAGTGCCCCGAGGGCGAGCGCGTCGCCGATGGCGAAGAGCGCGTCCGTCTCCGGCGCGCGATCGACGAGGGTGCGCGCGGCCCGCGCCCCCGCGGCGAAGGTGACCTCGTCCGTGGCGACGACCCGGCGGCGGCTCACCGGCAGTCCGGCGTCGCGCAGCCCGGCGACGTACCCGAGGTAGCGGCCGTCGTTCTCCGCGGGCTGGGCCTCGCCGGGCGCGAGGACGGCGATGCGGCGCCGCCCGCCGGCGACCAGGTGGGCGACGACCGCGCGCGCCGCCTCGAACAGGTCCGTGTCGAACGAGTCGGCGTGGCCGGCGCTGTACGAGGCGGTGGCCACGACCAGCGGCTTGGTCGCCGACAGAGACTTGGCCTCCTCCTGGCCGAGCGCCACGGGGACGAGCAGGATCCCGTCGACGTGGCGCAGGTAGGGGTCGTCGCAGACCGCGCGCTCGCGCCGCGCGTCGCCGTGGGTCTGCGTGATGAGCACGGAGAGCCCGTGCTCCCTCGCCACGCGCAGCACGGAGTCGGCGAACTCGCGGAAGTAGGGCACGGTGACGCTGGGCAGCGCGAGGCCGATCACGTGCGAGCGGCCGGAACGCAGGCGCCGCGCCGCCAGGTTGGGCCGGTAGCCGAGCTCGTCGATCGCCTGCTGCACCCGCCGCCTGGTGTGCTCGCTGACGGACGCGCCGCCGCGGACGACGCTGGAGACGGTGGACGGCGAGACGCCGGCGAACGCGGCGACGTCGCGCAGGGTCACGGGGCCGCGTGGCGCCGGACCCGCGGCTGCTTCAGGCGCGTGCCCCGGCACAGCCCACCACGTCCTCTCCGCCACCTCCCCCGAATCCTAACCGTCCGTCCACCTTCCGGGGGCCCGCGCCGGCCCAGGGGCCTGCGCTCCTCCAGAGGCCCGCACTCCTCAGCGCCTCCATTAATTGGTCATATGAACGCCACGGAGGGGATATAGTTGTGTGAGGCAAGCACTTGTATGACTCATGCACTTGCATGACACAGCCACGGGAGGGCAGGGCATGAGCGGCGTGCCCCCGCAGCACAGCTCCGGCACACCGTGCTCCCCGCCGGGGGGCGACGCGTGGACGGATCACACCTCGCAGCTGGCCGAGGGGATGGAACGGCTGCTGCACCTGTTCCTCAAGTCCCGCCAGCAGTTGCTCGACAAGGCGCGCAAGGACGTCGACTGGTCGACGTTCCTGCTGATGAGCGCCGTGGTGACGCAGGGCCCCGTGCGCGTCAAGGAGCTCGCCGAGCTCGTTCAGTCCGACCCCTCGACGGTCAGCAGGCACGTCGCCCAGCTCGTACGGGACGGGTTCCTCGAACGGCACGCGGACGCCGGCGACGGGCGGGCCAGCCTGCTCACCGCGACCGGCAAGGCGCGCGAGGCCGTGGACGAGCGCAAGCAGCGCAGGAATCTGCACTACGACCACATGCTGCGCGACTGGGCGGACAGCGAGCGCAGCCAGCTCGCCGCGCTGCTGTCCCGCTTCGTCGACGACTTCCTCACGTACAAGACAGAACTCGCCGATTCCGACTGGACTGACGTCCGTCCGGCGACCCGAAAGGAAACAACTCCATGACGTCCACCGCCGACGCCGCGTCGGCCAACGCCGGTCCTGGCAGCCCCGAGAAACCCGGGCCGACCGGCTACACGCACCGCCAGATCATGGTGATCCTCTCCGGCCTGATGATGGGCATGTTCCTCGCGGCGCTGGACCAGACCGTCGTCTCGACGGCCATCTACAAGATCGGTGAGAGCCTCAACGGCCTCACCGCGCAGGCGTGGGTGACCACCGCGTTCCTCATCACGTCGACGATCGCCACGCCGCTCTACGGCAAGCTCTCCGACCAGTACGGGCGCAAGCCATTCTTCATCTTCGCGATCTCGGTGTTCGTCCTGGGGTCGGCGCTGTGCACCTTCTCGACCTCGATCTACATGCTCGCCGCGTTCCGCGCGTTCCAGGGCATCGGCGCGGGCGGCCTGATGTCGCTCGCCCTCACGATCATCGGCGACATCATCCCGCCGCGTGAGCGCGCGAAGTACCAGGGCTACTTCATGGCCGTCTTCGGCACGTCCAGCGTGCTCGGCCCGGTCATCGGCGGCGCGCTGGCCGGCGCGCACTCGGTCGCCGGCATCGACGGCTGGCGCTGGATCTTCCTCATCAACGTGCCGATCGGCATCGCCACCCTCGTCGTCGTGACGAAGGTCCTCCACCTCGACCACGTGCGCCGCGACCACCGCATCGACTACCCGGGCGCGATCTCGCTGATGGTCGGCCTCGTGCCGCTGCTGATCGTCGCCGAGCAGGGCAGGACGTGGGGCTGGAGCTCCACCGGCTCGCTCGCCTGCTACCTCATCGGCGCCGTCGGCATCGTCACGTTCATACTGTCGGAGCGGCGCGCGGGCGACGACGCCCTGCTGCCCCTGCGGCTGTTCCGCAACCGGATGTTCGCGCTGGGCACCGCGCAGTCGTTCATCATCGGTATCGGCATGTTCGGCGGCATCACGCTGATCCCGCTCTACCTCCAGCTGGTCAAGGGCAACTCGCCCACCAAGGCGGGCCTGCTGACGCTGCCGCTCGTGCTCGGCATCATGCTGCTCTCGCTGGTCTCCGGCCAGATCACGTCCCGCACGGGCAAGTACCGGATCTTCCCGATCCTCGGCTGCTTCCTGCTGATCGCCGGCATGCTGATGCTGTGGCGGATGACGGCCGACAGCGGTCTCGTCTACATCGACGCCGCGATGTTCGTCGTGGGCGCCGGTCTCGGCCTGAACATGCAGACGATCGTCCTCGCGATGCAGAACGCGGTGCCGCCGCGCGACATCGGCGTGGCCACCTCGTCCACCACGTTCTTCCGCCAGATGGGCGGCACGGTCGGCGTCGCGGTCTTCCTCTCGATCGTCTACTCGATCGTGTCCGGCAAGATCGCGGACGCCTTCGCCTCCGCGCAGCACTCGCCCGCCTTCCAGCAGGCCGCGCAGGCGCACCCGGACCAGCTGAAGTCGGTGACGCACGCCGGTTCGGCCGCGCTCAACGACACGTCCTTCCTGTCGAAGCTGGACCCGGCGCTCGCCCACCCCTTCAAGGTCGGCTTCACGGACGCCATCTCGGTGGCCTTCCTCGTGGGCGCGGCGGTGCTCGTCATCGCGCTGCTGCTGTCGGCGCTGATCAAGGAGATCCCGCTGCGCACGACGGCGGGCGCGTTCACCAAGGACGAGGAGCCCAACCCGAGCGCCGCCTGACGGCGCGCGCACAGCGAAACGGCCGGGCCCGCGCCGACGGGGCCCGGCCGTTTCGCGTCGTACTCCGGGCACGAAAAGGGTTTAGGCGGGGGACTACGAAATGGTTGGCTACGGGCGTGCGGAACGACAACGACGCGCTCCTGGTCCAGGAGCGGACGGCCGACGACCTCGACGCGTGCGTGCGCGTGCTCGCCGGCGTCCACGCGCGCGACGCCTACCCGCTGAACTGGCCCGGCGACCCTGCCGGGTGGCTCGACCCCCCGGCGCTCGACGCGGCGTGGGTGGCGCGGGACCCGGCGAGCGGCGAGGTGGTGGGCCATGTGGCGCTCTGCCGTGCCACGCGGGACGACCTCGCGGCCGCGCTGTGGTGCGAGGCCGAGGGCGCGGAGCCGACGGCGACGGCGGTGGTCAGCCGGCTGTTCGTCTGATCGGAAGAACTGTCGTTTGAACTCCAGTCACCCATGT
>NZ_JAGIQL010000149.1 GCF_017813245.1 Streptomyces montanisoli
CCCCCCCCCCCCCCCCCTCCCCCCCCCCCCCCCCCCCCCCCCCCCCCCCCCCCCCCCCCCCCCCCCCCCCCCCCCCCCCCCCCCCCCCCCCCCCCCCCCCCCCCCCCCCCCCCCCCCCCCCCTTTTTTCCAAGGAGAAGACGGCAACCGAGATACATCGAAGACAGGAGTTGAGAGGAGTGCTCTTCGGATTAGGGCCGGCCGCGGCCCTTGGCCTGACGCCTCACGGGCAGGCCCGTCTCGCGGGCAGGCCTGGGGCCCGGCCGGCGCCCAGGAGCAGCCCCGGCGGACGCACCGACGCGCTGCCTCGACGGTCAGGGCCGTCCGGTCAGGGCCGTCCGGTGCCTACCGGCCTGCGGCGGCGCAAGGGCGCATGGGTGACACGATCCGACACACACGGGCACGGCCGCCCGACGCGCCCCTGGGCGCGCGTACGCGCGGGAGGGGCGTTGCGGCCCGATGGCCGCAACGCCCCCCCTGAGTGCCTCAGCTGTGTGTGCGCAGCAGCGTCCGCATCGTGCGCATGGCCACGGACAGGTTCGCCAGGTCGAACGAGTCGGACCCCTGGATCTCCTCCAGCGTGTTGCGCGAACGCGCCAGGATCGCCGCGTTCTTCTCCTCCCACGCCTCGAAGCGCTCCTTCGGGCTCGCCCCGTCCTCGCCGAACGCCAGCACGTCCGCCGTGAGCGACGCGTGCGCCGAGTAGAGGTCCTCGCGGATCGAGGCGCGCGCCATGGACTTCCAGCGGTCCGTGCGCGGCAGTTCGAGGATGCGGTCCATCAGCTCCGTGATCAGCAGCCGGTCGCCGAGGTCGTAGTAGACCTCGGCGACGGTGAGCGCGTCCTTGCCCGTGCGGTCCGCGATCGCCACGATGTCCAGCGCCGGGAACACCGAGGAGAAGCCCGCGACGCGCGTCGCGAACTCCTTCGGCACGCCCGCGCCGGTCATCCGCTCCTCGATCGTGTCGAACCACTCGTGCTCCGTGCCGAGCAGCAGCGTCGGCAGCTGCGACCACACGCGCTCCACGCCGTCCGAGAAGAAGGCGATGGTGTCGGCGATCTCCAGCGGCTGCGGACGGTTGCCGAGCAGCCAGCGCGTCGCACGCTCGACGAGCCGCCTGGAGTGCAGCCTGATCTGCGTCTGCACATCGGCGGCGACGGTGTTGTCGAGGTCCTCCACCGCGTCCCAGACGGCGCCGAGGCCGAAGATCTCCCTGGCCGCCGTGTGCGCCCTGATGACCTCTTCCGTGGACGCGCCCGTCTCCTCACGCAGCCGGTGCAGGAAGGTCGAGCCACCCATGTTGACGGTGTCGTTGACGAGCACCGTGGTGATGATCTCGCGGTGCAGCGCGTGGGCATCGATCTGCTCCGCGAAGCTGTCGCGCAGCTGCGCGGGGAAGTACGCGTGCAGCAGCTTCAGCAGGTACGCGTCGTCCGGCAGGCTCGTCGCGATCAGTTCCTCCGCGACGGTGATCTTCGTGTACGCGAGGAGCACGGCGAGTTCCGGCTGGGTGAGGCCCCTCTCCGCGTTGAGCAGCTCGCGGATCTGCCGGTCGTGCGGCAGGAACTCGATGTCCCGATCGAGGTGGCCCTCGCGCTCGAGCCGGCGCATGAACCGCATGTGGGCGTGGAGCATGCTGGCCGACTGCGTGACGGCCGCGGCGAGGGTCGTGTTCTGCGCGTAGTTGTTGCGCAGCACCAGCGCGCCGACCTCGTCGGTCATCTCCGCGAGCAGCTTGTTGCGCTGCTTGACGGTCATGTCCCCCTCGGTCACGAGGCCGTTGAGGAGGATCTTGATGTTCACCTCGTGGTCGGAGGTGTCGACGCCCGCGCTGTTGTCGATGGCGTCGGTGTTGACCTTGCCGCCCGAGCCGCCGGAGCCGAGCCGGGCGAACTCGATGCGGCCGAGCTGGGTCAGGCCGAGGTTGCCGCCCTCGCCGATGACCTTCGCGCGCACGTCCTCGCCGTTGACGCGGATGGCGTCGTTCGCCTTGTCGCCGACGTCGGCGTTGGTCTCCGTGGTGGCCTTGACGTACGTGCCGATGCCGCCGTTCCACACCAGGTCGACCGGGGCCTTGAGGATCGCCTGCATCAGGTCGGCCGGGGTCAGCTTCGTGACCTGCTCCTCGATGCCGAGCGCCTCCCGCACGCGCGCGTTGATCGGGATCGACTTCGCGGTGCGCGGGTGGATGCCGCCGCCCGCGGAGAGCAGGCTCGTGTCGTAGTCGGCCCAGGAGGACCGCGGCAGCTCGTAGAGGCGGCGGCGCTCCGCGTAGGAGGTCTCCGCGTCCGGCGTCGGGTCGATGAAGACGTGCCGGTGGTCGAAGGCCGCGACGAGCCTGATGTGCTCCGACAGCAGCATGCCGTTGCCGAAGACGTCACCTGACATGTCGCCGACGCCGACGACGGTGAAGTCCTCGGTCTGGGTGTCGTGGCCGAGCTCGCGGAAGTGCCGCTCGACGGACTCCCAGGCGCCGCGCGCCGTGATGCCCATGCCCTTGTGGTCGTAGCCCGCGCTGCCGCCGGAGGCGAACGCGTCGCCCAGCCAGAAGTCGTAGGAGACGGCGACCTCGTTGGCGATGTCGGAGAAGCTCGCCGTGCCCTTGTCGGCGGCGACGACCAGGTACGTGTCGTCGCCGTCGTGCCGCACGACGTCCTTCGGCGGCACGACCTCGCCGCCCACCAGGTTGTCCGTGATGTCGAGCAGCGCCGAGATGAAGATCTTGTACGAGGCGATGCCCTCGGCCAGCCAGGCGTCACGGTCGGCCGCGGGGTCGGGCAGCTGCTTGGCGACGAACCCGCCCTTGGCGCCCACGGGCACGATGACGGTGTTCTTCACCATCTGCGCCTTGACCAGGCCGAGGATCTCCGTGCGGAAGTCCTCGCGCCGGTCGGACCAGCGCAGGCCGCCGCGCGCGACCTTGCCGAACCGCAGGTGCACGCCCTCGACGCGCGGCGAGTACACCCAGATCTCGAAGGCGGGGCGGGGCGCCGGCAGGTCGGGGATCGCCTGCGGGTCGACCTTCATCGACACGTAGTCGTGGTGGCCGCCGTCCGGCGTGCGCTGGAAGAAGTTCGTCCGCAGCGTGGCCTTGATCAGGCTGTGGAACGAGCGCAGGATGCGGTCCTCGTCGAGGCTGACGACCTGGTCGAGAGCCGCGTCCAGCTCCTCCCTGAGCGCCTCGACGAGCTCGATGCCCGCGTTCTGGCGGCCGGGCGACATGCGTGCCTCGAAGAGCGAGACGAGCAGCCGCGCCGTGTGGACGTTGTGGCGGAACGTGTCCTCCATGTAGTCCTGGCTGAACGTGGCGGCCGACTGGCGCAGGTACTTGGCGTACGCGCGCAGCACCATCGCCTGCCGCCAGGTGAGCCCGGCCGCCAGGACGAGCGCGTTGAACCCGTCGTTCTCCGCGGCCCCCGTCCAGACGGCGGCGAACGCCTCCTGGAAGCGGGTGCGCACGTCGTCGGCGGCGAGCCCGCCGCCGCTCTCGGGTGCGGGCATCCGCAGGCCGAAGTCGTAGATCCACGCGCGCGTGCGGTCGGAGCAGCGCAGCTCGTAGGGCCGTTCGTCGACGACCTCGACGCCGAGCTGCTGCAGGACGGGCAGCACCGCCGTGAGGGAGACCTGCTCCCCCGTCCGGTAGATCTTGAAGCGGCGCTCGTCGGGCGCGGCGCCGACCGGCTCGTACAGGGAGAGCGCGAACTCCTTCTCGCCCTCGTCCAGCGCCTCCAGGTGCACCAGGTCGGCCACCGCGGCGCGCGGCGAGTGGTCGGCCTTGTAGCCCTCGGGGAAGGAGCCTCCCCAGCGGCGCAGCAGCTCGGCCGCGTGCTCCTCGCCGCACTCGGCGTTGAGCGCGTCGGAGAAGCCGTCGGCCCAGGAGCGCGTGGCCTCGACGAGCCGGGCCTCGATGCGGTCCGCGTCGGTGTCGGTCAGCTCGGTGAGCTCCGTGCCCGGCTGCACCCTGATCACGAAGTGCAGGCGGGAGAGCACGGACTCGGTGTTCCAGGCCGTGAAGTCGACGCTGATGCCGCCGAGCTCCTCCTTGAGGATGTCGATCAGCCTCAGCCTGACCGCGGTCGTGTAGCGGTCGCGCGGCAGGTAGACGAGCGCCGAGTAGTAGCGCCCGTACTCGTCCTGGCGCAGGTAGAGCCGCAGCCGGCGGCGCTCCTGGAGGTACAGGACGCTGGTGGTGATGGAGCGCAGCCGGTCGGCGGGCGTCTGGAACAGCTCGTCGCGCGGGTACGTCTCCATGATCTGCAGGAGGTCGCGGCCGTCGTGGCTGCTGGGCGAGAAGCCGGCGCCGTCGAGGACCTCGGCGACCTTGCGGCGCACCACGGGCACGCGGCGCACGGACTCGGTGTACGCGGCGGAGGAGAACAGGCCGAGGAAGCGGCGCTCGCCGGTGACGTTGCCCTCGGCGTCGAACTTCTTCACGCCGATGTAGTCGAGGTAGCTGGGGCGGTGCACCGTGGAGCGGCTGTTGGCCTTGGTGAGGATGAGCAGCTTGTGCTCGCGGGCCTTCGCGCGCGCGTCGGCGGGCAGCCGGCTGAAGGACGGGCTCGCCGGGTGGTCCTCGTCCTCGCCGTGGCGCGGGTCGGCGCGCAGGATGCCGAGGCCGGTGCCGGGGACGGCGGTGAGCGCGTCCCCGTCCATGAGCTCGTACTCGCGGTAGCCGAGGAAGGTGAAGTGGTCGGCGGCGAGCCAGCGCAGCAGCTCGCGCGCCTCGTCGATCTCCTCGTCGCGCAGGTCGCCCGCGGTGGGCTCGCCGGGCAGCTCGTCGGCGATGCGCACGGCGGCGGCGCGCATCTTCTCCCAGTCCTCGACGGCCTCGCGCACGTCGGACAGGACGCGCAGCAGGTCGCTGGTGATCTGGTGGAGGTCGTCGCGGTCGGTCTCGCGGTCGATCTCGACGTGGATCCAGGACTCGATGTGCGCGTCGTGGACCCGGTCCGCGTCGGCCGTGCCGTCGGGCCTCGTGCCGTCGGGCAGGACCTCGATCAGCTTGCCGGTCACGTCACGGCGCACGGCGATCTGCGGGTGGATGACGACGTGGATGCCGCTGCCCTGGCGGGTGAGCTCGGTGGTGACCGAGTCGACGAGGAAGGGCATGTCGTCGGTGACCACCTCGACGACGGAGTGCGGCGACGTCCAGCCGTTCTCCTCCACCGTCGGCGTGTGCACCCGCACGTTCGCCGTGCCCTGCGGCCGGTTCTCCGCGAGCCGGTAGTGCGAGATCGCGGCGCCGAAGACGTCGACCGGGTCACGGTCGGCCAGATCCTCGGGCGCGGTGTGCAGGTAATAGCGCTGGAGGTACGCGAGAAGCGTGTCACGGTCCGGCTCGCCACCGCTGCCGGCCCCGGCGCCCTCGCCGTCCGGCCGCTGGCCTCCCAGGCCCGCGGTCTGCCCTGCCGGGCCGTCTTCAGCGACCCTTGCCGCCCGAGCGAGCAGCTCGGCCTTGGCTTCGTCCAGCTTGGTCTGCATGTCCTCTGGCTCCTGTCGCGCGCCATTGCGTGACGTAGGTGAACGTACCGACACAACGCCACGACGCGGTGTTTCCGGTCGAGGTCGACGTTATGCCGCGATGAGAGATGTCCGTGACGAAATCGGCCACAAAGGGTCGCGCGCCCGGATCACAAGAAGCAGCGATCGCCCGGCCGCCATGGCGCTCCGGGCGCTTGCAGGGGGCCGAGCCCTCTCCGCATATCGCGCTGATCACGCAACGACCCTATCTCGCGGAAAGGGGCAGTCGTCACGAGCCGCATGTGTACAAAACCCGGCCGGCACTTCGACACCACGGCCAGTGCGGCCGGCGCGGCCGTCACGGACAGTCGGGGACCCGACATGACCGCGCCTCCCTCCTCGGCCCGTCGGAGGGCCCTCTCACCTCACCCCACCAGCGCGTACGCCGTCTCGACCGCCTCAGCCAGCGTGTCCACGACGGGCACCCCGGCCGTCGAGAGGCCGGCCCTGCTGTTGGAACCACCCGTGTAGAGCACCGCCCGCGCGCCCACATGCCGCGCGGCGACCGCGTCGTCCAGCGCGTCGCCGATGACGACCGTGTGCGCCGCGGAGACGGCACCGGACGCGGCCAGCGCCTCGACGTGCCGGGCCATCTGCTCGGACTTGCTGACGCCCGAGGGCCCTGTCCGCCCGTCGACCCGCACGAAGTGCCGCTCGATGCCGAACCCGCCCACCACGGGCACCAGTTCCTCGTGCGCGAAGAGGCTGCACAGCGACTGGGAGCGGCCCGCGAGCGACCACTGGGCGAGCAGTTCCGCCGCGCCCTCGGCGAGGCCGCACGCCGCCCTGCGGGCCGTGTAGTGGCGATGGAACGTGTCATCCATCACATGCCACTCGGCATCGGTCGGGCGCCGCCCGACCAGCCGCTCGTAGAACACCGGCACCGGCACGCAGTACAGCTCCCGGTAGCGCTCCAGCGTGAGCGGTTCGAGGCCGATCTCCGCGAACGACGCGTTGGTCGCCCCGAGGACCGCGTCGATGTCGTCGAAGAGCGTGCCGTTCCAGTCCCAGACGAGATGTGCGTGTGGCTTCCCCATGGCGAAAACCGTACTCGCGGGGTCTGACAGCGGCGGGCCGCCCGGCCTCCGTCAGGCGATCAGGCCGGGGATCTCCTGGACGCCGTACCAGAGCAGCTCGTGGTCCTCGGCCCCGTCGACCGTGAACTGGGCGTCGTCGTCGCCCTGGTCCGCGGCGCCGAGCGCGGCCGCGGCCGCGGACACGTCGTCGTGCGCGTCGTCCGCGTCGACGTGCACGGCGGCGGCCTTGGACAGCGGGACGGCGGCGGTGATCCTGACCTCGCCGACGAAACCGCCACCGAGGCCGCGGTCGGGGTCGACCTCGGCGTCGCGGTCGGCCACGTCGGCAGCGACGACCACGCGCCGGCGCGGCAGGGCGGGGTCGGTGGCCAGGGCGCGCAGCGAGGCGGCGGCGGCCCGGTTGAGCGCCGCGTACTCCAGCTCCTCGATGTCGTCGGACACGTACCACTCGCGCAGCTCGGGCGTCACCGCGTAGGCCGTGAACGGCCCGGGGCCCAGCTCGCCCTTCCCGTACGCCTCGGCGAGGCCGGGCAGGGTCAGGGGGACGTAGACGCGCATGGGGTGACCGCTTTCGTAGTCGGAGGCGCATCAAGGATACGTGCGGGTGTCCTCCCTGGGGGTGACGCTGCCGGTGGCCCCGCGTCCACCGCGCGTCGCGACGGGGACGCGGGCGGACGCGCGGTTCCGCCCCTCACCCGCCACGCGTTCACTCGACCGTGTGACGGTCGCCGCGCCGCCGCGCGGTGACGAACCCCTTGCACCGAGGTGATCACTCGCCGTAAAAGAAGCGCAACACAAAGTTACCGACCGGTATGACGGTCGGCGGCAGAACGGGGGCGATCTGCATGACCACATCGACACGCACGGCGCCGGGCAGGAGCGCGTCCGCGCGTACCGCGCGCGGTACGGCGGAGGGCGACGCCGCCGCGGCACGCGTCATCGGCACCAGGCGGCCGCCTGGCAGGCGTGACCCGCGCGGCCCGGGCGCGGGGCGCGCCGTGCGCCGTCCCGACGTCGTCCTGCCTCCGCAGGACCTCTTCGCGGAGCGCCTGCTCGCCGTGCTCAGCGGCGCACGCCCGGTCCACTGGATGCTGGGGTGGACGGTGGGCGAGGCGTACGAACAGCTCGTCAGGCTCGCGCCGGGCGCCCCGCTGGGCGCCGCCGCGGGACACCGCAGGCCCGTCGTGCGCCGCTGCCGCGGCTTCAGGCCGTGCTCCGGCGTGGTCGAGGCGTACGCGAGCATCGCGTCCGGCGCGCGCGTACGCGCGATGGCCTTCCGCCTCGAGCAGGGCGCGGACCGCAGATGGCGCTGCGCGGCGGTGGAGATCGGGGGTGCACGCGTCACCCGCGACGACGCCTGACGTCCTGACGATGCTGACGGCCTTCGGGCGGCGGGCATGGTCAGGGGCGCGCACCGTGCGGCGCGCGCCCCTGACCGATCCCTTCGCCGGCTTCCCTACTTCTTGCGGCGGCGGCCGCCGCCGCGCTGCGCCTTGCGGCGCTCCGCGCGCGTCATGCCGTCCGCCGTCGAACGCGTCGGGCCGCCGGCCGGCTCGTGCTCGAACTCGCCCTCGACCACGCCGCCCTCTCCGTCCACCGACGGCGCCGAGAACCGCAGCCGGTCGGGACGCTGCGGCGACTCCAGGCCCTTCGCGTGGATCTCGGGGCGCGCGCCGGCGGCCACCGGCTCCTCCTTGACCAGCGACGTCGGCTCGGCGTCCGCCGCCGCGGCGTCCTGCGCGGGCAGCTCAACCTCCTCGACCTGTTGCTCGACCTGGACCTCCAGGTTGAACAGGTAGCCGACGGACTCCTCCTTGATGCCCTCCATCATGGCGTTGAACATGTCGAAGCCCTCGCGCTGGTACTCGACCAGCGGGTCCTTCTGCGCCATGGCCCTCAGGCCGATGCCCTCCTGGAGGTAGTCCATCTCGTAGAGGTGCTCGCGCCACTTGCGGTCGAGCACCGAGAGCACCACGCGCCGCTCCAGCTCGCGCATGATGTCCGAGCCGAGCTGGCTCTCACGCTGCTCGTACTGCTCGTGGATGTCGTCCTTGATCGACTCGCCGATGAACTCGGCGGTCAGGCCCGCGCGGTCGCCCGCGTCCTCCTCGAGCTCCTCGACGGTGACCTTCACCGGGTAGAGCTGCTTGAACGCGCCCCACAGGCGGTCGAGGTCCCACTCCTCCGCGAACCCCTCGACGGTCTCCGCCTGGATGTAGGCGTCGATCGTGTCGTCCATGAAGTGCGTGACCTGCTCCTGCAGGTCCTCGCCCTCCAGGACCCGCCGGCGCTCGCCGTAGATGACCTCGCGCTGGCGGTTGAGCACCTCGTCGTACTTGAGGACGTTCTTACGCGTCTCGAAGTTCTGCTGCTCGACCTGCGACTGCGCGGACGCGATCGCGCGCGTCACCATCTTGTTCTCGATCGGCACGTCGTCCGGCACGTTGGCCATCGACATCACGCGCTCGACCATCTGGGCCTTGAACAGCCGCATCAGGTCGTCGCCCAGTGACAGGTAGAAGCGGGACTCGCCCGGGTCGCCCTGGCGGCCGGAACGGCC
This sequence comes from Streptomyces montanisoli, assembly GCF_017813245.1. Taxonomy (GTDB): domain Bacteria; phylum Actinomycetota; class Actinomycetes; order Streptomycetales; family Streptomycetaceae; genus Streptomyces; species Streptomyces montanisoli. The sequence goes on from NZ_JAGIQL010000149.1 coordinate 9,117, forward strand.
GCGCAGCTGGTTGTCGATGCGGCGCGACTCGTGGCGCTCGGTGCCCAGCACGTACAGCCCGCCGAGGCCCGTGACCTCCTCGAACTCGGCCCTGACGGCCTCCTCGGCCTTCTCCAGGGCGGCCGGAAGCGCCGCGGCCCACTCCTCGACGTGCTCGACGGGGTCGAGGCCGCGCTGGCGCAGCTCCGCCTCGGCCAGGTCGTCGGGGTTGCCGCCCAGCTTGATGTCCGTACCACGTCCGGCCATGTTCGTCGCGACGGTGACGGCGCCCTTGCGCCCCGCCTGGGCGATGATCGGCGCCTCGCGGTCGTGCTGCTTCGCGTTCAGCACCTCGTGCTGGATGCCGCGCTTGTTGAGCTGCTGCGAGAGGTACTCGGACTTCTCGACGGAGGTCGTGCCGACGAGGATCGGCTGACCCTTGTCGTGCTTCTCCTCGATGTCGTCGACGACGGCGGCGAACTTCGCGACCTCGGTGCGGTAGATCAGGTCCGACTGGTCCGCGCGGATCATGGGCTTGTTCGTCGGGATGGGCACGACGCCGAGCTTGTAGATCTGGTGGAACTCCGCGGCCTCGGTCATGGCCGTACCGGTCATGCCGGAGAGCTTGTCGTACAGGCGGAAGAAGTTCTGCAGGGTGATCGTCGCGAGTGTCTGGTTCTCGTCCTTGATGTCCACCCCTTCCTTCGCCTCGATCGCCTGGTGCATGCCCTCGTTGTAGCGGCGGCCGGCGAGGATACGGCCGGTGTGCTCGTCGACGATCATGACCTCGCCGTCGATGACGACGTAGTCCTTGTCCTTCTTGAAGAGCTCCTTGGCCTTGATCGCGTTGTTCAGGTAACCGACGAGCGGCGTGTTCACCGACTCGTACAGGTTGTCGATCCCCAGCCAGTCCTCGACCTTGGTCACGCCGGGCTCGTGGATGGCGACCGTGCGCTTCTTCTCGTCGACCTCGTAGTCGCCGGTCTCCTCGATGCCCTTGAGCTGGTTGCCCGCCTCGCCCTTGGTGAGCCTGAGGACCAGCTTGGCGAAGTCGCCGTACCACTTCGTCGCCTGGTCGGCGGGGCCCGAGATGATCAGCGGCGTACGGGCCTCGTCGACGAGGATGGAGTCGACCTCGTCGACGATCGCGTAGTTGTGCCCGCGCTGGACCAGCTCGTCCCTCGACCACGCCATGTTGTCGCGCAGGTAGTCGAAGCCGAACTCGTTGTTCGTGCCGTACGTGATGTCGCAGTTGTACTGCTCACGGCGCTGGGCGGGCGTCATGTTCGCCAGGATGCAGCCGACGGTGAGGCCGAGGAACTTGTGGACGCGGCCCATCAGCTCCGAGTCGCGCTCGGCCAGGTAGTCGTTCACCGTGATCAGGTGCACGCCCTTGCCGGACAGCGCGTTCAGGTACGCGGGCAGCGTGCCGACGAGCGTCTTGCCCTCACCGGTCTTCATCTCGGACACGTACCCCAGGTGCAGGGACGCGCCGCCCATGATCTGCACGTCGTAGTGGCGCTGGCCGAGCACGCGCTTGGCCGCCTCGCGGACGGTCGCGAACGCCTCGGGCAGCAGGTCGTCGAGGCTCTCGCCCTCGGCGAAGCGCTCCTTGTACTCGTCCGTGAGAGCGCGCAACTCGGCGTCGGAGAGGTTGACGAAGTCCTCTTCGATGGAGTTGACCTGGTCCGCGATGCGGTGCAGTTTGCGCAGGATCTTGCCTTCGCCTGCACGCATGAGCTTGTTGAAGACGGACACTGAGGCTGGTCTCCTTGCCGGTCGGCCTGGCACTGGGTCGTGTACGGGGCGCGGGCGCGGGCAGCCGTGCCCGACCGCATCGGCCATCGTAAGCGAGGACAGGCCCGCGCCGGGAGGGCCGCAGCGGTGCGGGGGCCGCCGGCACCCGCCATGGAGAACGCGCGGGCGCCCTCCAAGGTGCCGGGCGGGCCGCTAAATCGTGAGCCTCGACACGGTCGGACGAGGAGAATCGGCCCATGGACCCGTTGAGGATCAGCTCCGACCGTCTCGAACTGCGCGCGCTGGTCAGCGCCGACATCGAGGCCGTGCACGCCGTCTGCCAGGACCCCGACATCCAGCGCTGGGTGCCCATACCCTCACCGTACGAGCGACAGCACGCGGAGTACTTCGTCGAACAGGTCGTCCCCGAGGGGTGGCGGACGGACACCGTCTACACCTTCGGCGTCTTTCCGCGCGGTGGCGGCCCCCTGATCGGCGCGGCCAATCTGCAGCCTCGTACCGAGGCGTGGGAGATCGGCTACTGGACGGCGGCCGAGCACCGCGGCCGCGGCTACACCGCGGAGACGGTCGGCGCGCTCGCCCGCTGGGCCTTCGCGCAGGGCGTCGACCGCCTGGAATGGCGGGCCGAGAGGGGCAACAACGCCTCCAGGGCCGTCGCGGAGAAGGCGGGATTCGTGTGGGAGGGCACGCTGCGGGCCGCCCTGCTCAGCCGCGGCACCCTCAGGGACCTGTGGATCGGCTCCCTGCTCCCGTCCGACCTCGGGCTCGCATCCGCCCACGCCTACCTGCCGGCCCAGCGAGCGAGCGCCTGAGGCGCCACGACGCAAGCGCCGGCAGCGCTGGCCGGAGGGAATTGTCAGTGCCGCGGTCTAGATTGCCGAGCATGACGACCGCCCCACCCGCGACCACCGAGCTGTCCGCGGCCGAAGCCCGCCGCATCGCGCTGCGCGCGCAGGGATTCATCGGCGCGCCCGACCGCCGCGGCGGCGTGCGCGGTGTCCTGCGCGCCCTCGGCGCCGTCCAGCTGGACACGATCTCCGTGCTGGCGCGCTCGCACGAGCTCGTGGCGTACGCGCGTCTCGGCCCTGTCGGCCGTGAGGCCGTCGAGAAGGCGTACTGGGCCCCGGCGCCGCCCGGCGCGCCCTCCCCGGTGCCGCACGCGTTCGAGTACTGGTCGCATGCGGCGTGCGTGCTGCCCATCGAGGAGTGGCCGCTGTTCGCGTTCCGCCGCCGCGCCTACCGTGACCGCCCGCACTGGAACCACGAGCTCGCGGGCGGCGCGTACGAGACGGTCATCGCGCAGCTGCGCGACAAGGGCCCCCTGACGGCCACGGAATTGGGCGGCGCGAAGAACGGCGGCCCGTGGTGGGACTGGTCGGACGCGAAGATCGCCGTGGAGCGGGCCCTGATGTACGGCGAGGTCGTGTGCACGGGCAGGCGCGGCTGGAAGCGGGTGTACGACCTGGCGGAGCGCGCCGTGCCCGCGGAGCTGCTCCATGACGACCTGAGCGAGCAGGAGTGCCTTCGCCCCCTCGTCCGGCTCGCGGGCAAGGCACTCGGGGTGGGCACCCGCGCGGACATCGCCGACTACCACCGCCTCAAGGCGGAACAGGTCGACGCGGTCATCGCCGACTCCGGCCTTGTCCCCGTGACGGTGCAGGGGTGGGGCAGGCCGGCCTGGGCGGACCCCGACGCCCTCGCGGCCACGGCCCGCGGCCGGCACCGTACGGCGCTGCTGTCGCCGTTCGACTCGCTGATCTGGGAGCGGGCCCGCACCCAGCGGATCTTCGCTTTCACGCACCGTCTCGAGGCGTACGTGCCGAAGCCGAAGCGGATACACGGCTACTACGCGATGCCGCTGCTGGCGGGCGGCAGGCTCGTCGGCCGGGTCGACCCGGCGCGCTCCGGCAGGACGCTGGTGGCCCGGCAGGTCTCGCTCGACGGCGCGAAGGCGGTGGCGCCCATGGCCCGGGCGCTGCGCGAGGCGGCCGAGTGGGTCGGCTGCGACGCGGTGCGGATCGAGCGCGTGGACGATCCGAACCTCGCGGCGGAGCTGTCCCGCGCGGTCGCCTGAGGATCAGCGAATCTCGAGGATCTTCTCGCGCATGGCGTAGACCACGGCCTCCATCCTGGAGTGCAGCTGCAGTTTCTCCAGGATGTTGCGCACGTGGTTCTTCACGGTGTTCTCCGAGATGAACAGCTCCTTGGCGATGTCGCGGTTGTTCATCCCGGTGGCCACGAGCTTGAGCACCTCCAGCTCGCGCTCCGTCAGCCGGGGCGCGGGCACGAGCCTGCGCTCGTCGGTGCGCTGGATCATCGACTTGAACTCGGTGAGGAGCTTGGCCGCCATGGACGGGCTGATCTGGGACTGCCCGTCGGCGACGGCGCGAATCGCGGTGGAGACCTCGTCGGTCGAGATCTCCTTGAGCAGGTAGCCGGTCGCGCCCGCCTTGATCGCGTCGTAGAGGTCGGCCTCCTCGTCGCTGATCGTCAGCATGATGATCCGCGCGCTCGGTGCCACCTCCTTGATCGACGTGCACGCCTCGATGCCGCCGCGCCGCGGCATGCGGACATCCATCAGCACGATGTCGGGCAGCAGGTCGGCGGCCTTGTCGACGGCTTCGGCCCCGTCCCCGGCCTCGCCCACGACCTCGATGTCCTCCTCCTGGGCGAGGACGATCTCGAGCCCGCGGCGGAAGAGGGCGTGGTCGTCGACGACGAGGACCCGGATCGGCTCCTTCGCGGGAGCGCCGCAGTCGTCGCTGTCCTCGGGCTCGGCGCACTCGGCCGGGCCTCCGGCGCCGCGCGCTCCCAGTACCGGACCGAAGCCCTCCGCCATCGTTCCTCCCCCTGAAGGCCGTGGCCCCAAGTCGCTGTGACGGCCAACCGCTGCTCGTCCAAGCCGCGTTGGCCTGCCCTGCCATGATTCCATGCCGGGACCCGTCCTCGGGGATCACCATGTCGCACGGGCGTGCCCCCGAGAACCTGTTCGGATCCTCGGGGGCACCGCACCTGCCGTCCGGTCTCAGGCGCTCAGCCGCCGAGAGCCCCGCCGGCGCCGCCGCTCTCGCGCTCGGCCAGCGGATCGGTCCTGAGGTGGATGACGCCGTAGTCGTAGGCGTGGCGCCGGTAGACGACGCTGGGTTCCTTCGTGTCGGAGTCCACGAACAGGTAGAAGTCGTGGCCGACGAGCTCCATCTCCTCCATCGCCTGGTCGAGTGTCATGGGCGCGGCCACGTGGTTCTTCTCCCTCACCACCAGGGGGCCGTCGCCCTGCACCTCGAGCGACCCCATCCTGGTGGTGCGTACCGCGGCCTCGTCCTCCTGGTGCCCCGCGGCGCCGTTCATGCTGTACTCCGCCACGCCCGGCACGTGGTCGGCCACGACGGCGGCGGGGAGCCTCCCGGCCCCGCGGCGGTTGTGGCGCTTCTCGTGCTGCTTGCGCAGACGGGCCTCCAGCTTGCCCGTGGCGAGGTCGAGCGCCGCGTACGGGTCCGCCGCGGACGCCTCCGCGCGGATGACGGGCCCGCGGGAGCGGAGCGTGATCTCCACCCGGTCGCAGCGGTCCGCCTGGCGCGGGTTGTGTTCCTTGGACACCTCGACGTCGAGGCTGATCACCTTGCCGTCGAGCTTCTGGATCTTCTCCAGCTTCAGCTTCTCGGCCACGTGCTTGCGGAACCGCTCCGGCACTTCTGTCTTGCGGCCCTTGACGACGATGTCCACGCAGAACTCCGTTCCCGGAGCACCCCCGCCTCGCTGCGAAGGCGCCCCTTGTTGCACCAGGCCCCGGCAGCCACCGGAGCCTCGGACTTGGCGACTTTCACCTCCTCCTCCCCCGAGGGCATGATCCCCACCCGTGCCCGTCGGAGGTTCTCCGAAAACGCCGAACCATAGCGGTGCTTTCACCGAGTCGCGGCTCTCACCGTTCCTCACAACCGAACATAGCTCTCTGAGGGGGGTATCGGCACCCGGTACCGGCAGGCACCTCCGTTCAGGTGTTTTTCCTTCCTCGTTACCTGCAATCTCGCAAGTAACCAGTCAATTCCGGTTTATTTCGAAGGACGGCCGGGGTGCCGCGATCACGGCCGCCGACAGGTCACCGCGCACCGTCCGTACCGCCCGGGTCCCGGCCTCTCGGCGGCACGCCGTGTCCACCGCGCGGGCCGCATCCGCGAGCGAGACGCCCGTCGTCATGACGTCGTCGACCAGGACGACGTGCCCCCGGGCGAGCAGGCGCGGTCCGTTCCTGACGACCTCGAGCGCCCCCGCCAGATTGGCCCTGCGCCCGCTCGGGTCGAGCCCCGCCTGGTCCGCGACGCGGCGCCGCTGCCGCAGCACGGGCACCACCTCGGCCGACCGTCCGGCGCGCCGCAGGGCCGCGGCCGCCGCCCTGGCGGCCCTCAGAGTCGCGTCCTGGCC
>NZ_JAGIQL010000015.1 GCF_017813245.1 Streptomyces montanisoli
CGCGCGTGCCCCGATCCGCGCCTGCGGCTGAGCGCCGGTCCGCGGCGGGCCGCCGCGCCGGATCGTGGCGTCAGCCGGGTGGACCGCAGGCCCCGCCCGTCGGCGGCTCTGACCGGCCGGTCGGCGGGGCGTCGCGTAGCGGTTGGGGGGCTGCGCCCGCAGATCCCCGCGACCATTGTGGCTCCGGGCGGCTGCCTGGGGCCGCAGGCGGTGCTGTTGCCCGGTGCAAGCCGAATGGGGCGCCACAGGCGATGGGTGGCCCCCGTCCGGCCGAGCGGGGACCGGCCGGCAGTCGCGCCGGATCGCAGGGGCGGGGTGGCCGGGGCGACGGCTCGGGCGGCACGGCGGCGCCCCGTGGCGCGGTGGGCGGACCGGCCGGGCCGGTCAGGTCGGGTGTGTTGCCGGGTGGGGCTGGGCCGGCTGCGGTGGGTGGTAGCCGGGTGGTAGTGGCTGTTCCGCCCAGATGATCTTGCCGTCGCGCGTGTACCTGGTGCCCCAGCGTTCGGCGAGCTGCGCCACCAGGAACATGCCCCTGCCGCCCTCGTCGGTCGCGGCCGCGTGGCCGAGGTGCGGGGCCGTGCTGCTGGCGTCCGACACCTCGCTGATCAGGCGGCGGTCCAGCAGCAGCCGCACTGTGATCGGCCCGTCCGCGTACCGGATGGCGTTGGTGACGAGCTCGCTGAGGATCAGCTCCGTCGTGAAGCCCGTCTCCCGCAGCCCCCACTCCTCGAGCCTCGCCGCCACGGCCGCGCGCACCCGCGCGACCGCCGCCGGGTCGCTCGGCACCTCCCAGCGCGCCACCCGCCCGGGCGGCACCGCGCGCGTGCGCGCCACGAGCAGCGCGGTGTCGTCCGCCGAACGGCCGGGGAGCAGCGCGTCGAGCACCGTGCGGCACACCTCCTCCGGGCCGCCGCGGGCGACGGCCAGCGTCCGCGCCAGGCGCGTCAGGCCCTCGTCGATGTCGCGTCCGCGCTCCTCCACCAGGCCGTCGGTGTACAGCACCAGCTGGCTGCCCTCCTCCACCACCACCTCCGCCGCCTCGAACGGCTGGCCGCCCACGCCGAGCGGCGGCCCCGCGGGCAGGTCGAGGAAGCGCACCGCGCCGTCCGGGCCGATCAGGGCCGGCGGCAGGTGCCCGGCACGCGCCATGGTGAAGCGCCGCCCGACGGGGTCGTACACCGCGTACAGGCACGTCGCGCCGACGATCCCCTCGTCGGAGTCGGGCGGCCCGCCCTCCTGGTCCATGCGGTCGGCGAGCTCGTCCATGTGCGCCAGCAGCTCGTCCGGCGGAAGGTCGAGCGCCGCGAACACGTGCACCGCCGTGCGCAGCCGGCCCATGGTGACGGCCGCGTGCAGCCCCTGCCCGACCACGTCGCCCACCACGAGCGCGACCCGCGCGCCCGGCAGCGGGATGACGTCGAACCAGTCACCGCCCACGTTCTTCTGCGCCGGCAGGTAGCGGTACGCCACCTCAAGGCCGCCCTGGTCCGGCAGGCGGTTCGGCAGCAGGCTGCGCTGGAGCGCCACGGCCATGCCGTGCTCCTTGGTGAACCTGCGGGCGTTGTCGATGCACACGGCGGCCCGCGCCGCGAGCTCCTCCGCCAGCGCCAGGTCGTCCGCCTCGAAGGCGCCGGACTCCTCGTACCGCCAGAACGTCGCCACACCGAGCACCGTGTCCCGCGCGTACAAGGGGGCGGAGATCAGCGACGTGATTCCGTGGTCCACCACGCGGTCCGCCTGCTCCTGGCCCTCCGCCCACCACTCGTTGCTGCGCCTGAGGTCGGGTTCGAGCACGGCGCGCCCGGAGGTGATGCCACGCAGCTGCGGCCCGGCGGCCAACGGCCTGTGCCTGGACCCGGTGGGGATGAGCGGATGGCCGGCGGTGACGCCGGCGGCCGAGACGCGGCGGAACCACCGCTGAGCGCCCTCCTCGGGCTCCTCGCCGCTCAGTACCGTGTCGACGAGGTCGACGGTGGTGAAGTCGGCGAACTCGGGGACGGCCACCTCGCCCAGCTCCTCCGCCGTGCGCCGCACGTCCAGCGTGGTGCCGATGCCGATGCTCGCGTCGTACAGCAGCTTGAGCCGCCCGCTCGCCGCCTCGGCCCGCCCCGCGAGTGCCTGAAGCTCCGTCGAGTCGCGCAGCGTCGCCACGCTGCCCGGCGGCCCGCCGTCCGCGCCGGTACGCCGCTGGTTGATGGCGAGCACCCGGCCGCCCACCAGGTGCACCTCGTCGCTCGCCGCCCTGTTGTCCGCGAGCAGCTGCGCGATGGGCGGTGGCAGGCCGAGGCAGCGCACCGGCCTGCCCTGCGCGTCCTCCGGCAGGTCGAGCAGGCGCTGCGCCTCGTCGTTGGCGAGCAGCAGGGAGCCGTCGCCGTCCACGATCACCACGCCCTCGCGGGCCGCGTGCAGGACGGCGTCGTGGTGCTCGTACATCCGGGTGATCTCGGCCGGGCCGAGGCCGTGGGTCTGGCGCAGCAGCCGCCTGCTGATCAGGGCCGCGCCCGCGGTGATGACGGCGATGGCGGCGGCCGCGAGACCCAGCACGACGGGCATCTGGCGGTTGACCGTGTCGCTGACACTGCTCGTCCTGACACCGGCGCCCACCGCGCCCACCACCGAGCCGTTCGACGCCTCGACGGGGACGTAGGCGCGGTACTGGGGGCCGAGCGTGCCGGTGGTCTTGGACTGAACCGTCTGCCCCGCGAGCAGCGGCGCCATGTCCTGGTCGCTCGGCTGCCCGATCAGGCTGGGGGTGGACGACGTGAGCCGGACCCCGCGCTGGTCCACCACGGTCAGGAAGTCGACGTCGGCCCCCTGCATCGCCGCGGTCGCCTGGGGCTGCAGTTCGAGCGGCGCGTCAGGGGACGTGATCGCCGCGGCGACGCCGGGGGAGTCGGCGAACCCCTCGGCGACGGAGAGGGAGCGGTGCGCCGCGTCCTGTGCCTCCTCGTGCTGGAGCGTGAGCACCAGCAGCGTGCCGGACGCGAGCGCGACGAGGATCACCACGACGACCTGGAGGAAGAACATCTGGCCCACGACACTGCGCGGGCTCAGCAGCGGCCTGGCCACCGCCCGGCCGCGCCGACGCGCGCCCTCGGCCCGGTCGTGCGGCGAGGAGCGCGCCATGTGCCCATGTCGTGCCATATGTCATTTTTACCCACGTGGGTCGCCTATGCGCCGCTCCCGGCCTCCCGCAGGAACCGCAGCACCCGCGCGGGCGCGCTCTTCTCCGTCTGCTCCGCGACCGGCACGTCCCAGTACTCCGCGCCCGGCACGCACTCCTGGAGGTACCGGGCGGCCGACGGCGCGTGCGAGGTGTCCTGGCCAGGCACGATCAGCGTGGGGGCGTCCAGCGCGAGCAGGTCCTCGGGCTCGGGGCCCGGCACGGTGTCCCGGTCGAACAGGTGGCGCGCGAGCCCCGTCACCGTCGTCGCGTACCGTTCCCCGTCCATCGCCGCGTAACGCCGCGCGAACGCGTCGTCCGTCCGCAGCACCGACACCCAGGGGCCCACCCGCGGGTCGGCCGTGAACCCCGCGTCCGAACCGCGCGCGCGCTCCACGACCGCCTTCAGGCCCTCGCCGCGCGCGTACGCCAGGTGCTCGACGAAGCGCGCGTGCTGCCGCATCCGGTACTTCACACCGCCCGCGGGGGAGTACAGCACCATGCTGAGCACCCGGCCGGGGTGCGCGACCGCGAAAGAGGCCACCGTCGAGCACCCCACGCAGCCGCCCATCAGGTGTGCGCGCTCGATGCCCAGGTGGTCCAGGAGGCCGGCTCCCTGCGCCACGTAGTGGGCCCACGACACGCGCTCCACCCGGCCGCCCGAGCCGCCCGACTCCCTGCGGTCGAACGTGACGCAGGTGTAGGAGCGCGACAGGTGTTCCAGCAGGTTCAGCCGCCGGTAGACGCCGACCGTGCGCCAGCTCTCCAGCGTCGAGTCGAAGCCGCCCGGCGAGAACATCAGCAGGGCCGGGCCCTGTCCGCTCACCTCGTACCTGGTGCGCAGGCCGTCGATCTCCGTGACGGGCATGGCCCGCTCCTCTCAGTTTCCCGGAGGCGGCACGGGGATGCCGCCCGCCACCTGCCGTGCCGCCCGCACATCGGCCGCGTAGGCGCTGATCGCGTCCAGCGTGGTCCGCGCGACGTTCGCGTAGGTGTCCGGCGGGTCGTCCACGGCCGACGCCGCGTACCCGATGGCCGCGTGCGCCATCCGCATCCGCCCGTCCAGCCACGGGCCGCCGCCGAAGCCGCCGACCACGGGGACGGACACCGCGCCGGCGACGGCGGCGCCGGCCACCGGGCCCGAGTTGGTGAAGTTCAGCAGCACCGCGCCCGCGTCCTGAAGGCGCTTCGCCTCCGCCACCATGGCGTCCGTCATCTCGTCAGGCACCGCGTCGGCGGCCGACGGGACCGACTTGTACTCGACGCCGTAGCGCAGCGCGGTCTGCGGTGTGATGCCGAACTGCGCGAACACCGGGATGCCGGCCCGGGTGATCGCGGTGACCGCCTCGGGGAAGTCGGACGCCGCGTCGACCTTCACCATGTCGGCGCCCGCCTCCTTCACGAAGCGGATGGCCGCGCGCACCGCGCTGTCCGTGCCCTCCTGCAGCGGCCCGAACGGGAAGTCGACGCTCACCAGGGCCCGGCGCACACCGCGGCGCACCGCCTGCGCGACCGTCACCATCTGGTCCATCGTGATCTCGAAGGGGTTGGCCTGCCCCCACAGGTTCACCCCGACCGTGTCGCCGACCGACACGATCTCCACGCCCGCGCGGTCCACGATCCGCGCGATCTGGTAGTCCCAGGCGACGACGCCGACGATCTTGCGGCCGTCGTCCTTCATCCGCTGCAGCGTGCCCGTGGTGACCTTCTCGGCCATGGTGGCCGCACCGCCTCTCCTCGTGTGCCGTCCGTGCCCTCGTGCGTCGTCCGCGCCGCTCACACCCGCAGCGCGGTGAGCAGTTCGAGGACGTCGCTCTCGTCCGCCGACGGCAGCAGCACCCGCGCGTACGGACGCAGCGCCGCGACCGCGTCCTGCGCCTCGTAGTCGATGCCGAGCACCAGGCCCGCCGTCGTGATGCCGCGCTCCCAGCAGGTCCTGCCGATCGCCGCCGCGTACGCCTCGCCCGAGTCCTCCGTCGCCAGCACGACCACCACGTCGGTGCCGGTCAGCACCTGCCGCAGCGGCGCGGGCACGCCGTCGAGCCTGCGCAGCACCGGGTCGAGCGGGTCGCCGCCCTCGCACGCGTAGAACCTGGCGTGCGCCCACTGCCGCCCCGCGACCCGTCGTGCTACGGCGACGGCGCGCTCGTCCAGCGCGACGACGCGCGCCGCACGCGCCGGCACGATCGGCCGGTCGATGCGGAAGCGCGACTCGTACGCCGACGTCGCCCGCGCGCACTGGCTGAGCTGCTGGTGCGCCTCCTGCTGCCGCTGCTGTGCCGGGGGCGTGGGCGCCTGACTCGTCCTGGCCACCGTCACACCGTCGTCTGACGCACGCCGGGCTGGACCGTCACCGCGTCGCGGCACGCGTCGAGGAACGACTCCGCCTGCGGCAGCACGATCGCCGCGGAGCGCACCCTGTGGTGCTCGGGGTCGACGCCGGGGGGCGTCACCCCCTCGTCGCGCAGCGCGAGCGCCGCCTTCCGCAGCTTCTGGCGGGCCTTGATGATGCCGCTGTCCGCCGGCACCAGGCGCTCCTTGGTGCGGTCGACGACCGGCCCCATCGACTCCTGGAGCGACGCGTCCTGCATGGCGATGCCCGCGACGCCCGAGTACGTCTCGCCGCGCTTCTGTGCCTCGCGGTCGATGAGGTAGTCGTTGTCCATGTTGGCCGCGGGCCGGTAGGTGCCGGGGATGTTCTTGCTGTGCACGCCGTGCCCGTCGACCATCGCCTGGCGTTCCGTCGCGGTCAGCGCGCGCACCGGGTGGTAGTCGAACGAGTAGGCCCAGCAGTTCTCGTCGTCGATCGGCACCCAGAAGTGGCCGTGCACCGGATGGTCGCCGCGCGGCGGCACCATCGTGAAGTTGGGCATGACCCATGGTGTGATGCGCCAGTAGTACGTGCCGTCCTCGGCGTTGCGCCGCGCGCCCACGAACAGCCCGCCCTCGGTGTCCGCGACCTCGAAGAACGGCTTCGTGTCCTTCATGTTGTACTCGTTGCCCTTGGCGCCCTTGAACAGCGGGTCGCTCTTCAGTCCGCCCGAGTGCAGGAACGTCACGTGGCTGGAGTCGATGCCGCCCTCGAAGGCCTGGAGCCAGTTGCACTGCTGCCAGCGCTTGGAGGTGTACGTCTGCTCCGCAGGGACCTGCGCGAACTCGTACTCGGGCAGCGGCGGCGTCTTCGCCGGGTCGCCCATGTACGTCCACAGCACGTCGCCGATCCTGACCAGCGGGTACGAGGTGAGCTTCACGTTCTGGCAGAAGCTGCTGTTGTCCGCCTCCGACGGGACCTCGACGCACTGCCCCGTCACGTCGTACTTCCAGCCGTGGTACGGGCAGCGCAGCCCGGAGCCCTCGTTGCGGCCGAACCAGAGCGAGGCGCCGCGGTGCGCGCAGAACTCGTCGACGAGCCCGTACCGTCCCTCGCTGTCACGGAAGGCGACCATGCGCTCGGACAGGAGCTTCACGCGCACCGGCGGGCAGTCGTCCTCGGGCAGTTCCTCGGCGAGCATCGCCGGCATCCAGTACTGCCGGAACATCTCGCCCATCGCGGTCCCCGGGCCGGTCTGCGTGAGGAGCTCGTTGATGTCTTTTCTGAGCACGGCCGTTTCCCTTTCACGTGATGGCCCGCCACCGGTGTGGCGGCAACCCTGCATTGGCGCGCGGCACAGCCGTCAGGGCTGATCCGGAGGGATCTCGACGGCCAGCCCGTCCAGCTCCTGCGTGACGCGGATCTGGCAGGACAGGCGGCTCGTGTCGCGCCGCTCGGAGACCGCCATGTCGAGGAGGTCGTCCTCCATGTCCCCCGGGCCTCCCACGAGGTGGGCGAACTCCTCGCCCACGTACACGTGGCAGGTCGCGCAGGAGCAGTTGCCACCGCACTCCGCGACGATCCCGGGGACCCCGTTCTTGACCGCCGCTGCCATGACGGATTCACCGACCGTCGCGTCGACCGTGTACACACGGCCTGAGCTGTCGGTATAGGTCACCTTGGACAAGATCCCTCGTGTCCTCTCGCTCGGTCGTCCCCCTGCGTGGCGGGACGCGCGGCCTCGCCGTGCGGGGCCGTTGGTATGTCCATTAGACCAGAAGGTCGCGCGACTCCACAAGCGCCCGTCGGTGGCCGTGCGGGCGCCGTTGACAGGCCGAAAACCCTGGCCTTAGGGTCCTACCAATGCGCCGCCGTGGCACCCCCACCGGAGAAGAAGTTCCGGCGAGGTGCGCAGGAGAGGTCCGTGAGGGACCGTCCCGCGGCGCCGCCGGCCCCCTCCCGCGGGGCCCGGTACGACGACAGGGAGGGCCCCGCATGGCCAAGGACGCGATCGTCAACGACACCCTGGCGGCGAAGTTCGCCACCGAGAAGGACTCCCCCTACACACGCTGGGTCGCGGACGAGGGCCTCGACATCATCGCCGCGCACTACGTGCCCGACCTGCGCACCGTGGAGCTCAAGGACTGGGAGCGCAGGGGCGGCCGCGGCGTCTTCATCAACCACGAGGCCACGCGCACGTCCAACGACTGCTACGTGTGCGAGATCCCCGCCGGCGGCAAGCTCGCCCCCCAGCGGCAGCTGTTCGAGGAGATGATCCTCGTCCTCGACGGCCAGGGCTCCACCAAGGTCTGGAACGACCAGGGCGCCGAGGTCACCTTCGAGTGGGGGCCGGGATCGCTCTTCGCGATCCCGCTCAACGCACACCACCAGCACTTCAACGGCTCAGGACGCAAGGCGGCCCGGTTCGTCTCCTCGACGAACATGCCGCCCATCATCAACCTCTACGACGACGCGGACTTCGTCTTCGGCACCGAGAAGGACTTCCCGAGCCGCTTCAACGGCGAGCCCGACTACTTCTCGCCCAAGGGCGAGCAGAAGGGCCTGCTCCTCGACACCAACTTCGTCGCCGATGCCGCCAACCTGCCGCTGATCGAGGCGAAGGAGCGCGGCGCGGGCGGCGGCCACATCCGCTTCAACATGGCGCGCGGTTCGATGAACAGCCACATCTCGCAGTTTCCCGTCGGCACCTACAAGAAGGGCCACCGGCACGGCCCCGGCGCGCACGTGATCATGCTCTCCGGCACCGGCTACAGCTTGATGTGGCCCGAGGGCGAGGAGCCCAAGCGCTACGAGTGGGGCCCCGGCACCCTGATCGTGCCGCCCAACATGTGGTTCCACCAGCACTTCAACACGGGCGAGGAGCCCGGCCGCTACCTCGCGTTCAAGCACGAGGTGGTCTCCGTGCGCAACGCGCAGGGCGTGCCCAAGGCGTGGATCAGCATGCGCATCGGCGGCGACCAGATCGACTACGCGGACGAGTCGCCCGTCGTGCGGGACATGTTCCGCGAGGAACTCGCCAAGATCGGCATGAAGCCGCAGATGGACGAGGTCTACGAGTCGGAGATCCCGAACCTGCCGCCCAGGCCGTGACCGCGCGCGCAGGGTCCTGAGCGCACGCGCCCGGTCCCAGCGCCCGACCCTGTTCCGTGCGGCCCGTCCGGCGACTCCGGCGGGCCGCACGGCGTGTGAGGAGTACGTACGTGCACGACCACCACGACGGCCACGACCACCACGACGGCCACGGCCATGACGGCCACGACGGCGAGGAGCGGACGGTCTACTCCGCCGCGCACGCGCCCGGCGACGACCACGTCCACGACGACGAGCCGCTCGGCCCCCTGGAGGACAACCCGATCTGGCAGCAGGACAACGTCACACTGCACAGCGTCGGCATGGACATCGGATCGTCCGGCACACAGGTCGTCTTCTCGCGCCTCAGGCTGCGCCGCATCAGCGAGGAGCTGACCAGCCGGTACATCGTCGTGCGCCGGGAGACCGTGTACCGCTCGCCGGTCGAGCTCACGCCCTATGCGAGCGCCGAGCACATCGACGCCGCGGCGCTCGGCTCGATCATCGACCGCGCCTACAACACCGCGCGCGTGCGCCCGGAAGCCGTGGACACCGGGGTGGTCATCCTCACCGGAGAGGCGCTGCGGCGCAGCAACGCCGAGGCCATCGCCGGGGTGCTCGCCGAACGCGGCGGCGAGCTGGTCACCGCGACCGCGGGCCACAACATGGAGGCCATGCTCGCCGCGTACGGCTCCGGCGCCGCCAAGGCGTCCTACGACCGCGGCCTGCGGATACTCAACATCGACATCGGTGGCGGCACCACGAAGCTCGCGCTCGTCGAGGGCGGCCGCGTGCTGCGCACCGCGGCCGTGCACATCGGCGGCCGCCTCCAGGTCACCGACGAGGCGGGCCGCATCGTACGGCTCGACCCGGCGGGCCGCACGCACGCCGAACGCGCCGGGTACGCCTGGAGCCTCGGCGACCCGGCCGGCGTGGCCGAGGCCGAGAAGGTCGCCGAGGTGATGGCCGACGCGTTGGTCGCGGCCATCACCGCTGACCCGCTCCCCGCCGACCTGGCCGCGCTGTACCTGACGGAGCCCCTCGGCCCCCTCGGCGACGTGGACGGCGTGATGGTCTCCGGAGGCGTCGCCGAGTACGTGTACGACCGCGAGCAACGCCGCTTCGGCGACCTGGGCATGCCGCTCGGCCACGCGCTGCGCCGCCGCCTCGACGCGGGTGCGCTGCCGTACCCGCTGCTGCCGGCGGGGGAGTGCATCCGGGCGACCGCGCTCGGCGCGAGCGAGTACAGCGTGCAGCTCAGCGGCAACACGGGCTTCATCACCGCGCCCGACGCCCTGCTGCCCCGGCGCAACCTCCAGGTCGTCAAGCCGGTGTACGAGCTGGGCGGCACCGTGAACGCGGACGCGGTCGCCGACGCGGTCCGCCGCCACCTGACGGCCCTGGACGTGGAGGCCGGCGCCGACGTCGCCCTCGCCATGTCCTGGCAGGGCCCGCCCGACTACGCGCGGGTGGCGGCGTTCGCGGAGGGCATCCGCGACGGCCTGGCACCGCGCACGGCCGCGGGCCGGCCGGTGTACGTGCTGCTCGACGGCGACGTGGCGATGACACTCGGCCGGCTGCTCAGGGACGAACTGGACGTCGAGAACGAGATGCTGGTGATCGACGGGGTGAGCCTGCGGGACTTCGACTACATCGACATCGGCCGGCTCCGCTTCCCCTCACGCACGGTCCCGGTCACGATCAAGTCCCTGATCTTCCACGAGACCCCACCCGCCACCGCCTGACGCCCCCGCCGCGGGGACGGGGCCCAGACAACGGGCTTGCCTGAACCGGCCGTTGCCGAACCGCGCCCGATCCGCCCGCCGCCGAGTTCGCGCCCGCACTTCGGTCCGGCGGCAGGCCCGCCGCCCGAAGCCCGGCCGTCCCAACGCGGGACGTGCGCTCACGCTGCGCCCGCCGCGCCCCGAGCGGGCCGGTAGCCCGCTACCGCCGCCGCAGTCCGCGGCGGGACGCCACGCGGCAGCGGGTATCACTTCGGGCGGCCCGGGGGCCGGGGATGCGGCCCGGGGCGGGACGACGCACACGCGCGGGATGCCACCCGCGCGTCGTCACGCGACCCGCGCCGGAGGCGTCACGCCGCGGGGGCCGCGTTCTCGGTGCGGGTGATCAGTGACTTCAGCGGCACCGAGCCGTCCGCCGCCGCGCCCGCCGGGACGGTCGCGCCCTGCGCCAGCGCCTTGCGCACCGCCATGTAGTCGGCGGGGCGGTTCACCGCGTCCACGGCGAGCAGCCGCCCGTCGCGGTAGTACAGAACCGAGAAGTGCTCGTCGTCGACGTCGCCGCGTACCACGTACGTGTCGTGCCCCGCCGAGAGACCGGCGATCTGGAGCCGCAAGTCGCCCTGGAACGACCAGAACCAGGGGACCGCCCCGGCCGGCGCCGGCCGGCCGAGCAGCGTCGCCGCCGCCGTCTGCGCCTGCGCCACCGCGTTCTGCACCGACTCGATCCGCACCAGGCCCTCGCCCGTCAGCGGGTGCGGCTGCACGGTGCAGTCGCCCGCAGCGACGACGGCCGGGTCGCTGGTGCGCGCGTACGCGTCCACGACGATGCCGCCCTCGCAGGCGAGACCCAGCTGCTCGGCGAGTTCGGTGCGCGGCACCGCGCCCACCCCCACGAGCACCAGGTCGGCGGCGAGCGACGAGCCGTCCGCGAGCGCGACCGCGCCGACCCGGCCGCCGCCGTCCGCGGGTTCGAACCCCGTCACTCCCGTCGACAGCAGCACCTCCACGCCCCGGCGGCGGTGTGCCCGCGCGTAGAACTCGGAGACCAGCGGTGTGACGGCCCGGCCGAGCAGCCGGTCCGCCGCCTCCACCACCGTGACCGACAAGCCGGCCGCACGCGCGACGGACGCCGCCTCCAGGCCGATGAACCCGCCGCCCACCACGACGACCCGCCGTGCGGACGCGAGTTCGCCGCGCAGGCCGACGGCGTCCTCGTGGTCGCGCAGGTAGTGCACACCGGCCAGGCCCGCGCCCGGCACCCGCAGCCGCCGGGGCGACGCGCCGGTGGTCAGGGCGAGCCGGCCGTAGGGGAGCGGACGCCCGGACGCGGTGGTCGCGAGCCCCCGCCGCACCGCCGTGATCCGCTCCCCGCACACCAGGTCGATGCCGTTGTCCTCGTAGAAGGACGGCGCGCGGAAGGCCAGCGAGTCGAGCTCCGCTGCTCCGGCGAGGAACTCCTTGGACAGCGGCGGCCGCTGGTACGGCGCGTGCGCCTCCTCGCCGACGAGTGTGATCCGCCCGGTGTCGCCCAGCTGCCGCAGCGAGACGGCCAGTTGGAGGCCGGCCTGGCTCGCGCCGACGATCAGCGTGCCTTCGCGCCCCGCGCGGCCCTCGCCGTCCTTGCCTGGCATCGGTAACCCCTCTCAGTCAGTGCTCGTGCTTAATGTAATACCATTGAACCATCGAGCGGAACGGCGCCTCGTGCCCGCTCCTGTGAGTTCCTGCCCGCATCGGTGGATCGTTGACTCGTTCTCCGGCCCGTTGATATAAAGGTTAGGCCAATGAAGTCAGGCTGAATGCCCGAATCGAATCCGGCCGAGCCAGCGGTCTCCGGCCGACGGACTCCCGACTTCCCCACAGAGCCGAGCCAGTGGCCTGCGCGTTTGAGTCCGTTCTCCCCGGCAGGTGCCCGGGACAAGACCGCCGTACGGACCCGGGCGCCGGCGCGTCCCGTCCGACACATGAGGAGAAGTGTATGAGCGACAAGAAGGGGCGGGTCTTCCTCAGGGGGATCACCTCGGAGACCTACGGCCTCAAGGAGTTCCGCCGCAGCCAGCTGGACGCCCCCCGCGTGCGCGACGACTCGGTCGTGGTCGACGACGCGAAGGTCGCGCACTCGGGCGACTCGGAGAAGTCCCGCACCTGGTGGCGGATAGGCCCCGGTGACGACCCGTTCCTCACCCAGAGCCTGCAGATCCACTTCGTCGAACTCCCGCCCCAGTCCTCCAACCACGGCCACGGCCACCAGAACGAGGCCGCCTTCTACATCCTGGAGGGCGCGGGCTACGAGATCCACGACGACCAGCGCTACGAGTGGGAGAAGGACGACCTCGTCATCGTCCACACCGACTCGGTGCACCGCCACTTCAACCCGTACGACGAGACCGCGAAGTGCCTCATCTTCAAGGCCAAGTCGATGTGGATGTACCTCGGACTGATCCAGCAGGGCCGCAGCGGGCCGATCGACAACCCCGACAAGTTCGGCGAGCGCGTCGACTGGTCGCAGCTGTGGACCCCGGACGTCGAGAAGAAGCGCAAGGTCGTCAAGGCCGCCGACACCCCGTGGCAGTCCACACCGCTCGGCAAGGTCCGCGTGATGTCGCAGCCGGGCGACGACGTCCGCACGTTCAGCGTCGACGCGTTCGTGCTCGAAGTGCCCGCGGGCAGCCGCTCCGGCAAGCGCTGGACGATGGCCGACGAGGTGCTCTACGTGCGCCAGGGCTCCGGCTACAGCCTGCACTGGGAGGTCGAGGCGGAGATCGCGGAGAAGTACTACGCGCGCATCGCGCACGAGCCCACCCGGCACGACTTCAAGGAGGGCGACACCCTCTACGTCCCGCACAACACCGTCGCCCAGCACTTCGCGGCCGACGGCACCCCGCTGCGGCTGATCTCCGCGCAGAACCGCCTGTTCAAGGAGCTCGGGTACGACAACACCGTGTTCCTCGAGAACGCCCCCGAGTACGACGGTCCCGAAGGGGCCCGGTCCTGAACCGGCCCTCCAGCCCACCGGACGGCGCGGGGCACGAGCGCCCCGCGCCGGGCCGGCGAGGAGACGAGATGCGACAACAGGAACCGTCGGCCGCCCAGGTGTGGTCCGATCCGGCCTTCGCCACGGCGTGGCTCGGCGGGGATCCGCAGGGCGAGTACGACCTGCTCCAGCTGCCCCGCACGATCGCCGCGCAGCTGGTGGCGGACGAGACGCCGCAGCCCCAGCTGATCGTGGACATCGCGAGCGGCGCGGGGAAGTTCCTCTCCGTACTGCTCACCGCGTTCCCCGAGGCCAGGGGCGTCTGGATGGACGTCTCCGACACCATGCTCCAGCAGGCGAGGAAGGACCTGGCCGGCTTCGGCGACCGCGTCTACTTCACCGTCGGCGACATGCGGGCGCTGCGCGCGGCCGGGGTGCCGGACGGCGCCGACGTCGTCCTCAGCTCGCGGGCCAGCCACCACCTCGACCGTGCGGAACTGCACGCCTTCTACGCGGAGGCGGCGGGGCTGCTCGCGCCAGGCGGCTGGCTGGCCAACCTCGACCACATCGGCCCCGAGGACATCTGGGACCGGCGGTACCGCTCGGTGCGCAGGAAACACTGGTCACCGCGGAAGCCGGCCCCCGCCCACCACCACAACTACCCCCTCACCAGCGTGGGCGACCACCTCGACGGATACCGCGCGGCGGGTCTGACCGACGTGGACGTGGCCTGGAAGGCGTTCTACACCTGCCTCTTCCTGGGCCGTCGCCCACAGGGCTGAACTCCCCCGGGGCTGAGCCTTCCGAGCCCCGCGCACATCTCGTGAGCACGCGCGCCCGGTGGGGACACCCCGCCGCTACCGACGCGCGTGCTCACTCGCACGTACACGCAAGGACGCAAGCACGTGACACCCGAGACAGACCTGAGGGCCGAACCCGCGACGCGACGCCCGGCCGCCCTGCGCGGCCGGCACCTCCAGAGATGGCTGCACGTCAGCCTCCCGCTGCTGATCGCCTTCTCCGTCGCCCAGCTGAGCAAGTCCTCCATCGGCGTCATCGTCACCGACCACGCCTTCAGCCACCAGTTCGGACTGGACGAGCACCCCGGCTCCGTGGGCTGGCTGACCAGCCTCTTCCTCTACGCCTACGGAATCGCGCTGTTCGGCTGGGGCTTCGTGCTCAAACGGCTCGGCCCGCGCAGGTCGATGCTCATCGGCACCGCGATCTGGGTCCTGGCCCTGGCCCTCCCGCCGTTCGTCGACAGCCTGAACGAGCTGTACGGCACCCGCATCCTGCTCGCCGTCGGCGAGGCATGCTTCTACCCCGTCGCACACACCCTGACCGCACGCTGGTTCCCGATGCAGGAGAGGGCGCGCGCCAACGCCTCCTGGCTCTCCGGGATCTTCGTGGGATCCGCGATAGGCAGCTCGCTGACCACCGTGATGATCTCCGGCACGGGGTGGCGGGTCACCTTCCTCACCCAGGCGATCGTCGCCGCGCTCTTCGCCTTCTGCGTCGTGCTCGTCCTCCTGCAGGACCGTCCCGAGGACGCGGGCGGCGTCAGCGAGGAGGAGGTCAGGCACATCGAGGCCGACCGGTTCGAGAACACGACCACGGTGCCCAAGCGCGGCCCCGAGTCGCCGTTCCGCAACTACCGGTACTGGCTGACGATGCTGATGTACATCGGAACCAACGCCCCGTTCTACGGCCTGGTCACCTGGGTGCCGCTCTACCTGCGGCAGGCGCGCCACGTCACCCTCGGCAACATCGGGATCGTGCTGACCGTGGCCAACGTGCTGTCCATCGTGGTGATGGTGCTCGTGGGACGCGCCTCTGACCGCAAGGTCAAACGCGCGGGCTGGGCCGCCTGGGGGTTCGCCGTCGAGGGCGTCGGCATCGCGGGCACCGCGCTGTTCGGCAACGCGGGCGTGGACAGCTTCTTCATCTTCCTCGGCCTGGCAGGCAACGCGTGGTGCGTGGTGACCAACTGGACGCTGCTGCACAGCCTGATGCCGACCCACAAGACCGAGTACTCGAGCAGTGTCTTCTCGTCCCTGACCAACCTGGCCGGCGCCGCGCTGCCCGCGCTCATGGGCACACTGCTCACCGCGACGGGCTCGTACACCGCCGGGTTCGGCGTGCTGTTCGTGTCCGTGATGATCTCGCTGGGCTGCTGCCTCGTGCTGCGCCCGCAGGGCTACTGACACCGCGCGCCGCGCACGTGGCGGCGCGCCGCGGGGCGGGGCCGCGCGGCCGGGTGGAACCGGCCGGCGGCTCCGTCACGCGCCCTTGGCGGGCATCTCGTCCAGGCAGAGGCGGTCGGCCGTGCGTGTCAGGTGCTCGCGCATGATCCGCTCGCCCGTCGCCACGTCGCCCGAGCGCACCGCGGCGACGATCGCGCGGTGCTCGTCGAGCCCCCTGCGGCCCATCTCGGGCGCGGTGCTCTTCGCCTTGGCCAGCGACATCAGCAGCGGGCCGTGGAAGGACTGGACGAGCATCTCGAAGGCGGTGTTGTGCGTCGCCGCGGCCAGCCGTGTGTGGAACTCCGCGGACAGCGACACGTGGTAGTCGCCGCTGTCGAGCGCGGCCTCCTGGCGGTCGCAGATGGCGTTGAGCTCGGCGATGTCCTCCTCGTCGACGCTCTCGCACAGCAGCGGGATGATGCCGACCTCCAGCACCATGCGGACCTCGGTGACCTCCGTGGCCGTCACCGACGACAGCGTCAGCAGGTCGACGATGCTCGCGCCCACCCGGTCGCTGGTCGGCTGGGTGACGAACGCGCCGCCGTGGGCGCCCACCCGGATCTCCACCAGGCCGCCGGCCTCCAGGACACGCAGGGCCTCGCGCACGGTGACGCGGCTGACACCGAAGCGCTCGCACATCTCACGCTCGGGTGGCAGGCGGTCCCCGGGGGTGAGCTTGCCCTCGTGGATGAGGGTCCGCACCTGGTCCACGATCAACGCGGAGATGCGGCGGTCGTTCACGGGGGTGAGGAGGCCGGCCTGCAGGCCGTCGTCCTTTGCGCTCGTTCGGCGCGCCGGCATAGGGAGTCCTTTCGCCATGTATTGACCGTCCTAGTTTACCGGATTACGGTAAGACCAATGATCCCTGCGGGTGGATGCGGCCTGCCCGGATTCCCGGCGCCGCGCACATCCCGTGGCCCGCGCCGTCCGGCGCCCCCGCCGGTCCGCGGAGCGGGATTCGCCGCCGCCGTCGCTCGCATTCCTTCCGTCGTCGGGCCCGTCCAGTGTCCCACGGGTCAACTTCCGCTCGGCCCGGGCGTCCTGAGGCGTGTCGCGGGCGCGGGGCCCGTCCCTCCTTTTTCGGGGCAGGATCGCACAACTCCCGGGAAATCCCTGCGCCGCTCTTGCAATGGTCATACCCTCAGCCCAGAATGACACTTGTTTTTCGGCGAGGCCCCACGAAAGACACCCACCGGTCGGGTTCCCACGGGGCCTTCGACTGGAGGTGACGGAATGCGTCGACGTGGCGCACCGCACGCACCACGGGCCCTGCTGACGACACTCCGTTCCCCCGTACGGACCTCTGGCGCACTGCTGCTCGCCGGCACCCTGACGGCCTGCGGCACGGCCGGCGGAGGCGGCGCCGTCACCGAGGTGGCCCCGGCGAAGCAGCCCGGCCAGCTGCTGGCGCAGGCGAGGAAGGAGGGCAAGCTGCTGTGGTACACGACGTTCGCCGACGACGACGTCGCCGAGATGGTCTCCGCGTTCGAGAAGACCTACCCCGGCGTCAAGGTGGAGGCGCTGCGCCTCAGCGCGGACAAGCTGCCCTCGCGGCTCGTCACCGAGCAGCGCGGCGGCAAGTTCAACGCCGACGTGATCTCGGCCGACTCGGAGCCCGTCTACCAGCTGATCAAGGTCGGCACCCTCGCGCCGTACCGGGTGCCCGAGATCCCCCCGCTGCCGCCGCAGCTCGAAGACCTGCCCGACGGCTACCGCAACGTCGTGTACATCAACACCAGCACCATCGCCTACAACCCCCAGGCGGTCGCGGCGCAGCACCTGCCGGTGCCCACCGAGCTCGCCGACCTGACCAAGCCCGCCTGGAAGGGCCGGTTCTCCATCGACCCCAAGGCCATCAACTGGTACGAGGGACTCATCTCGGCGATGGGCCACGACAAGGCGCTGCGACTGGTCAAGAAGCTCGGCGACAACGAGCCGCGGCTCGTCGAGAGCCACACCCAGTCGCTCACCGAGGTCCAGGGCGGCGAACCCGCCGCCGTCGCCAACGCCTACGGCTACAAGGCCGCCGCGCTGAAGGAGAAGACACCGAAGCGCCTGGCGTTCTCCAACCCGAACCCGCTGCCCTCGGCGGCCGTCCTCGAAGAACTCGCGAAGAAGGCCCCCCACCCCGCTGCCGCGAAGCTCTTCATCGACTGGATCATGTCGAAGGAAGGGCAGGAGAAGGTCGTCTCCATCACCAATCACATCTCCCTGAGCGACCTGGCGCACGACGACCCCACGGTGTGGAACGAGAAGAAGTGGAAGCCCGCCTGGTCCACACCGGTCATCGAACCCGACAAGTACAACATCCTGCTGCAGGAGTACCAGAAGGCTCTGCACGCCCTCTGACCGGACCACGCGGCGCCCCTGCCGCCCGGCGCGCCCCCACCGTGCCCCCTCATCCCCCATCGGGCCCGCCACCACCGGGCCCGGTCCCACATCCTCCGAGGACGGCCAAGCCATGAGCCTGCTCAGTCGCTCGCGTCCAGCGCCACCCCCGACCCGCGGCACCCTGCGTCCCGCCCGCGCCGGCACCTCCCGCATCGCCGCCTGGTTCCGCAACCCGCGGAACATCCTGCTCGCCGTCGTGGCCCTCGTGGTCGCCTACCTGGCCGTCGTACCCGCGGGCACGATGGCCGTGGCCAGCCTCCAGTCGTCCTTCCTCTCGGCCGACAAGGTCTCGTGGACCCTGCGCCACTACAGCGAGACGCTCGGCACCTCCGACTTCTGGGCCCTCGTCGGCAACTCCTTCGCCTATGCCGCCGCCACCGCCGTGGTCTGCACGGTGGTGGGTTTCGGACTCGCCTACCTCGTCTCCCGCACCAACACACCGGCCAAGTTCTTCGCGCAGATCGCCGCGCTCGTCCCGCTGATCATCCCCGGCATCCTCAACACCGTCGCATGGGCGCTGCTGTTCGCCCCCCGTACGGGCGCCCTCAACGTCCTGCTGCGCGACGTGCACCTGCCGGCGTTCGACATCTACTCGCTGGCCGGCATGGTCCTCGTCCAGTCCATGCACGTCACACCGGTCGCGTTCCTGATGGGCACCGCGGCCTTCGGCAACATGGACTCCTCGCTCGAAGAGGCCGCGCTCAGCTCGGGCGCGCCGCCGTGGCGCGTGTTCCGCACCATCACCGCACGGCTGATCAGGCCGGCCGTGATGTCCGCCGCCCTGCTGATGTTCGTGCAGACCATCTCGACGTTCGAGGTGCCGCAGCTCATCGGCGTACCCGGGCACAAGTTCGTCTTCGTCAGCCGCATCTACAACGCGCTCCAGCAGTTCCCCACCGACTACGGCACGGTCGGCGTCATCGGCGTCTTCATCCTCGCCGTCGCCAGCGTCGGCCTGTACTTCTCCCGCAGACTCGGCGGCTCGGGCGCGGAGGCGCAGACCATCACGGGCAAGGGCTTCAGGCCCACCTCCATCGACCTCGGCCGGTGGAAGTGGCTGGGCCTGGCCGCGTTCGTCGTCTTCTTCGTCGTGGCCGTCGCGCTGCCGCTGCTGATGCTGGTGTGGTCGTCCCTGCTGCCCGGCTACCAGCCGCCGTCGCTGTCGGCCCTGCACCGGCTCACCCTGTCCAACTACAGCGCCGTCCTGCACACCCCCGCGCTGACCAAGTCCGTCACCAACAGCCTGATCACCGCCGTACTCGCCGGCGTCATCGTCACCGTGCTCAGCTCGCTCGTCGCCTACATCACCATCAAGACCAAGGCCCGCGGCCGCGGCCTGCTCGACGGGCTCGCCACCGTGCCCATCGCGGTGCCCAGCGTCGTCATGGGCGTGGGCATCCTCTACTGGTATCTGACGGCGCCCCTGCCGTTCCACCTGTACGGCACCCTGACCATCCTCGTCATCGCGTTCGTCACGATCGGCCTGCCCTACGGCATGCGCTACATCGTCCCCGGCATCGCCCAGATCAAGGACGAGCTCGAGGAGGCGGCGGCCGTCAGCGGCGCCTCGTGGATCCGCACCTTCCGGCGCATCTACGTACCGCTGCTCGCGCCCTCGCTGCTCGCGGCGTTCCTCTACACCGTCATCGTCGCGTTCCGGGAGATCTCGGCCGCGATCTTCCTCTACACCCAGGACACCCAGGTGGTGTCGGTGACCATCTACACCGAGTGGGCGAACGGCAGTTACCCGATCGTGGCCGCGCTCGGCGTCCTCATCGTCGTCTTCCTGGCCGTGATCGTCGGCCTCGTCACCCTCGTCACCAGGAAGACCGGGCTGAACCGGAACCGCCACTGAGCGCTCGAAGGAGAGTCTCGTGATCGAAATACGCGGACTGATCAAGCGATTCGAAGGCAAGGCGGTCACCCGCAACGCCGTCGACGGCATCGACCTCACGGTGCCCGAAGGGCAACTGGTCACCCTGCTCGGCCCCAGCGGCTGCGGCAAGACCACCACCCTGCGCCTCATCGCGGGCCTCGAACGGCCCGACGCGGGCGAGATCCGCATCGGCGACAAGGTCGTCTACTCCTCCGACGACCACGTCTACGTCGGTGTGCACCAGCGGCCCATCGGCGTCGTGTTCCAGTCGTACGCCGTGTGGCCGCACATGACGGCCGTGCAGAACGTGATGTTCCCGCTGCGCTCGGGGCAGAAGAAGCTGCCCGTGCCCGAGGCACGCCGCAAGGCCATGGAGGCGCTCGACCTGGTCGGCCTCGCCGACCTCGCCGACCGGCCCGCGCCCGCGCTCTCCGGCGGGCAGCAGCAGCGCGTCTCGCTCGCCCGCGCGCTCACCAGGGAGCCCGAGGTGCTGCTGCTCGACGAGCCGCTGTCCAACCTCGACAAGGGGCTGCGCGACCGGGTGCGCGACGAGATCCGCGCGGTGCAGCAACGCCTGGGCATCACCACGGTGTTCGTCACCCACGACCAGGACGAGGCGCTCGCCGTCTCGGACGAGGTCATCCTGATGGAGTTCGGCCGCATCGTGGAACGCGGCCCCGCACAGCAGGTCTACGCCCGGCCGCGCAGCGAGTTCACCGCCCGGTTCATGGGCATCTCCAACAGCCTGCCGGGCTCGGTCACCACCTGCGGCGACGGCCTCGCGGACATCGCACTCGCCCACGGCGAGCTGCGCTGCGTGGCCGCGGGCGAGCTGGCCGAGGGCGACCGGGTCAACGTCTTCGTCAGGCCGGAGAGCCTGTCGCTGTCCCGCAAGGACTCCACGGGACGCGGCTGGAAGGGCACCGTCGAGTTCTCCATCTACCACGGCGACTGCTGGGACTACCACGTGCGCGTCGGCGACACCCTGCTGCGCTCGCGCATCTACAAGGAGAAGGTCGGCCTGTCCCACGGCGACCCGGTGTTCGTCTCGCCCGACGAGGAGACCGCCATCGCCATCCCCGCGGGCGCCGGGGCGGTGGGCGGCCAGGACGCCACGCCGCTCAGCGGTTCGCGAGCGAGGTGAGGAACGCGCCGAAACCGTGCGGCGCGCGGGAGTCGACACGGCCCGACGTCAGCACCGGGCAGGTGTCGGTGCGCAGGATCCGGCGCCCCGCGCGCTCCAGTTCAGCGACGAGGCACCTGTCCTCGCTGTGGGCGAGCGGCGGGAACCCGCCCGCCGCCAGGTAGGGCGCGGCCGCCACGCCGAGGTTGGCGCCGTGCACGTGCGGGTGGCGCCAGGCGCCGGGACCCGGCGGGCGGTCCGCGAAGTAGTGCGCGTCGTGCCGTGCGGCCGTCGTCGCGCTCAGCAGCGGGTGCGGCGCCAGCCGTACGGTGCCGACGACGCAGTCCCACCCCTGGCGCGCGTGGTGCAACTGGTGCGCGAGCCAGCGCGGTGGCACCACCGTGTCCGCGTCCGTCGTCGCGAGCCACAGCCCGTCCCCGTACCCGGCCAGCAGCCGCAGCGCGGCGGCGGCGCCGCTCGCCCGCGCCCTGCCGACGTTGCGGAAGCCCTCGCGCACTACGTAGGCCCCCGCCGCCTCGGCCACCGCGACCGTGCCGTCCGTGCACGCGTCGGCGACGACCACGAGCAGCACGGGCACACCCGCGGCCTCGGGGTGGCGGGCCGCCGCCCGCAGCGAGTGCAGTGTCGCGGTCAGTGACGCGCCCTCCTCGTGTGCGGGCACGACCACCGCACACGCGCCGGGCGCCGTCACGTCGGCTCCTCTTCCGTCCCGGGCGCCGGGCGAGGACCACCCGATCGGCGGGCGGCCGGACGGGCCCCGGCGCGGGCCGGCAGGGTTGCCGCGTGGCCGTGCGCGAACCGGGCGACGGGCAGTGCGGTCGTCTCAGCGGTCACCATGCCTCCTGGGACGGGAGAAGACGTAACAGCGGCTGTCGATCCGCCTCGGCCCGCGGAGCTCGTACTGAAGGAGGCGGGGCGGGCTTCATGCCGGAGCTCGAAGGTCTCACGGCGGCAGGCGCCCCACCACTCGCCACGGGCGGCCGTTGCTCGAACTGGGGTTCGTTCGCCGTTGTGCGGCGGGTCCCGGAGCGCTGCGGCGGCGCCGTCCGCCCGTACGCGGACACACCCGCCGTTTCCACACCGCCTGTCACGTTCCCTGCCCCTCGCGACGCGTCGTCCGTGCCAGGCTGGGCACGCTCACTCCCTGGAGCAGGCGTCCCATGCGCCCGCCAGGCCCGGGAACGGACCACCGTACGAGGGGACCGGCCACGTGTCGTCGAAGCCACCGCCCGCGGAGACCGCCCCGGGAACGCCCGGCGTGCCGGACGCGCTGTCCCAGGAGCACCGGCTCAAACGCGATCTCGGCTTCTGGGGCCTGACCGCCATCGGGTTCTCCAACATCCTCGGCTCCGGCTGGCTGTTCGCGGCGCTCTACGCGTCACAGACCGCGGGCCCCGCCGCCCTCCTGTCCTGGGTCGGGGCCGGCGTGCTGTGCGCGCTCGTCGCGCTCGTGATGGTCGAACTGGGCGCCACACGCCCAGAGGGCGGCGGCACCGCGCGCTGGCCCCTGTACGCGAGCGGACGGCTCGTCGGCACGATGATCGGCTGGTCGGTGCTGCTCTCCGTCGGCGGTACCGCGGCCGAGATCAGCGCGATCATGCAGTACGCGGCGCACTACGTGCCCGGCATCTACCAGGGCGACTCGCTCACCGGCTCGGGCCTCGCGCTCGCCGCCGGTCTTAGCGTGCTGCTCACCGCGCTCAACTGGTTCGCGGTGCGGCTGTTCGCCCGGCTCAACAACCTCGTCTCGCTGCTCAAGGTGATCATCCCGCTCGTCACGGTGGTTGCCCTGTTCCTGTCGGGCACGCACGCCGGCCGCCTCACCGACCCGGCGCACGGCGGTTTCGCGCCGTACGGCTACGCGGCGTGCCTCACCGCACTCGCGGGCGGCGGCATCGTCTACTCCGTCAACGGCTTCCAGGCGCCGCTCGACTTCTCCGGCGAGGCCCGCAGGCCGCGCCGTACCGTGCCCGCGGCCGTGCTCACCGGCATCGGACTCGCCGTGGTCGTCTACCTCCTGCTGCAACTCGCCTTCCTCTACACGGTCCCGGACGCGAACCTCGCGCACGGGTGGCAGGGCGTCAGCTTCGACTCGCCGTTCGGGCAGCTCGCGCTGGTACTCAACCTCCAGTGGCTCGCCACGCTGCTCTACGCCGACGCCGTCATCTCGCCCGGCGGATCGGCCTACGTGGGCGTGGCCATCGACGCGCGGCACACCTACGCGCTCGCGAAGAACGGGCTGCTGCCACGGTTCTTCATGCGCATCGACCCGCGCTCGGGGTCGGCGCGGCGCGCCCTGGTGCTCAACCTCGCGGTGATCGTGGTCTTCCTGCTGCCGTTCGGCGGCTGGCAGCAGATCGTCAGCGTGATGGGGGACATGTACCTGCTGATCTACGCGGCATCGGCGGTCGCGGTCGCCGTCTTCCGCGCGCACGAGCGCGAGCGCGAGGACTTCGCGGCGGGCGAGGCTGCCGGTGGTGCGGCGCAGAGTGTGGCACATGTGCCCAGGAAGCCGGGCCGGATGCCGGGGATGCGGTGGATCGCGCCCGTCAGCTTCGTCGTGTCGAGCGAGTTCATCTACTGGTCCGGGTGGCACAGCCTCCGCCTGGCGCTGCCCTTCGTCCTCCTCGGACTGCCGATGTTCCTGCTGCTGCGGCGCTTCCCCGGCGAACTCCCGCGCCGGGTCGAGCTGCGGCAGGGCGCGTGGCTCGTCTGCCACCTCGCCGTGCTGACGCTGCTGTCCTGGCTCGGGTCGTTCGGCGGCTCGGGGCGGCTGCCGGCACCGTACGACTCGGTGGCCGTCGCGCTGGTGGCGCTCGCCGTCTTCGCGTGGGCGGTCCGCGCGGGGGCCGGCCATCTCCGCGCCGCGCCGGCCCGTGTCGCTGATGGGCTGAACGGGTGAGTCGGGGGAGGATGACCGGATGCAGACACAGCACACGGGCGGGGTGATTCGGTGAGCCGGTACGACGGGTACGAGTACGACGTCACCGACGAGCAGTGGGAGGGCCTGGCCCAGGTCGTGCCGCTGCGCAACCGTGACGAATGGCCCTCGCGGGTCGATCACCGCACCGTCCCCCAGGACATGGCGGAGGAGCAGCGTCGGTTCGTGGTGCTGAGGGTCCAGGTGTTCGCGGACGCCCGCGAGGTGGCCGAGCACCTGATGGCCCAGATCCCCGTGCTGCTCGACCTGACGGCGGCGGACATCGACGTCGCCAAGCGCATCCTGGACTTCAGCAGCGGGGTCGTGTTCGGGCTCGGCAGCGTGATGCACCGGGTCGACAAGAACGTCTTCCTGCTCGCGCCCGTCGGCACGGAGGTCGAGGGGACGGAGGCCGCGGCGGTGCCCGGCTCGTGACGGAACGGAGCGCGCCGGGCGCGGGGCCGGAAGCGGGCGGAGGCTCCGGGCCTGACACGGGCGCCGGGCCGCTCGACGTGCGCGGCCTGCAGCGCAGGCTGGCCGAGTTCGCCGCGGCGCGCGACTGGGGCCAGTACCACACGCCGAAGAACCTGGCGGCCGCGCTGAGCGTGGAGGCGTCCGAACTGCTGGAGATCTTCCAGTGGCTGACGCCCGAGCAGTCCGCCGGTGTCATGGCGGACCCGGAGAGCGCGCACCGCGTCGAGGACGAGGTGGCCGACGTGCTGTCCTACCTGCTCCAGTTCTGCGAGGTCCTGGGCGTCGACCCGCTGGCGGCCGTCGCGGCCAAGATCGAACGCAACGAGACGCGGTTCCCGCCGGCGCCCTGACCTCGCCTGCGGGTGACGGAGTTGTCCACAATCCCACTCTTGTCCACAGATCCGCTGACGCCCCTGTACGCACTGCTTGCCATCCGTCACGCTGGGTGGTGTCGGTGATCGGCGTGCTGAAGGGCGGGGCGTGAGATGGACGCGGTACGGATCGCGGAGGCGGGCAGGGACGCACTGGCGCTGAGCGGCAGCACGGCGGAGGTGGTGGCCGAGGCCTGGCAGGCGCAGGCCCTGGCACAGGCGGTCGGGCTCCGGCTGGCCGCTCAGGCGCCGCCGCGCGAGCGGACGGCGGCGTGCGAGCTGGCCGACGCTGGGGAACGGGGATGCGGCCCCGTCGGGCACGCGGCGCTGCGCGCCGCGGGCGGGCTCAGGGCGGAGGCGCTGACGGGCCCGGTTGACGCCCGGGCGGCGCTGACCGCGCTCGGTCTGCTGCTCGAAGAGGCAGGGATGGCGCTCGTGGCCGTCGCCACCGCCGCGGACGACGCCTGGGTCTACTGGCAGTGCGTGGAGGCGATCGACGCGGCCGCGGAGTCGGGCGACCGTGTGACGGCGCTGCTCGGGCTCGTGGCGGGGCGGGAGCGCGAGCCGGAGCCGTGCGAGCGGCACGGTCCTGGGCCTCCGCGCGGCGGCGGGGTATGAGGGGCCGCCGGCGCCGGGAGGGCGGGGTGACCGGGGAGACCGGGGTGTGCGGGCGGGCCGCCACGGGCGAAGGTGCAGGATGGGGAACATGGATCTCCGCATCTTCACCGAGCCCCAGCAAGGGGCCACGTACGACACCGTTCTGCGCGTCGCCAAGGCGACCGAGGACCTCGGATTCGATGCCTTCTTCCGCTCGGACCACTATCTGCACATGGGCGATGCGGACGGCCTGCCCGGGCCGACGGACGCCTGGATCACCCTGGCAGGACTGGCCAGGGAGACGAAGCAGATCCGGCTCGGCACGCTGGTCACGGCGGCCACGTTCCGGCTGCCCGGCGTGCTCGCCATCGAGGTCGCCCAGGTCGACCGGATGTCCGGCGGCAGGGTGGAGCTGGGGCTCGGCGCGGGCTGGTTCGAGCAGGAGCACCAGGCGTACGGCATCCCGTTCCCCGGGAACCGCTTCGACCGCCTGGAGGAGCAACTGGCCGTGGTGACCGGCCTGTGGGCGACGGAGGTGGGCAAGACCTTCTCGTACGAGGGCGCCCACTACCGGCTGACCGACTCGCCGGCACTGCCCAAGCCGGCCCAGTCCAAGCCGCCGGTGATCATCGGCGGGCACGGTCCGAAGCGCACGCCGCGGCTCGCGGCGCGCTACGCCGACGAGTTCAACATGCCGTTCGCCTCGATCGAGGACACGGAGCGGCAGTTCGGCCGGGTACGGGCGGCCGCCGAGGAGGCCGGACGGAGCGCGGACGACCTGGTGTACTCCAGCGCGCTGGTGATCTGTGTCGGCAAGGACGACGCGGAGGTGGCCCGCAGGGCCGCCTTCCTCGGCAGGGAGGTGGACGAGCTCAAGGAGAACGGCCTCGCGGGCTCGCCCGCCGAGGTGGTCGACAAGATCGGCCGGTACGCGGCGGCCGGCTCGCGGCGGATGTACCTCCAGACCATGGACCTCGACGACCTGGACCACCTGGAGCTCGTCGCCTCCCAGGTCGCGCCCCAGCTCGGCTGACGGGAGCGGGAACCGTGCGGCCCGTCCGCCCGCTCGCCGCTGCGCTGGCCGAGCGGACCGTCGTCCTGGACGGCGGCCTGTCCAACCAACTCGCCGCGCAGGGCTGCGACCTGTCCGACGCGCTGTGGTCGGCGCGGCTGCTGGTGGACGGGCCGGAGCAGATCACGGCGGCCCACACCGCGTACGTGCGGGCGGGCGCCCGGGTCGTGATCACGTCCAGCTACCAGGCCACCTTCGAGGGGTTCGCGCGCCGCGGCGCCGGGCCCGCGGAGGCGGCGCGGCTGCTGGCCCGCAGCGTGGAGTCGGCCCGCGCGGCGGGAGAGGCGGTGGGGGAGGAGGTGTGGGTCGCCGCGTCCGTCGGCCCGTACGGTGCCATGCTCGCCGACGGCTCCGAGTACCGCGGCCGCTACGGGCTGACGGTGCGGGAGCTGACCCGCTTCCATCGGCCCAGGATCGAGGCGCTCGCCGCGGCGGGGCCCGACGTCCTCGCGCTGGAGACCGTTCCCGACACCGACGAGGCGGAGGCGCTGCTCGCGGCGGCCCGCGCCACCGGGCTGCCGGTGTGGCTCTCGTACACCGTCGCGGGCGGAAGTACCCGGGCGGGCCAGCCGATCGCCGACGCCTTCTCCCTGGCCAGGGGGGAGGGGCAGGTGATCGCGGTGGGCGTCAACTGCTGCGAGCCCGGCGACACGGAGCAGGCCGTGGAGGTCGCCGCCGGGGTCACGGGCAAGCCGGTCGTCGCCTACCCCAACAGCGGTGAGCGGTGGGACGCGGCGTCCGGCCGCTTCCGCGGCCGCGCCACGTTCGACGCCTCGCTCGTGCGGGCGTGGCAGGCGGCGGGGGCACGTCTCGTGGGCGGCTGCTGCCAGGTGGGCCCCGGAGCGATCGCCGAGGTCGCCGCGACCGTAGCGAGTGTCTGACCACGACCGTGGGAGTGCGGGAGCCGGCGGCCGGCCGCCCGAAGCGGGGCGCGTGGATTGCGGGCGTCTCCCGGGGGTGAAGGGGGCGCCGCGCGGTCAGGATGGAGGCATGAGCTTCCATGTCGACTCAGAGACCGGGCGGCTGCGCCGCGTCATCCTGCACCGCCCCGGTCTCGAACTGAAGCGGCTGACTCCGGGGAACGCGGACACGCTGCTCTTCGACGACGTGCTGTGGGTGCGCCGCGCCCAGGAGGAGCACGACGGCTTCGCCGCGCTCCTGCGGGAGCGCGGCGTCGAGGTGCACCTCTTCGGCGACCTGCTGCGCGAGTCCCTGGAGATCCCCGCGGCCCGGGGCCTGGTGCTCGACCGGGTCTTCGACGAGAAGGAGTACGGCCCTCTCGCGACCCGCCACCTCAGGGCCGCGTTCGACGAGCTGGACACCGCGCAGCTGACCGAGGCGCTGATCGGCGGTGTCACCAAGCGGGAGTTCCTCGATGACCACGCGGAGCCCACTTCGGTGCGCTTCCACGTCATGGAGCAGGACGACTTCCTGCTCGACCCGCTGCCCAACCACCTCTTCACCCGGGACACCTCGGCCTGGATCTACGACGGTGTCTCCATCAACGCCATGCGCTGGCCCGCCCGGCAGCGCGAGACCGTGCACTTCGAGGCGATCTACAAGCACCACCCGCTCTTCGCGGGCCCCGGCGCCGGCCCCTTCCACCACTGGTCAGAGGGGCAGGACGACTACCCGTCCACCATCGAGGGCGGAGACGTGCTGGTGCTCGGCAGGGGCGCCGTCCTGATCGGCATGAGCGAGCGCACGACGCCGCAGGCCGTGGAGATGCTGGCCCGCGGCCTGTTCGCCGAGGGCTCCGCCACCACGATCATCGCGCTCGACATGCCGAAGCGACGCGCGTTCATGCACCTCGACACGGTGATGACGATGGTCGACGGCGACACGTTCACCCAGTACGCGGGCCTCGGCATGCTCCGCTCGTACACCATCGAGCCCGGCGACGGAGGCAACGAGCTGAAGGTCACCGACCACCCTCCCGAGCACATGCACCGGGCGATCGCGGCGGCGCTCGGCCTGGACGCGATCCGGGTGCTCACCCCCACCCAGGACGTGCACTCCGCGGCGCGCGAGCAGTGGGACGACGGGTGCAACGTGCTCGCCGTCGAGCCCGGCGTCGTCGTCGCGTACGAGCGCAACTCCACCACCAACACACACCTGCGCAAGCAGGGCATCGAGGTGATCGAGATCCGCGGCAGCGAGCTGGGCCGGGGCAGGGGCGGGCCGCGCTGCATGAGCTGCCCGGTCGAGAGGGACGCCGTCTGAGCCCTGGAAATCCCCCCTGTATAGCCATGCGGTGTGTCGTATATAGTCTCACTCGTCCCGTCGTCGCCGATCCCGCAGGAGCAGTCCCATGGCCATCCACCTCCCGGGCCGCCACTTCCTCAAGGAGCTGGACTTCACGGCCGAGGAGTTCCGCGGCCTGGTCGACCTGGCCGCCGAGCTGAAGGCCGCCAAGAAGGCGGGAACCGAGGTACGGCGGCTGAGCGGCAGGAACATCGCGCTGATCTTCGAGAAGTCCTCCACGCGCACGCGGTGCTCCTTCGAGGTGGCCGCCGCCGACCAGGGCGCCTCGACCACCTACATCGACCCGGCGAGCTCGCACATCGGCGTCAAGGAGTCCGCGAAGGACACCGCCCGGGTCCTCGGGCGCATGTTCGACGGCATCCAGTACCGCGGGGACGCCCAGGCGACCGTCGAGGAGCTCGCCGCATACGCGGGCGTGCCCGTGTTCAACGGCCTCACCGACGACTGGCACCCGACCCAGATGCTCGCCGACGTGCTCACCATGACCGAGCACTGCGCGAAGCCGCTCACCGGCATCAGCTTCGCCTACCTGGGTGACGCCCGCTTCAACATGGGCAACTCCTACCTGGTCACGGCGGCGCTGCTCGGCATGGACGTGCGGATCGTCGCTCCTCGCGCGTTCTGGCCCGGCGACGAGGTCGTCGGCGCGGCGCGCAAGGCCGCCGAGGTCAGCGGGGCCCGGCTGTCCCTGACGGAGGACATCGCGGAGGGCGTCGCGGGCGCCGACTTCGTCGTCACCGACGTCTGGGTGTCCATGGGCGAGCCGAAGGAGGTCTGGGACGTGCGCATAGAGGCGCTCGCCCCGTACGCGGTGACCATGGACGTCCTGCGTGCCACCGGCA
Source organism: Streptomyces montanisoli (assembly GCF_017813245.1). Lineage (GTDB taxonomy): Bacteria > Actinomycetota > Actinomycetes > Streptomycetales > Streptomycetaceae > Streptomyces > Streptomyces montanisoli. Next base: position 29,473 of record NZ_JAGIQL010000015.1, read on the forward strand.
ACCCGGACGTGAAGTTCCTGCACTGCCTGCCGGCCTTCCACGACCTGGGCACGGAGGTCGGCCGCGAGATCCACGAGCGCTACGGCATGCGCGAGCTCGAGGTCACCGACGAGGTCTTCGAGTCGGAGCACTCGGTCGTCTTCGACGAGGCGGAGAACCGGCTGCACACCATCAAGGCGATCCTCGTCGCCACGATGGGCGACGCGTAGCGGCGCGCACAGGCGCCCCCAGGACCGCGTGCGGGCGCCCCCAGGACCGCGCGCAGGTGCCCCAGGGCAGAATCCCGCTCTCTCCCCGTCAGGTGTGCCGGGGCCCCGACGCCTGCTGGGGGATCGCCGGCGCCGGCGGGCCGCCTCCCGGCGCGGCGTGCTCGGGCAGCGTGAACCACAGCGCCTTGCCGCCGGCGTCGGTCGGGCGGTGCCCGCACTCCGCGCTGAGCGTGCGGATCAGCAGCAGCCCCCGGCCGTCCTCCTGCCAGGGGTCGGGCATCGTGGCCGGGCCCGGCCTGGCCAGTCCGCGCGGCGGCTCTGGGTCGGTGTCGTGCACCTCGACGCGGCAGCATCCCGCCGGGTCCACCGCGACCACCAGCCGTATCGGCTCGTCGCCCGCCGTGTGCTCCACCGCGTTCGCCACCAGTTCCGCCGTCAGCAGCTCCGCCGTGTCCGCGTCGGCGCCCCCCTCGCGGGTCGCGAGCGCGGCCCGCACCAGCGCACGCGCCATCGGCACCGCCGCGGGCGAGTGCGGCAGCGCGATGCCCCAGGGGGAACGGCGTGGACTGTCGGACAAGGCGATCCGGTTCCTGGACGGTGGCTGACGTTATCGGAGGCTAAAGGCGGGGCTCCGGAAGCGACAACAGGTCCGTCATGGGACGTGTGCCACATATCGGTGCCCCGGGTATCGCGTGGTCGTGACGGTAGTCACAATGCGGTGATACGGTATGGGCATCCGCCGAAGGGGAGGCTCCATGAGCCCGTTCACCGGCTCCACGCCCCGCACCGAGACCTGGCGACACCTGCGGCTGACCCGGCAGGACGGCGTCATGACCGTCACCCTCGACCGGCCGGACAAGCTCAACGCGCTCACCTTCGGCGCCTACGCCGACCTGCGCGACCTGCTCGCCGAGCTGTCCCGCGAGCGCTCCGTGCGCGCGCTGGTCCTCGCCGGCGAGGGCAGGGGCTTCTGCTCCGGCGGCGACGTGGAGGAGATCATCGGCGCCACCCTCGCGCTCGACACCGCTGAACTGCTCGACTTCAACCGGATGACAGGACAGGTGGTACGGGCAGTGCGCGAGTGCCCGTTCCCGGTCGTCGCCGCCGTGCACGGGGTGGCCGCGGGCGCCGGCGCCGTGCTCGCGCTCGCCGCCGACTTCCGGATCGCCGACCCGTCCGCCAGGTTCTCCTTCCTCTTCACGCGCGTCGGCCTCTCCGGCGGCGACATGGGCGCCGCGTACCTGCTGCCGCGCGTCGTCGGCCTGGGTCACGCCACCAGGCTGCTGATGCTCGGCGAGCCGGTACGCGCCGCCGAGGCCGAACGCATCGGCCTGATCAGCGAGCTCACCGACGCGGGCGGCGCGGGCGAGCGCGCCGCGGCGCTCGCCCGCCACCTCGCCGACGGCCCCGCCCTCGCCTACGCGCAGACCAAGGCGCTGCTCACCGCCGAACTCGACATGCCGCTCGCCGCCGCCGTGGAGATGGACGCGAGCACGCAGGCACTCCTGATGAACAGCGCCGACTACGCCGAGTTCCACGCGGCGTTCACCGGCAGGCGCGACGCCCACTGGCAGGGGCGGTGACAGCGTGGACGGCGACCCGCGGAGCGTCGTGGTCATCGGCGGCGGCCCCGGCGGCCTGTACGCGGCGGCCCTGCTCGCCCGCCGCGACCCCGGGCGCGACATCACTGTCTGGGAGCGCGGCGCGCCCGACGCCACGTTCGGCTTCGGCGTGGTGCTGTCCGACGAGACGCTCGGCGGCATCGAGCACGCCGATCCCGTCGTGTACGAGGCGCTTCAGGACGCGTTCGTGCGCTGGGACGAGATCGGCATCACCCACCGCGGCAGGACCCTCGTGTCCGGCGGCCACGGCTTCGCCGCACTCGACAGGCGCAGGCTCCTCGACATCCTCCAGGACCGCTGCGCACAGCTCGGCGTCGACCTGCGCTTTCGCACCCAGGCGCCGCCCGCCGCCGAGCTGGCGGGACGCCATGACCTGGTGATCGCCGCCGACGGTGCGGGCAGCGCCACCCGCACCGCCCACGCGGACGTCTTCCAGCCGACCGTCACCCGGCACCGCAACCGCTACATCTGGCTCGCCGCCGACATCGCGTTCGGCACCTTCCGCTTCGACATCGCGGAGACCGAGTACGGCGTGATGCAACTGCACGGCTACCCGTACGCGCGGCCCACGCACGGCGGGCCAAAGGCCGCGGCGAGCACCGTCATCGTGGAGATGCGCGAAGAGGTCTGGCGCGCGGCCGGCTTCGACACGCTCGGCGAACGAGAGTCCGCCGAGCGATGCGCGAAGATCTTCGCCGACGCCCTCGGCGGCCGGCCGCTGCGCTCCAACGACTCCGCCTGGACGGCGTTTCGCACCGTCGTCTGCCGGCGGTGGAGCCACGGCAACACCGTCCTGCTCGGCGACGCCGCGCACACCGCGCACTTCTCGATCGGCTCCGGCACGAAACTCGCCGTCGAGGATGCCCTCGCCCTCGCCGCCTGCGTCGAGGAGCAGCCGGGCACGGACGCCGCCCTCGCCGCGTACGAGGCCGAGCGCAGGCCCGCCGTCGAGTCCACCCAGCGCGCCGCGGCGGCCAGCCTGCGCTGGTTCGAGCAGCTCGCCGGCTACATCGACCAGCCGCCGCACCGGTTCGCCTTCGGCCTGCTCACCCGCAGCCGCCGGGTCACCCACGGCAACCTGCGGCTGCGCGACCCGGCGTTCGTGCGCACCGTCGAGGACGAGTTCGGCTGCCCGCCGGGCACGCCGCCGATGTTCACGCCGTTCCGGCTCGGCGCCACCGAGCTGCGCAACCGCGTCGTGGTCTCCGCCATGGACATGTACCGGGCGCAGGACGGCGTCCCCGGCGACTTCCACCTCGTCCACCTCGGCGCCCGCGCCCTCGGCGGCGCGGGGCTCGTCATGACCGAGATGGTGTGCGTCAGCCCCGAGGGGCGCATCACCCCCGGCTGCACCGGCCTCTACACCGACGAGCAGGCGGCGGCCTGGCGCAGGATCACCGACTTCGCACACGCCGAGTCGCCCGGCACCGTGCTCGGCGTCCAGCTCGGCCACTCGGGGCGCAAGGGCTCCACCCGGCTGATGTGGGAGGGCATGGACGAGCCGCTGCCCGCGGGGAACTGGCCGCTGGCCGCCGCGTCCCCGCTGCCGTACAGGACCGGCGTCAGCCAGACCCCCGCGGAACTCGACGAGGACGGGCTCGCCGCCGTACGCGGCCAGTTCGCCGCGGCCGCGCGCCGCGCCGCCAACGCCGGCTTCGACGTGCTCGAACTGCACTGCGCCCACGGCTACCTGCTGTCCGGGTTCCTTTCCCCGCTGACCAACCGCCGCACCGACCGGTACGGCGGCGACCTCGCCGCGAGACTGCGCTACCCCCTGGAGGTCTTCGACGCCGTGCGCGCCGCCTGGCCCGCGGGCCGGCCCATGACCGTCCGCGTCTCCGCCACGGACTGGGCCCCGGACGGCACGTCGCCCGGCGAAGCCGTGGAGATCGCCCGGGCCTTCGCCGCGCACGGCGCCGCCGCGATCGACGTGTCCACCGGCCAGGTCGTCGCCGACGAGCGGCCCGAGTTCGGCCGCTCCTACCAGACGCCCTACGCCGACCTGATCCGCAACACCGCGCACGTACCGGTCATCGCGGTCGGAGCCATCTCCTCCTGGGACGACGTCAACTCGCTGCTGCTGGCCGGCCGCGCCGACCTGTGCGCCCTCGCCAGGCCCCACCTGTACGACCCGCACTGGACCCTGCACGCGGCTGCGGAGCAGGGCTACGCGGGGGAGGCCGCGCCCTGGCCCCTGCCGTACGCGGCGGGCAGCCGCAAGCCGCCCGACGGACGCGACAGCACGCCGAAGCCGCGCCTCAGCCCCGGCCGGGCTCCGTCCGCCGGTGGCGTGCCGCCCGCCGCGCGAGCTCCCCGCGCACCTGGCGCACATGGCTGAGCGCGGGACCGCGCAGCAGCTCGTCCAGGTGGAGGAAGACGTCCGCCGACCGCTCGCCCGGCCAGCGCGCGGGCAGCAGGGCCGCCGGCAGCCCCGGGTCCGCGTAGGGCAGCCGCCGCCACGCGTCCAGCGCGAGCAGATGGTCTCGGTACGCGTCGGCGGCCGGGCGCGCGGGCCGCTCCCGCCAGGACCGCAGCACCGGCTCGTGGCGGCGCAGGAACTCCTCGTGCAGCGCGGCGAGCGCGTCGAGGTCCCACCAGCGGGCCACCGCGTCCGCGGTCGCCGCGTATCCCACGTGCTCTCCGCGGAAGAGGTCGACGTACCCGTCGAGGCCCAGCCTGCGCAGCGTGTGCGCCGCCTCGTCGCGGACTCGGCCGGGCGCGATCCACACCCCGGGCGCCACCGTCCCGAAGCCGAGGCCGCCGAGGCGTGAGCGCAGCAGGTGGCGCTTGCTGCGCTCGGCCTCGGGCACCGAGAACACCGCGAGGACCCAGCCGTCCGAGAGCCGCCGCCGCGGCAGGGTGAAGATCCGCGCGTCGCCGTCGTCCAGCACCTGACGCGCCTCGTCCGACAGCGCGTACCCCGCCGCCCCGTCCGGGGTGCGCCGCGCCACGAGCAGGCCCCGCCGCTTCAGCCGGGACACGGACGAGCGCACCGACGGCGCGTCCACGCCGAGCGCCTCCATCAGCCGGATCAGCTCGGCCACCGCGAGCGCCGCGCCGCCGGGCGCGCGGCCGTACGCCCCGTACAGGGTGACGATCAGGGACCGCGGTGTGTGCGGCGCGGCGGCCGGATCGCCCTGCTCCTGCCGCTCCTGCCGCTCGCGCGGTTCGTGCTGCTCGGACACGTGATCACTGTAGTTCCCTGAGCAGGAAGCGCTGCAGCTTGCCCGTGGGCGTGCGGGGGAGCGCGTCGAGGAAGACCACCGCGCGCGGGCTCTTGTACGGCACGAGCCGGTCGCGCACGAAGTCCTTGAGCGCCCGCGCCGTGGCCTCGTCGCGCGCCACGCCCTCGCGCACCACCACGTACGCGGCGACGATCTGGCCGCGCCGCTCGTCCGGGCGGCCGACCACCGCGGCCTCCGCCACGTCCGGGTGGGCGAGCAGCGCGTCCTCGACCTCGGGCCCCGGCACGTTGTAGCCCGCCGAGATGATCATGTCGTCCGCGCGTGCGACGTAGCGCAGGTAGCCGCCGGCCTCGCGCACGTAGGTGTCGCCCGTGATGTTCCAGCCGTGCCTCACGTAGTCGCTCTGCCGCGGGTCCATGAGGTAGCGGCAGCCCACCGGGCCGCGCACCGCGAGCTTGCCGGGCTGCCCGTCGGGCACCTCGGCGCCCGCCCCGTCGACGATCCTGGCCTGCCAGCCCGGCACGGGCAGGCCGGTCGTGCCCGGCCTGATCGCGTCGTCCGCCGCCGAGACGAAGATGTGCAGCAGTTCGGTCGCGCCGATGCCGTTGACGATCCTCAGCCCGGTCCGCTCGTACCAGGCGCGCCAGGTCGCGGCCGGCAGGTTCTCGCCGGCGGACACGCAGCGCCGCAGCGAGGCGGTGTCGTACGCGCCGGGGCGCGCCGCCAGCTCGTCCAGCATCGCGCGGTACGCGGTCGGCGCGGTGAACAGGACCGACACCCGGTGCTCTGAGACCGCCGCCAGCAACTGGCGCGGATGCGCTGCCTCCAGGAGCAGCGACGACGCGCCGGCCCGCAGCGGGAAGACCACGAGGCCGCCGAGGCCGAAGGTGAAGCCGAGCGGCGGGCTGCCCGCGAACACGTCGTCCGGCTCGGGCCGCAGCACGTGGCGCGAGAACGTGTCGGCGATCGCGAGCACGTCACGGTGGAAGTGCATGCACCCCTTGGGCCTGCCGGTGGTGCCCGAGGTGAACGCGATGAGCGCCACGTCGTCGGCCGCCGTGTCCACCGCCTCGTAGGGGCCGTGCGGCGCCGCGGCGAGCGCCAGCAGATTCCCGGGGCCCTCCCCGCCGTACGGCGTGACGCCCAGCCCCGGCACCTGAGCGGCGGCCAGGGCGTCCACGCACCTGGCGTCGCACAAGGCGTGTGAGACGCGGGCGATCGAGCACATCGCGGCCAGCTCGGCCGGCCGCGCCTGCGCGAGCACCGTCACGGCCACCGCGCCGGCCTTCATCACCGCCAGCCAGCACGCCGCGAGGTAGGGGGTGGTGGGCCCGCGCAGCATGACGCGGTTGCCGGGCACGACGCCGAGGCGGCCGGTCAGCACGTGGGCGATCGCGTCGACCCGCTCGCGCAGACGGCCGTACGACCAGACCTCGCCGGACGCGGTGCGCAGCGCGGGCCGCTCGTCGCCGTGCGCGGGCGCCGACGGGTCGAGCAGGGCGGAGCCGCAGTTCACCCGGGCGCCTGGCGCCCGCTCCCGCGGGTCGAGCAGCAGCTCGGGCCATTCACTCGACGGCGGCAGACCGTCGCGCGTGAAGGTGTCGACGTGGGCCGAGGGCGTCAGCTCCATGATTCGCCCCTCATCCTCTCGGGGTCGCCCTACGAGCGTATCGTGAGAGTGACGACAGTCAACGGTCCGCGATAGAAGACGCTGGAAACGGGGCCCCGGATGTCCGCATTCTCGCTCGATCCGGTACAGACCGCGCGGTGCGAGGAGGTGCGCGCCCTGGCGGCAGGGCGGCTGCGCACGATCGCCGGGCAGGGCACACCCGGCCGGGTGAACCGGCCGCTCGTTCGAGCCCTCGGGGACCTCGGGCTGCTCGGGCAGGTGTTCGGCGCGAGCGCGCTCGACCTGTGCCTGCTGCGCGAGTCCCTCGCCTACGGCTGCACGGAGGCGGAGACGGCCCTCGCCCTCCAGGGGCTCGGCGCCGCCGCCGTCGCCCAGGCCGGCACCGAGGGCCAGCGCGGGCGGTGGCTGCCCGCGGTCGCGGAGGGCTCGGCGGTCGCGGCCTTCGCGCTGAGCGAGCCGGGCGCCGGATCGGACGCCGCAGCCCTCGCGCTCGCGGCCTCCCGCGACACCCGCGCCGGCGGCTGGCGCCTGACCGGCGAGAAGTGCTGGATCTCCAACGCGCCCGAGGCCGACTTCTACACGGTCTTCGCCAGGACGGGACCCGAGCCGGGCGCCCGCGGCATCACGGCCTTCCTCGTCCCGGGCGACCGCCCGGGCCTGACGGGCGAGCCGATCGAGATGCTCTCGCCCCATCCCATCGGCTCGCTCACCTTCGACGGCGTGCCCGTGACGCCGGACGACGTGCTCGGCGAGGCCGGCGGCGGGTTCCGCGTCGCCATGAACGCGCTCAACCTCTTCCGCCCGAGCGTCGGCGCCTTCGCCGTGGGCATGGCGGCCGCCGCACTCGACGCCACGCTCGCGCACACGGCGGGGCGCACCGCGTTCGGCGGGCCGCTGAAGGACCTGCAGGCCGTCGCGCACCAGGTCGCCGAGATGGCCACCCGCACCGAGGCCGCCCGCCTGATGGTCCACGCCGCGGCCGCCGCGTACGACGCGCGTGCCGCCCACGTACCGCGCACGTCCGCCATGGCCAAGCTGTTCGCCACCGAGACCGCGCAGTACGTCGTCGACGCGGCCGTGCAACTGCACGGCGCCCGCGCGCTACGCACCGGGCACCTGCTCGAACACCTCTACCGTGAGGTACGCGCGCCCCGCATATACGAGGGCGCGAGCGAGGTCCAGCGCACCATCATCGCCAAGGAGCTGTACGCATGAGCCTGGAGCGGATCAACCCCGGCGAACTCTCCCCGGCCACAGGCTTCTCGCACGCGGTGACCGCCACGGGCGGCACGCTCGTGTTCCTCGCCGGCCAGACCGCGCTGGACGCGGGCGGCGCGCTCGTCGGCACGTCCCTGACGGAGCAGTTCGAGACGGCGCTGACCAACCTGCTCGACGCGCTGGCGGCGGCGGGCGGCGCGCCCGCCGACCTGGCCAGGGTCACGGTCTACGCCACGGACGTCGCCGACTACCGGGCCAACTCCCGCGAGCTCGGCCGCGTCTGGCAACGGCTCGCGGGCCGCGACTACCCGGCCATGGCCGTGGTGGGAGTGGTCAGGCTCTGGGACGAGCAGGCCCTGGTCGAGCTGGACGGCATCGCGGTCCTGCCCTGAGCGGCTGCCGTCATGCCGCCGGCGAAGGCCCCAGCGGCAGCCTGCGGTTGGCGAGGACGGGCAGCGCCTTGCGCACGCGCGCCGCCTCCGCCGGGTCGAACTCGACGGTCAGCAGGCCGGGTTCCCCGTCCATACGTGCCCTGACGACGCCGTCGGGGCCCACCAGGAGGCTGCGTCCCACCCCGTTCGGCGCGGGCGTCGGCGCCTCGGCCTCAGTGCCGGCGGGCAGCGCCTGGTCGACGGCGGCGAGCCACACCGTGGCGTCCAGCGCCCTTGCCCGTACGAGCAGTTCCCACTGGTCGCCCTTGCCGGGTCCCGAACCCCAGGACGCCGGCAGCAGCGAGAGCACCGCGCCGGCGTCGGCGTGCGCGCGGAAGAGCTCGGGGAAGCGCACGTCGTAGCAGGTGGCGAGGCCGACGCGGACACCCGCGACGTCCACCGTCACCACCCGCCGCCCCGCCGCCACCGTGTCCGACTCGCGGTAGCCGAAGGCGTCGTACAGGTGGATCTTGTCGTAGTGCCCGGACACGCCGGGGCCCGTCGCCAGCAGCGTGTTCGCCACCCGCCCGCCGGGCGCGGGCGTGAACATGCCCGCGACGACCGTCACACCGGTCTCCAGCGCCACCTCGCGCACGGCCCCCGCCCACGCACCGTCGACCGTCTCGGCCACGGGACCGAGCGGCACCCCGAAGCGGGCCATCGCCGCCTCGGGAAGCACGGCCAGGTCGGCGCCCTCGTCGGCCGCCCGGCGCACGCACCGCCGGATCTCGGCGAGGTTCTCCCCCGGCTGATCGGTCGAGGCCGTCTGGCACAGGCTGATCCGCATCCGTCTCACTCCTCATTTCGTTGTGGCGGCGGAGGCCCCATGCTCCGCCGGGTACGGCACGCGCGCGGACGCGGGGTGCTCGGCGCCGCCGCGCCCCGCGTCCCGCCCGAGCAGCACGCCCGCGACCGTGACCGCGGCCGCGACCGCCACGTACCCGGCCAGCGGCAGCCACGTGCCGAACGATCCCAGCAGAGCCGTGAAGACGAGCGGGGCGATCGCGCCGCCGATGACACCGGCCCACCGGGATGGTGCGCGACCGGGTAAAGCCTCACTCGTGTGTTGGGCAAGCGCCGGGAAAAAGTACGGTCCGTTTGCCTGCCCTCGCACCCAGGAGCCCCATTGCTCCCTCCCGGGCCCAACGACAAAGCCTGTGACCTTATCTAGTGTGCGCCGTGAACCTGATGTGAAGGCGCGGATTGTCACGGGCGTTCCGGCCTTCTCCGAGCTCCTGCTGAGGGAAGCCATTACATGAGACATTCTGTCGTGCGCCGGGCGCTGTCGGTCGCAGCGGTGCTGACCGTGTCCGCGGTCGGTGCACTGAGCGGTGTCGGCCCGGCGGCCGCCGCCACGCCTTCGTCCGATCCGGTGCTCACCCTGGAGGGGCTGTCTCCGGTGGCGGTCGCCCCGGCGGGCACCCCGGGTGTGGCGAAGACCGTGCAACCGAACTTCTCCTTCCGCACATCGGCGAGGAAGGTGAACGCGCCGATCACTCTGAAGATCGACATCAGCAGGCTCAGCAGAATCGCGCGTGTCTCGTTCTCCGGTAACTGCACTGTGGACGCCGGGATCGCCACCTGCGAGGACCAGGTAACGAGCGATCACCTGACGCCGCGCAGTGGACTGTGGGGCGTGACGCAGATGACCGTGCGCGCTCGTGCCGGTGCCGCCCTGGGAGCTGTCGCGGACTACGGTGTCAGCGGCACGGCCGAGGGCGCCACCGTCGTGGGCGCCACCGGCTCGGTGGAGATCGGTGGGCCCGCCTTCAGCCAGAAGAAGCTCGTGGATCACACCGGCCTCGAGGTCGGCTCCACGGTGCGGGAGCCCGTTCGTTTCACCAACATCGGTGACCGGCCCGCGAGTGCGACGGAGATCCTGCTCGCCGCGTCCCCCGGCGCGACCTTCACCAAGCACTACGCGAACTGCCGGTACAGCATGCGGCCCAGAGACGCCGAGGCCGACCTGGCGCTCTGCACCATCCCCGGTGACGTACCCGTCGGCCAGACCGATGCGCTCAGTGAGCCCGTGCGGCTGCGGATGCGCTCGACCGCGTACTCCACGTACCTGGACACTCTTGTCGCACCCGCCGGTGACCCGGCCTTCGGTGCCTATGTGACGGGGCGGACATGGAAGCAGGGCACCGGCAGCGCCCTGGGGCTCAAGGTGGTCAAGGCCGGAACGGCCTCCGCCGCGCCTGCCGGTGCCGTTTCGCTGCCGGAGACCGGCACGCACAGCGACTACCGGATCGCCGCCCTCTCGGCGGTCAACACCGCCGACTTCGCGGTGACCGGTGGATCGGCGCATGCCGCCCAGGGCGATACGGTCACTTTGACGTTCGGGATGGTGAACAACGGTCCTGCGACCATATTCGACCGTAGCGGGTCGCCCATGGGGGTCGAGATGACGCCGCCGCCTGGTACGACGGTGGTGAGCGCGTCCCGCGGCTGCGAACCGTCCGTCTACGACGACCCGGAAGTCACCGCCCACGGGCCCTACTGGTGCGAGGCGAGTTACCTGGTGCCCGACGGGAAGCGGTACGACTTCTCAGTCACCTTGAGGGTGGACCAAGTCGTCCCGGGAGCACTGGGAAGCGTGAGCATGGGCTGGGGCGAGGAGGGCGGCGCAGGCGGGCGCCCCGCGTTCGACCCCGACGCCGCCGACGATGTGGCGTCACTCGTGCTCAATTGAGGTTCTCGACGACATCCACGGTGCCGGGCTCGGTCCACTGGCCCGTACGTCACGCCCCTGTCCCCGCGTACCGGCCGCTCAGGCCCGGACGTGGTGGGCGGGGGCGACGCCGCGGAGAGCGGCCCGCGGCCGTCGTGGCCACCGCGTCGACCGCGCGCCGCGAGCGCCGTGCGCGTCAACTCGGCCTGAAAACGGCGTCGCACACCCGCGACCCTCGGGCCTACCGGCGGTAACCTCTGTCGCACTGCCTTCCGGGAGGAGCGGGAATGCGACGACGCACCCTCAGTCTCAGAACAGCCGCGGCAGGCGCCGTGATCGCCCTCGGCATGGGGCTCGTCACCCCACTGCCGACGGCCGCGGCGGCTGCCGGCCCCACCGACGACTACTGCCAGAGCCAGTGCGGCGACATCCTGCCGCCCGGCGAGAACGGCAACGCCACCCTCGCCGACATCCTCGCCAACCGCGTGCTCGGCACCCGGCCCGCACACACCAGTGACCAGCTCGGCCCCTACGCCGACCTCGCCTCCGGCTATCAGGGGCTGACCGACGCCAAGATCGGCTCGTTCTACAACGACTCCTCCTTCGGCGTGCCCGAGGACCAGGTCGCCTCCACCTACAGCCCGCGCGCCGACGTCACCATCACCCGTGACAAGGCCACCGGCGTGCCGCACATCAAGGGCACCACCCGCTCGGGCACCGAGTTCGGCGCCGGCTACGCCGCGGCCCACGACCGGCTGTGGCTGATGGACCTCTTCCGCCACGTAGGACGCGGTGAGCTGACCTCGTTCGCCGGTGGCGCGGCCGCCAACCAGGGCCTGGAGCAGCAGTTCTGGCGTGCCGCCCCCTACACGGAGGCCGACCTCCAGGCGCAGGTGGACCACCTCGCCGCCCAAGGGAAACGCGGCGCGCAGGCGCTCGCGGACGCGCAGGCGTACGTCGACGGCATCAACGCCTACATAGCCAAGGCGAAGCCGGGGCGGTACTTCCCCGGCGAGTACGACCTGACGGGCCACATCGACCCCATCACCAACGCCGGGTCCATCGACAAGTTCAAGCTCACCGACCTGATCGCCCTCGCCTCCGTCGTGGGCGCCCTGTTCGGCTCGGGCGGCGGGGGAGAGGTGCAGAGCGCGCTCTCGCTGCAGGCCGCGCAGGCCAAGTACGGCGTCACGCGGGGCACGAAGGTCTGGGAGTCCTTCCGTGAGCGCGACGACCCCGAGGCCGTCCGCACCCTGCACGACGGCCAGACCTTCCCGTACGCCGTCAAACCCGCACACGCACGCGGCACCGCGATGCCCGACCCGGGCTCCGTGACGCAGGAACCGCTCGTGTACGACCGCACCGGGTCCGCCGTGCAGGGCGCGGCGGCCGAGCGCACCCCCGTCAAGGCGCCCGCGAACCTCAAGCCGCTCCAGGGCGTGTTCGACCACGGAGTGCTGCCCGCCGACCTGTTCGCCACCCCGCGCAAGGGCATGTCCAACGCCCTCCTCGTGTCGGCAGCGCACACCGCGAGCGGCCACCCCGTCGCCGTGTTCGGCCCGCAGACCGGGTACTTCGCACCGCAACTCCTCATGCTGGAGGAATTGCAGGGCCCCGGCATCAGCGCACGCGGCGCCGCGTTCGCCGGTCTGAGCCTCTACGTGGAACTCGGCAGGGGCCAGGACTACGCCTGGAGCGCCACCTCCGCCGCCCAGGACGTCACCGACACCTACGCCGTCCAGCTGTGCGACCCGGACGGCGGGACGCCGTCCAAGGACGCCACCTCCTACCTGTGGCACGGCAGTTGCGTGCCGATGGAGAAGCTGGAGCGGACCGATTCCTGGTCGCCGACCCTGGCCGACTCCACCGCCAAGGGCTCCTACCGCATGCAGGTGTACCGCACGAAGTACGGGCCCGTGCAGTACCGCGCCACCATCGACGGCAAACCCGTCGCCTACACCACACTGCGCAGCTCCTACCGGCACGAGGCCGACTCCATCATCGGCTTCCAGATGCTCAACGACCCCGGCTACGTGCACGATCCGGCCACTTTCCAGAGCGCGGCGCAGCACATCGACTACACCTTCAACTGGTTCTACGCCGACAGCCGGCACACCGCCTACTACAACTCGGGCAGCAACCCCGTGCGGGCGCCCGGCGTCGACGCGTCACTTCCCGTGCTGGCGCAACCCGCCTACGAGTGGCGCGGGTTCGACCCGGACGGCAACACCGCCGACTACACGCCGCCCGCACAGCACCCGCACTCCGTCGACCAGGACTACTACGTCTCCTGGAACAACAAGCAGGCCACCGGGTACGACTCCGCCACCTTCGGCAACGGCTCCGTGCACCGCGCGAACCTGCTCGACGACCGGGTCAAGGCGCTCGTCGCCAAGGGCGGTGTGACCCGCGCCCGGCTCACCCGCGCGATGGCCGACGCGGCCGTGACCGACCTGCGGGGCGAGGACGTCCTGCCCGACCTCCTCGCCGTGCTGCGCAGCGCGCCCATCACCGACCCGCAACTGGGCGACACCGTGCAGAAGCTGGAGAACTGGGTGGCCGACGGCAGCAAGCGCCGCGAGACGAGCGAGGGCTCAGGCACCTACGCCGACTCCGACGCGATCCGCGTCATGGACGCGTGGTGGCCCGCGCTCGTCAAGGCCGAGTTCCGGCCCGGCCTCGGCGACGGCCTGTACTCCGCGCTGACCGCCTCGCTCACCGTCGACGAGGCACCCTCCGCGGGCCACGGACCCACCGGCAGCCACGCGGGCAGCGCCTTCCAGTACGGCTGGTGGTCCTACGTCGACAAGGACCTCAGGTCGGTGCTCGGCAAGCCGGTCAGCGGCGCCCTGGGCGAGGAGTACTGCGGCGGCGGCGACCTCTCGGCGTGCCGCACAGTGCTCCTCGACTCGCTGAAGCAGGCGGCGGCCGAGCCCGCGAGCCAGGTCTACCCCGGCGACGACGGCTGCGCGACAGGCGACCAGTGGTGCGCCGACAGCATCGTGCAGCGCCCGCTGGGCGGCGTCACCGACGACCGCATCTCCTGGCAGAACCGGCCCACCTACCAGCAGGTCGTGGAGTTCCCCGCACACCGGTAGCACGACCGGTCACCGGTGCCCCGGGCCCGCCCCGGGGCACCACCGCGGGGGCACAGCCCCACCGCCCCACCCGCGCACCGGCGTCGCACGGGCCCGGGGCGCTATCGGCACACCAACGTCGCGGACGTCTCCGGGGCTTGCTACATTCCGTGTCTCTCGGCTTTCTCATCTTTCTCAGATTCCACGGGTTCCTCAGCAACCCGTGACACCGCACAGGGGTGGGGTTTGAAGCAGCACCGAAGAGACCGCAAGAAGCGGCTCTTGATCTACGGCGTCGCCTCCGGCGTCGTCATCGCGGCCGCCGCCGGCACGGCCGCCCTCGCCGCCCAGGGCACCGCGGCCCCGGAAAGCGTGGCCGCGGACGCGCGTCTGCAGTCACAGTTCGACAGCGCGGCACGTGAGTTCCACGTCCCCGAGAGCGTCCTGATGGCGGTCTCCTACCAGTCGTCGAACTGGGACACCCACGACGGGCAGCCGAGCACCACGGGCTCCTACAACGTCATGGGCCTGACCCAGGTCACGCCGGGCGACGTGGCGACCCCCACCGACCGGCAGCGCCTCGATCACCTCAACATGAGCGGCGACCCGGCCGTCATGAAGCACTTCGACGCCAAGCGCGCGCTCAAGTCGGCACCGCCCGCGGTCGACACCAGCAGTCCGCGGCTGCACACGCTGGACGAGGGCGCCAAGCTCATCGACAAGCCGGCCACCGCCGTGCGACACGACCCGGCCCAGAGCATCCGCGCCGGCGCCGCACTGCTGGCGAAGTACCAGCACGACGCGAAGGGCTCCCTCTCGAAGGACCCGGGCCAGTGGTACGCCGCCGTCGCCCGCTACAGCCAGTCCCCGGACCGCAAGGGTGCCGGGCTGTTCGCCAAGCGCGTCTTCGACACGGTCAAGAGCGGGCAGAGCGACGTCACGGCCGATGGGCAGCAGGTGTCACTGCCGGCCGACCCGTCCGTGAACCCGAACACCGCGTCGAAGGTGCCGCTGGCCTCGCAGGCGGCCCTCACGACGACCCAGGCGCCGGAGTGCCCGTCAGGGCTCGCCTGCGACTTCAAGCCCGCCGCGTTCAAGCAGAACAGCAGCACCTCGGACGACTTCGGCAACTACAACGTGGCCAACCGCCCGTCCGGCGGCGAGGACATCCGCTACATCGTCATCCACGACACCGAGGGCAGCTACGCGGGCTCGGTGGCCAGCTTCCAGAACTCGGCCACGTACGCCAGCACGCACTACCTGATACGCGCGTCCGACGGCCTGGTCACCCAGATGGTGCCGACCAAGGACGAGGCCTGGCACGCCGCCAACAAGACGATCAACATGCACTCGATCGGCATCGAGCACGAGGGCTACGCCATCAAGGCGGGCAGCTGGTACACCCCGTCCGAGTACGAGTCCTCCGCCACGCTCGTGAAGTACCTGGCGGCCCGCTTCGGCATCCCGCTGGACCGCGAGCACATCATCGGCCACGACGAGGTGCCGGGCGTCCTCAACGCCAACGTGGCGACCCAGCACTGGGACCCGGGCCCGTTCTGGGACTGGAACCACTACATGTCCCTGCTCGGCGCCCCCACCGGCGCGAGTGGCGCCGGCGGTCCGCTCAAGGTGGGCCAAGTGGTCCGGGTGGTACCGCCGTTCACGACCGACAACCAGCCGACGATCACCTACGGCGGCAGCACGGTCGCGAAGCAGCCGGCCAACTTCGGCTACCTCTACACCTCGCCCTCGACGAGCTCGGCGAAGATCGCCGACCCCTACATGCCGTCGGTCAGGTCCACCGACGGCCCCAACTGGGGGGACAAGGTCGTGGCCGGCGGCGAGTACGTCGTCGCGGAGACCAAGGGCGGCTGGACCGCCATCTGGTACGGCGGCAGGAAGGCCTGGTTCTGGAACTCCAGCGGCCAGTTCACCTCGCCGGTCGGCAAGAGCGGGACGCCGGTGCTCAAGGCCAAGGCGGGTGCCTCGTCCATCCCGGTGTACGGACGCGCCTACCCGGAGGACGCGGCCTACGCGGGCACCGGAGTGCCCGTGCAGGCGAGCAACAGCGCCTCCCTGACGAAGTACAGCCTTCCGGCGGGCCAGGCCTATGTGCAGGCGGGTCCCGCGAAGGCGGGTGACTACTGGTACGCGGGGACGTTCTCCGGCACCGCGGCCCACGACAGGACCCTGGTCACCGGAACGACGACGTTCTACCCGATCCGCTACAACCACCGCATCGCATGGGTGAAGTCGAGCGACGTGCAGGTGGCCACCAGCACGCCCGCCGACCCGGGCACTGACCGCTACAACGCGGTCGCCCGCGACTCCTCCGGTGTGCTCTG
This sequence comes from Streptomyces montanisoli, assembly GCF_017813245.1. Classification (GTDB taxonomy): domain Bacteria; phylum Actinomycetota; class Actinomycetes; order Streptomycetales; family Streptomycetaceae; genus Streptomyces; species Streptomyces montanisoli. The sequence goes on from NZ_JAGIQL010000015.1 coordinate 45,861, forward strand.
GCAGTACCAGGGGACCGGCAGCGCCACCGCGCCGTTCTTCAAGCGCTACCGCGTCGGCCCCGGCTGGCAGCAGTTCAGCGCGATCACGCCCCTGACCGCGCTGCGGGCCGACGGCACCGGCGACATGGTGGCTCGCGACAAGAGCGGCACGCTCTGGTACTACCGCGGCAGCTCCAACCCGAGTGCGCCGTTCAGGACCAAGGCCAAGGTGGGCACCGGCTGGAACCAGTTCAACGGGATCTGGGGCGCACGCGACCTGACCGGCGACGGCAAGCCCGACATGGTCGCCCGCGACACCTCGGGCATGCTGTGGCTGTACCGCGGCACCGGCACGATGACGAGGCCGTTCCTGACCAAGCAGAAGATCGGCACCGGCTGGAACACCTACAAGATGATGACGTCCACGGGCGACCTCACCGGCGACGGCAAGCCCGACATGGTCGCCCGGGACGCCTCGGGCATGCTGTGGCTCTACCGGGGCACCGGCAACGCGGCAGCGCCGTTCGCGACGCGCACCCAGATCGGGAAGGGCTGGCAGGTGTACAACACACTCGCCGGTCCCAGTGACCTCAACCGCGACGGAATCGGTGACCTCATCGCCCGGGACACCTCCGGCAAGCTGTGGTTCTACCGTGGCACCGGCAAGGCGTCGGCCCCGTTCGCGACGCGCGCCGAGATCGGTACCGGCTGGCAGATCTTCAACCTGCTGGTCTGAACGAGCCGCGGCGCCCGGCGCCCGGCACCTGCCCGCGGGCAGGTGCCGGGCGCCTCACCGCGCCGGACGCGGTGTCGCCGCGATGCCGTTGATCACCGCGTGGAACGCCCAGTCGAAGCGCTGCCCAGGGGCCCCGGAGAAGAGGTCGTCGCCCAGCGCGGCGATCCGCGGGTGCCTCGCGGGGGACGCGCCGGACAGCGCGGCCATGGCCGCGCCGTGCTCCGCCTCCGCGTCGGAGGACTGACCGCGCGAGGAGTGCTCCGCCGCGTCGGCGGTGGCCATCTGCAGCAGGACGTCCACGCCCCACGCGGCCTGCCCTCCCGGCACACCGCCCTCGTGCAGGAGAGCCAGGACACCTTCGACCAGCGCCAGGTAGTTGGGGCCCGAAGGCCGGGCGACCAGGGCGGAGCGCGCGAGGCTCGGGTGCTCGAACAGCACGCTCATGTAGGAGCCGAGCAACCGCACCAGCCGATCGGACCAGTCGTCGACGCCGCCGGCGGCGGGCGACAGGTCGACGGCGCCGAGGCGCTCCTCCAGAATCGCCGCGTGCAGTTCCGCGGTGCCGGCCACGTACACGTACAGCGACGCCGGGCCCGTGTCGAGTTCCTGGGCGAGGCGGCGCATGGTCACGCGCCCCAGCCCCTCGGCCTCCATCAGGCGCACCGCCGTGGCGACGATGCCCTCGTAGGTGAGCGCGGGCTTGGCGGGCCGCTCGCGGCGGCTGCGGGGTGCGGGGGTACTCGGCGTCACACGCCCAGCTTAACGAACGTGTTCGGCGGCGCGGAGAGCCGGCGTCACACGCACGGACCCCGGCGGAGTGCGCGGCCGCGTACCGCCTGCCTACCGTGCTGAGGACGGCGGATGCGGCCGTCCGCGACGGCTGCCCGCGGTCGCCGCGCCGAGGAGCCGGCCGCGTCCCGCGGCCGGCCGCAGCGACCTGCGAGGTGCCAGCCATGGCGGTCGAACGCCGACGCGTGTTGAGGAATCTGTGCGGGGCGACCGCGGCCGGCGCCGCGGGGACCCTGCTCGGCGCCTGCTCCGACACCACGGCGGCCCCGCCGGAGCGGCCCGGGACCGCGTCGCCTTCGCCCGCCGCACGGCACGCGGCGCCCACGAGCGCCGCGTCCCGGGCCGTGGCGTCCCCCGCCGCCCTCCCGCCGCACCTTCCCGACCAGGTGCGGCACGGCCCCCGCGACCGGCCGAACGTGGCGCTGACCTTCCACGGCCAGGGCGAACCGGCCCTGGCCGAGGCGGTCCTGACCACGGCGGAGCGCGCCGGGGCCCATCTCACCGTGCTGGCCGTCGGCACGTGGCTCGACGCCCATCCGGGCATCGCACGGCGCATCCTGTCCGGCGGCCACGACCTCGGCAACCACACGCAGCACCACGTCGACATCTCCGCGATGAACGCGGCGGACGCGTACCGGGAGATCGACGACTGCGCGCGGCGCCTGCGCCGGCTGACCGGCTCGGCCGGCACGTGGTTCCGCCCCTCGCAGGCCGTCCTGGCCACCCCGCTCGTCCAGCGGCAGGCCCGCAAGGCGGGGTACGCGCACTGCCTGTCCTACGACGTGGACTCCCTCGACTACACCGACCCCGGCGCGGACGCCGTGCGCGGGACCGTACTGGCGGCCGTGCGCCCCGGCTCTGTCGTCAGCATGCACCTCGGACACACCGGAACGCTCGAAGCCCTGCCCGGCATCCTCGACGGCCTCCGGGGCCGCGGCCTGAGCGCCGTCACCGCCACGCGGATGGTACGGGCATGAGGCGGCCAAGGGCCCGCGCCGCCCTCCTCGCCATGGTCCTGGCCACCGCCGCGGCCGCCTGCACGAGTTCGGGCGACGGCCACCCGGCGGGCGCCGCCCGCGCCGCGTCCCACCCGGCGGCCCCCTCCGCGACGCGGGCCGCCGTCGGCCCCGGCCAGGACCTGCTGCCCGGCATGCCGCCGCCGCTCGACCCGCACGACCTCTACGCCGCGGACCGCCCCGGCCGGCTCTCGCCCGTCGTCAAGGACTTCCCGTCGCGCGTCTACGTGCCCAACACGAAGTCGGACACGGTCAGCGTCATCGACCCCGCGACGTACAAGGTGATCGCCACCCTGCCGGTGGGGCACGAGCCGCAGCACGTCGTGCCGTCCTGGGACCTGAAGACGCTGTGGGTCAACAACGATCTCGGCAACAGCCTGACGCCCATCGACCCGGCCACCGGCAAGGCGGGCCGCCCGGTCCCGGTGCACGACCCCTACAACCTGTACTTCACCCCGGACGGCAAGTACGCGGTGGTGATGGCGTCCAAGGACCGCCAACTGGTGTTCCGCGACGCGCACACCATGAAGGTCGTGAAGTCGGTGCCCGCCGAGTGCGGCGGCGTCAACCACGCCGACTTCTCGCCCGACGGACGGTACTTCATCGTCTCGTGCGAGTTCTCCGGCGACCTGCTCAAGGTGGACACGGCCCGGATGGAGATCGTCGCGCGGCAGAAACTGCCGATGGCGGGCGCCAAGCCGCAGGACGTCAAGATCTCCCCGGACGGCAAGACGTGGTACGTGGCCGACATGGTGGCCAATGGCGTGTGGACGCTGAACGGCGACACGTTCGGCCGCCCGCACCTGCTGCGTACCGGCAAGGGAGCACACGGCCTGTACGTAAGCCGCGACTCGCGGCGGCTGTACGTCTCCAACCGCGGCGAGGGCTCGATCTCGGTCCTCGACCTCGCCACGGGCAAGCCGGTCGCCAAGTGGCATCTCCCCGGCGGCGGCAGCCCCGACATGGGCGGCGTCTCGGCCGACGGCAAGGTGCTGTGGCTGTCCGGGCGCTACAACTCCGAGGTCTACGCGATCAGTACCGCCGACGGACACCTGATCCACCGCATCAAGGTCGGCGACGGCCCGCACGGCCTGTGCGTGTACCCGCAGCCGGGCCGCTACTCCCTGGGGCACACCGGCGTCTTCCGCTGACCCATGCGGGCACTCGCGCCCCAGGCGTGCGCCCACGTCCCGAAAGCCCGGAGTCGTGCGATTTACAGTGCGGTTCCCGGCGTGCTACTTTTCGGCGGCCGACGCCCATGTGACCTCACCGGGCGCCGGTGGCGCATCAGGCAGCGAAGCCGGTGAAGCCCGTGTCGAGCGGGCCAGTCCGGCGCTGTCCCGCAACTGTGAAGGCCGCCCCACCGCGGCCGAAGCCAGGTCGCCTCCTGCCGCGCCAAGACATCGACCCTCGTGGAAGGGCGATCCGTCTTCGCCTGTGCGCGTCCACGTGTCGCGGCCTGTCGATGGATCGGCTTCTTCCCGTCCTCACGGGAGGAAGCGCACATGACGCACCGCCCCGGCCGACGCCGGATACTCCACCGAGCGCCGTTCCTCCGCGCGCTGTCGGCCGCCACCGCCGCCCTCGCCGCCACCACCTTCATCGCCGGCTGCGGTTCCGGGAAATCGTCGGACGGCGCATCATCCCGGGCCTCTTCCTCGGCCTCGGGATCGCCCGCCGCGTCGTTCCCGGTCACCCTGCGGGCCGCCAACGGCAAGGTCACCATCGCCGCACGGCCCGCGCACATCGTGTCGCTCTCGCCGACCGCGACCGAGGACCTCTACGCCGTCGGCGCGGGCAAGCAGGTCGTCGCCGTCGACGCCGACTCCGACTACCCCGCGAGCGCGCCCGTCACCAGCCTCAGCGGCCTGACCCCGAACATCGAGGCGATCGCCAAGTACAGCCCGGACCTCGTCGTCGCATCCCAGGACTCGGGCGGCCTCGTCGACCGGTTGGGCAAGCTCGGCGTCCCGGTGATGATCGAGCCGGCGGCGGCGACGATCGACGACGCCTACACGCAGATCGACCGGATAGGCCGGGCCACCGGTCACACCGCGCAGGCCGAGCACACCGTCGCCGGGATGAAGTCACGGATAGCCGCAACGCTCAAGCGGGCCGGCAGCCATCACTCCGGCCTCAGCTATTACTGGGAGCTGGGCGCCAGCCCCTACTACTCGGCGACCTCCTCGACCTTCGTGGGCAGGGTGGCGTCGCTGTTCGGCCTCAAGAACGTGGCCGACAAGGCGGACAAGGCGTCCGACGGCGGATACCCCCAGCTCTCGCAGGAGTACATCGTCTCCGCGAAACCGCGGCTGATCTTCCTCGGCGACAGCGGGAAGTCCGACGGCGGGCAGAGCCCGGCGATCGTCTCGGCGCGCCCCGGCTGGTCGGGCATCCCCGCGGTGCGGAGCAAGGCGGTCATCGGCCTCGACGGCGACGTCGCCTCCCGCTGGGGGCCTCGCCTGCCCCAGCTCGTCGACGCGATCGCCCGGGCGGTCGAGAAGGCGCCTTCGCGGTGACGGGGAACGAGCGCAGGCCGTGATCCGTGCAGCCGCCCGCTCCCGCACGGTGCGCCTGTACGCGGTCGCGGTGGTCTTCCTCGCCTGCGCGGTGCTCGTCGGGGCCATGGCCGGGGCGGCGGGCCTCAGCCCCGCGGCCACGGCCGCCGCGCTGCTCGACCGGCTGCCGTTCGTCCATCTGCACTCCGGGCTGAGCCCGCTCGATCACGCGGTGCTGTTCCAGATCCGGCTGCCCCGCGTGGTGCTCGGCGCGCTGGTCGGCGGGGCGCTCTCGCTCGCGGGCGCGGGCTACCAGGGCGTGTTCCGCAACCCGCTCGTCGACTCCTCGCTGCTCGGCTCGTCGGCCGGCGCCGGCCTCGGGGCGACCCTGGCCATCGTCGCGCTGGGCAGCGCGGCGTCGAGTGCCGTGCCCGCGGCCGCGTTCGCCGGGTCGCTCGCCGGGGTGGCCATCGCCTACCTCGTCGGCGTCACGGGCGGCCCCGGCACGTCCACGCTGCTGCTGGCCGGCCTCGCGGTCTCGCTGTTCCTCGCCGCCGTCCAGACGTACGTGCTGCAACGCTCCAGCCAGGACATCCAGCAGGTCTACTCGTGGCTGCTCGGCTCCCTCTCCGCCGCCACCTGGCACCAGACGGGGGAGATCCTGCCCTACCTGGCGGTCGCCGCCGTGGTGGTACTGCTGCACGGCCGCCACCTCGACGTGCTGGCCGTGGGCGACGAGGAGGGCCGCTCCCTCGGCCTGCACCCCGGCAGGATCCGGCTGATCGTCGTGGCGGGGTGCGCGCTGGCCGCGGCGAGCGCCGTGGCGGTCAGCGGGCTGATCGGCTTCGTCGGCATCGTCGTGCCGCACGCGGTCAGGCGGCTGGCCGGCACCTCGTACCGGGTCGTCCTCCCGCTGTCCCTCCTGTTCGGCGGCGGATCCCTGATCCTCGCCGACGCCGCGGCCCGCACGCTGGTGGCACCGGCCGAACTGCCGATCGGCGTCGTGACCGCGCTCGTCGGCTCGCCCGCGTTCGTGCTGATCCTGCGCACCACGCGATCGGTGCGCACATGAGCCGGCCCGCGCCCTCCGTCCCCGGGCAGGCCGGACAGGAACGGCCCGTGCCGACCAGCGCGGCTCCCGGCGGCGCGGCTCCCGGTGACGCGGCTCCCGGCCCGGCCGGGCTCGACGTCACCGGGCTCGACGTCGACCTGGACGGCACCCCGGTCGTGCGTGCCGTGTCCTGCACCGTCGCGCCGGGCGGCTGGCTCGCGCTGATCGGGCCCAACGGCGCCGGCAAGTCGACCGTCCTGCGTGCCATCGCGGGACTGGCCCGCCACCGCGGCACCGTCCTCGTCGGCGGCACCGACGTCGGCGGCCTGCGCGACCGGGAGCGGGCACGGCTGATCGCCTACGTGCCGCAGGCGCCCGTGCTGCCGCCGGACATGACGGTGCGGGAGTACGTGCTCCTCGGCCGGACGCCGCACCTCGGCTACCTGGCGCACCCGGGCGCCCGCGACCAGCGGGCGGGGGAGGAGTCACTCGCCGCGCTCGACCTCACCCGGTTCGCGGACCGCCGGCTGTCCGCGCTCTCCGGCGGGGAGCGACAACGCGTGGCGCTCGCCCGCGCCCTGGCGCAGGAACCCAGGATGCTGCTGCTCGACGAGCCCACCTCGGCGCTCGACCTGGGACACCAGCAGCACGTCCTCGACCTGGTGGACGAGTTGCGCGGCAGCCGGCGGCTGACGGTGGTCAGCACCCTGCACGACCTGACCACCGCCGCCCAGTACGCGCAGCGGCTCGTGCTGCTCGACGGCGGACGCGTCGCCGCGAACGGCACGCCCGCCGAGGTCATCACCGAGGAGCTGATCGCCCGCGTCTACGCGGCGCGCGTGGCGGTGACCCAGGACCCCGAGGGGCGGCCGGTGGTCACCCCGCTGCGCAAACCCTGACGGGTGGCTTCCCGGCTTCCTCAGACCTCCAGGGGGCGGCGCACCCCGGCCGTGGACTCCCTCTCCTCGAGCCAGTGCGGGGCCACGTGCACCTCGAACGGCAGGGGCCGGTCCGAACGGATGCGGACGGCCAGGCACTTCACGGCCAGGGAGGCGATGGCGCTCATGTCGGGGACGACGGTCGTCAGGGACGGCGTGCTGTAGAGGGCCTCCTGCGACCCGTCGAGGCCGGCCAGGGCGATGTCCCCCGGCACGGTCAGGCCCACCTCGTGCACCGCACGCAGCGCCCCGACGGCCAGCGTGTCGCTGAAGCAGAACACCGCGTCGGGCCGTACATCCGCGGGCAGGCCCAGGAGCGCGCGCATCGCCAGCAGGCCGTCACGCCGGTCGAACTCCTCCACAGGCGGCGCCAGCCTGGGGTCGAAGCGCAGCCCCGCCCCGTGCAGCGCCAGCTGGAAGCCCTCAAGACGCTGGCGGCTCGTCGCCGACGCCTTCCTGTCCGCGCCGATGGCCGCGATCCTCGTCCGGCCCAGGCCGGCCAGGTGCGCGGTCGCGTCGCGCGCCGCCGCCGCGTTGTCGATGAGCACGTGGTCGGCGACCACCCGCTCGGTCCCGTAGCTGCGCTCGCCGAGGAGGACCAGCGGGAACGCGTCGGCCACGGGGGCGAGTTCGGTGGCCGTCACGTGCAGTGGCGAGAGGATCACACCGTCGAGCAGCGACGCACCGACCCCGGTGGCCAGGCGCAGCTCCTCCGTCGGGTCCTGGAGCGTCTCCTCGATCAGCACGGTGAGGCCGAGCGCGGTGGCCTCCGTCCGCACGTGGTGGGCGAGGTCGGCGAAGTACGGCGTGGTCAGTTCCGGGACGGCGAGGGCGATCAGGCCGCCGCGCCCCGTACGCAGCCGGCGTGCCGACGGGTTGGGCCGGTAGCCGAGTTCGCGCACGGCACGCGTCACCCGTTCCCGCGTGGCCGCTGACACCCGCGGGGCGTCGCGTACAACGTTGGAAACCGTTTTGATCGACACCCCCGCGCGCTCGGCCACGTCCTTGAGTGTCACTGCTGCCACCGGACGGCCCCTCGCTGAAGTCTCCCCAGAGTATGCACGCGCACGCGCTTTCTGTCAGCAAGTGCCACGGGCTTCAGCTGTTTTCGAACGAAGGGTTGACCCTGCGGACGCCGGGCGGTTACAACGTTGGAACCGATGGCAAGCGCTTGCCGTTGATGCGAGCGGCAGCAAGCGCTTGCCGTGCTCGTCTCACGAGAGGGACCGTATGTCTCCGCATCGTTCGGACGCTCCACTGCGCACGGCCGTGGTCGGCACGGGAGGCATCGCGCGCTCGAGCCACCTGCCCGCCCTGCGCACGCTGGCAGCGGAGGGGAGGACGGAGGTCGTGGCCGCGGTCGACGTGGACGGCCCCGCCGCGCGCGCGTTCGCCGACTCGTTCTCCATCCCGTACGCGTCCACGGACCTCGACGCGATGCTGGCCGAAGTGCGCCCGGATCTCGTGGTGTTGTGCACCCCGCCGGCAGTCCACCGCGAGCAGTCCGTGGCCGCGCTGCGCGCCGGCGCCTGGGTCTGGTGCGAGAAGCCGCCGTGTCCCTCCCTGGCCGACTACGACGCCATCGAGGGCGCGGAGAAGGGCGGCGACGCCGACCCGTACGCGTCGATCGTCTTCCAGCACCGCTTCGGCTCCGGCGCCCGGCACGTGCGGCGCCTGCTGCGCGACGGCGCGTTCGGCCGCCCCCTCGTCGCCCACTGCCAGACCACCTGGTACCGCGACGCCGCCTACTACGCCGTGCCGTGGCGCGGCCGTTGGGCGACGGAGGGCGGCGGTCCCGCGATGGGGCACGGCATTCACCAGACGGACCTGCTGCTCGATCTGATGGGGCCGTGGAGCGAGGTGCGCGGTATGGCGGCAAGGCTCGTGCACGACGTGGAGACCGAGGACGTGTCCACCGCGCAGGTCCGCTTCGAGGGCGGCGCCGTCGCGACGCTGGTGAACAGCGTGGTCTCACCCGACGAGGTCAGCCGGATCCGCATCGACTGCGAGCGGGCCACGATCGAGCTGACCCATCTGTACGGCTACCGCAACGCGGACTGGCGCATCACACCGGCCCCCGGTGTCCCCGAGGCGACCGTGGCGGGCTGGCGCGCGTTCGGCGAGGACGAGCCGAGCTCCCACCTCGCCCAACTGCGCTGCCTCGTCGACGACATCGGGTCCGGGCGGCGCCACTCCACCAGCGGTCCCGGCGGCCGCAGGACGCTGGAGTTCATCACCGCCCTGTACAAGTCCGCGTTCACGGACGCTCCCGTACACGCCGGTGACATCGGCCCGGGCGACCCCTACTACACCGAACTGCACGGCGGCGCCCCCGGCTGGGCGCCGGCCGGCTCCGGCGAGGAGGACCACGCATGACCCTGGCACTGACCCACGTCCACGGCGACCGCGTCACCGTGGCCCACGAGGCCACCGGCACCGAGCTGTTCGCCTACGTGTACCGTCCCGAGGCCGCCTGGGAGGCGCCCAAGCCCTACCTGCACCCGATACGCACGCTGTCCGGCGCGGTCGTCACCGACTACCGCCCCAACGACCACCGCTGGCACAAGGGGCTGCAACTCACTGCCTCGCACCTCTCGGGCCAGAACCTGTGGGGCGGCAACACGTACGTGCACGGCGAGGGCTACCTCGCCCTGCCGGAGAAGATCGGCTCGATGGCGCACACCGGCTTCGAGGAGGTGTCGGCGGACGGCGACCGTGCCGTCATCGCCGAACGCCTGACCTGGCACCCGTACGACGGCGAGCTGTGGGCCGAGGAGGAGCGCCGCGTCGAGGTGTCCGACGTCGACCCGGAAGCCGGCAGCTGGTCGCTCACCTGGACCTCGTCCGTCGTCAACCGGCGTGCGGAGCCGCTGCGCTTCGGCAGTCCCACGACCCACGGCCGGCCCGCCGCGGGCTACACGGGCCTGTTCTGGCGCGGCCCGCGCGCCTTCCGCGGCGGACAGGTCTTCAGCGCCGAGGCGGACGACGGCGACCTGATGGGCACCCAGGCCGCATGGCTGGCGTACGTCGGCGAGCACGACGGGCGGGACGGGCAGGCCACGATGGTCTTCGAGCACGCACCTGCCAACGACCACCGCGGCGACAAGGGCACCCACCCGGCACACTGGTTCGTGCGCAGCGACCCGTTCGCCGCGGTCGCGCCCTCCTGGGCGTTCCACGAGGAGCTCGTCCTCGCCCCCGGTGAGGCACTCAGCCGCGCCTACCGCGTGACCGTCGCCGACGGCGCGTGGGACCGCGACCGGGTGGCCGCCCAGCTGCGCGGGCACGCCTGGTGAGCGCCGCATACGACGGCTTCCCCGGGGCGGTCGGGGTGTCCAGGCTCACCGTGTACGACTGGCCCACCGTCGACGAACTGCCCGGCGGCGGCACACCGCACCTGCACCTCACCTGCACCGAGGGGTACGTGGTGACGGCGGGCCGCGGCACGGTGCAGACACTGACCACCACCGGATACCAGGAGACGCCGCTGGAGCCGGGGACCGTCGCCTGGTTCACACCCGGCACGATCCACCGCCTGACCAACGGCGGCGGCCTGGAGATCACCGTCGTCATGCAGAACAGCGGCCTGCCCGAGGCCGGCGACGCGGTACTCACCCTGCCCCAGGACCTGCTCACCGACCCCGCGACGTACGCGGACGCCGTGCGCATACCTGCCGACGTTCCCGAGGCCGAGCAGGTGGCGGCCGCGCGCACCCGCAGGGACCTGGCCACGCGCCGCTTCCTCCAGTTGCGACAGGCCACCGAGAACGGCGACCCCCGCCCGCTCGCGGCCTTCCACGAGGCGGCCGCCGCGCTCGTACGCCCCCGGCTCGACGCGTGGGAGCAGCGGTGGCGCGAGGGCGCGCACACGGCCGCGCAGGCCACCAGGGCCCAACTCGACGCCCTGCGCGCGCAGGACGCACACCACCTGACCGGGGCCCGGGTCACCGCGACCGGGCCCACCGCACGCGGACGCTTCGGCATGTGCGGCCGCCTGGACGTCTACCCGGGCATCTGACCCGCCTGCCCTCCCGTCCCACCGTCAACGCCCTGTCCCACCGTCCCCGGAAGGCCCCCATGCCCGAGCCCCGAAGCGGCGGGCACCGACCCCCCAGCCGCCGCGCCGTCCTGGCCTCGGCCGCCGTCGGTCTCGGTGCCGCCCTGACCACCACGCTCACCTCATGCTCCACCGCCAGTGGGGAAGCGGGCGGAGGCGGCGTCTCCCTCACGTTCTCCTGGTGGGGCAACGACGACCGTGCCGCGCGCACCGAGAAGGCCGTGCGCCTCTTCGAGAAGGAACACCCAGGCATCACCGTCCGCACGTCCAACGCCGACTTCGGGTCCTACCTGCAGAAGCTGGCCACCCAGGCGGCCGGCGGCGGCATCCCCGACGTGGTCCAGCTCGACTACCGGCAGATCTCGCAGTACGCCGGCAGCGGCGCCATCATGGAGCTGACGAGGCCCGTCGCCGACCGCACGATCCGCACCTCCGAGATCGACGAGGACTTCCTGCGCACCGGCACCTACGGCGGCAAGCTGTACGCCGTGCCCATGGGCCGCGGCATCACCGGGTACGCCTACGACACCAGGATCTACGAGAAGGCCGGCATCCCCGCGCCCAAGCCCTCCTGGACCTGGCAGGAGTGGGCCGAGGACAACAGGAGGATCGCCGCCCTCGGCCTCAGGTCGCCCGACGGGCGGCATGTCACGGGCGCCAACGACGGCGCGGGCAACGAGGACGTCTTCGAGGACTGGCTGCGCAGCCACGGCAAGCAGCTCTACGCGAGCCAGACCCGCCTCGGGTTCACCGAGGACGACCTCACCGACTTCTGGACGTTCTTCGACCGCCTCCGCAGGCAGGGCGCCGTCGCCGCCGCCCGGGACACGTCGCAGGCCATCTCCACCGAGACGTCCCCCATCGGCCGTGGCCTCTCGGCGGCCGACTACACCTGGGACGCGCCGTTCCCCGCCTACACGACGCTGCTCGGCGACTCAGTACGCTTCGCGCCGGTCCCCACGATCGACGGCAAAGCCGGCCAGTACTTCAAGCCGTCGATGCTCGTCGGCGTGGGCGCGCACACCGCCCACCCCAAGGAGGCGGCCCAGCTGGTCGACTTCCTCATCAACGACCGGCGGGCCGGCGACATCCTCGGCTTCACCCGGTCCACACCGCCCAACCGGGCGATCGCCACCCGCGTCGCCAAGACCCTCAAGGGGGCGGAGCGGGAGATCTACGACTACGCGGTGATGATGGAGAAGTACGGCCTCTCCGCACCGCCGACCGCGCCACCGCGCGGCGACGTCGCCATCGACACCGCCTTCGGGCGCGAGTACGAGCGCGTCGGGTACCAGCTCGCCACCCCACGCGAGGCGGCGCGCGAACTCATCAACGCGGCCAACCGGGAGCTGAGGTCATGAGCACCGTGTCCACCAGGGCGCCCGCGCGCGCCCCACGCACCACGCAGTCCCGGCCGGAGGCAGGACGGCGCCGCCGCCGGCGCGAACAGCAGTGGCCCGCCTACGTGTTCCTCTCACCGTGGATGATCGGCGCGGTCGTGCTGACCCTGGCGCCGATGGCCGTGTCCCTGTACCTGTCGTTCACGGACTACAACCTTTTCGACCCGCCGCACTGGATCGGCCTGCGCAACTACACCGAGATGCTCACCGACGACCCCCGCTACTGGCGGTCGGTCGGCACCACGATGCTGTACGTGGTGATCGCGGTGCCGCTCAAGCTGGGCGTCGCGCTCGGTGCGGCGATGCTGCTGAAGAACCTCGGACGCGGCCGCGCCTTCTACCGCTCCGCCTTCTACGCGCCGTCGCTGCTCGGTGCGAGCATGTCCATCGCCCTGGTGTGGAAGGCGCTGTTCAACGACGGCGGATCGGTCTCCGGCCTCCTCGGCGCGGTCGGCATCCACGCCGGCGGCTGGGTCGGCAACCCGCACCTCGCGGTGTACGTGGTGGTCCTGCTGACGGTGTGGCAGTTCGGCGCCCCCATGGTGATCTTCCTGGCGGGGCTGCAGCAGATCTCGCCCGACCTCTACGAGGCCGCCTCGCTCGACGGGGCGGGCCGGTGGCGGCAGTTCGTCTCCGTCACCGTGCCGATGCTCTCCCCGGTCGTCTTCTTCAACCTGGTCCTGGAGACCATCCAGTCCTTCCAGGTGTTCACGCCGGCCTTCGTCATCACCGGCGGCAAGGGCGGCCCCGCCGACTCGACGAACTTCTACACGCTCTACCTCTACGAGCGCGGCTTCACCGCCTCGCACATGGGCTACGCGTCGGCGATGGCCTGGCTGCTGCTGATCGCCATCGCCCTCGTCACCCTGATCCTCTTCAGGACGTCCAGGTCCTGGGTCTTCTACGCGGGGGAGGACGGACGATGAACCCGGCCGTCAAACGATGGGTGCCGCACACGATCGCCCTCGTGTGCCTGCTCGTGCTGCTGTACCCCCTGCTGTGGCTCCTCGCCACCTCGCTCAAACCGGCCGACGAGGTGGTCACCAGCCTCCATCTATGGCCGAGCCACCTGGACTGGTCGAACTACACGACCGCCCTCGACGGTGTGTCCGGCGTGTCCGTCACCCGGCTGCTCGGCAACACCCTCCTGATCGCCGGGGGCGCCGTCGTCGGCAACGTCCTGTCCTGCTCGCTGGCCGCTTACGCCTTCGCGCGGCTGCGGTTCAGGATGCGCGGGCCCATGTTCACGTTCATGGTGGCGACGCTGATGCTTCCGCAGCACGTCATCCTCATCCCGCAGTACATCATCTTCAACCGTCTTGGCATGGTGGACACGTACTGGCCGCTGATCCTTCCGAAGTTCCTCGCCACCGACGCGTTCTTCGTCTTCCTCATCGTCCAGTTCATGCGCAACCTGCCGCGCGAGCTGGAGGAGTCGGCGCGCATCGACGGCTGCGGCGCGTTCCGCACGTACTGGGCCATCACACTGCCGCTGAGCCGGCCCGCGCTCATCACCACGGCCATCTTCACGTTCATCTGGACGTGGAACGACTTCTTCACGCAGCTCATCTACCTGTTCGCGCCGGAGAAGTTCACCATCACCCTGGCCCTGCGCAGCTTCGTCGACCAGTCGAGCACCTCCGCGTACGGGCCGATGTTCGCCATGTCGGTGATCTCCGTGCTGCCCATCGTGCTGTTCTTCTTCGTCTTCCAGCGCTACCTCGTGCAGGGCATGGCCACCTCAGGACTGAAGGGCTGATCCCATGAGCCAGGTCACCGACCACCCCGCACGCAGGCGCCGGGAGCCCGGCGAGGTGTTCGGGAGCGGCTTCACCCTCTTCGCCGACATGCTGCTCGTGGGGTTGCTCACCAGCCTCGCCAGCGTGCCGGTCGTCACGGCCCCCGCCGCGTTCGCCGCCGCGTCGGCGACGCTGCGGGGGAGCGCGGAGGACGGCCTGCCGGTCAAGGCCGGCGCGTACGCCGCCCACCTGCGGGCGGGACTGAGCGCGGGCTCCCTCGTCCGCGGGCTGCTCCCGCCGCTCCTCGCCGTGCTCGTGGTGGTCGACACCGGCCTGCTGCGCAGCGCGCTGCCGGGAGCGCACGTCATGGCCCCCGCGCTCGTCCTGCTCGTCCTGGGCGCGGCGGCCGTGGGGCTGCGCGCGACCGCGGTGGCGGCGCCGCGCCGGCTGTCGCTGCGGGAAGGGCTGCTGCGCTCGGTCGCCGACCCGCGCGGCACCCTGCTGCTCGCCGGCGCCGCGCTGCTGGCCGGGCTGCTCGCCTGGTCGATGCCGCTGCTCGTCCCCCTGCTGCCGGGACCGCTCGCCTTCGCCGCGACGGCCGTGGACATGCGCTCCATGCGCGCCGCACCGCGCGAGCGGCCCCGCCGCTGACCGGGGCTGCGGGGCCGTGGGTTCGCCCCGGCTCAGCCCAGTGCGAACTTCTGCGCGGCGGTCCCGTTGCAGTCGTGGATCTGCAGGCGGGTGCCGTTGGCGGTGGCGCCGTCCGTGGCGTCGAGGCAGCGTCCGGACTGGGGGTTGAGCAGCGAGCCGTCGGCCTGCTGCACCCACACCTGACCGCCCGCGCTGTCGCAGTCCCACAGCTGCACCGGCGTGTTCTGCGCGGTGCCGTTGCCCGCGATGTCCAGGCAACGGCTCAGCGTAGTCAGCCTGTTGGTGGAGGTGTGCACCCAGTGCTGGTCCTTCGCGTAGGACTGGCAGTCCCACAGCTCCGCTGCCTTGCCGTTGCCGCCGATGTCGTCGCCGTAGACGTCCAGGCACTTCCTGGCCGGGCCCGTGACCATCGAGCCGCCGCCGATGTCGAACTTCTGCGCGGCGGTCCCGTTGCAGTCGTGGATCTGCAGGCGGGTGCCGTTGGCCGTGGCCCCGTCCGTGGCGTCGAGGCAGCGTCCTGACTGGGGGTTGAGCAGCGAGCCGTCCGCCTGCTGCACCCACTTCTGCCCGCCGACCCCGTTGCAGTCCCACAGCTGGACCTTCGCGTCCTGGGCGGTGGAGTTGCCGGCGATGTCCATGCAACGCCCCAGCGTGCGCAGCGATCCGTCGGAGTCGTGCGTCCAGTGCTGGTCGGCGGCGTAGGACTGGCAGTCCCACAGCTGCACGGCCGTGCCCTTGCCCGCCACGTCGTCGCCGCTCACGTCGACGCACTTCCCGCCTGGCGCGGCGATCGCCGACGGCGCGACGCCCGCGGTGTCGCCCGCGTACCCGGCGGACACGATGCTCGACTGGACGGACGCGTCGGTGGCGTCGGAGGCGTAGCCGGAGGTGATCGCGCCCTCGAAGAACGACCCGACACCCCTGTTGCTGTTGTCGCCGCCGGTGCCCAGCACGATCGAGCCCTCCTGGCGCATGGGCGCGTATCCCGGCGGCAGCGGCCCGTTCCACCACGTCGTGAGGCCGCCCGACCGGCTGTCGCCGCCCTTGAGCGCGAACGACGTCTGCCCGTCGTTCTTCAGCACGGCCGTGACGAAGGGGCTCGAGTTGCCGCCGTTGCGGCTGTGGGCGTTGGTGTCCGCCTGGAAGATGCCGTTCTCCAGGTCGGCCTGGACCCAGGGTCCGTCGCCCTGGCACGGGTCGCAGGCGTGGGCCGTGGACATGTTGAGTGCGTCCATGTGGCCGGCGCCGGTGTCGTTCTCGATCGCCTCGACGTTGCCGAAGTCGAAGCAGCACCCGCGGTCGGCGTGCGTGCCACTGGTCACCATGTACATCGATTCGGGTTTCCCGTCGGTGGCGACCCCGGAGCCGACGGGGTGCCGGTAGCCCATCCCCGGCGCGATGTAGACGCCGTACACCGCGTGCCCGTCCACGGTGACGTGCAGCGCGTCGGCCAGGGCGCCGACATCGGCCGCACCGGCGGTGCCCTTGCCGGCGATCAGGAGATCGTTGTGGCGCGGTGACTGGTCGTAGATCTCGCTGATGACGCAGGTGGCGCCGGTGCAGAAGGCGTTCTGGGCGGCCGCGTCGGCGTAGCCGCCGGGCGTGAGCAGCCCGATGTCGTGCTTGGCGCCGTCCTGCACCCGGGTGACCTGGTACAGGCTGCCGTCGTAGGAGGTGTAGAGGGCGCGGACGGTGCTGAACGCGCCCACGCAGGGTGTGCCCGCGTCGCCGTACACGTCGCAGGGCAGCGAGCCGGCGGCGCTCGCGGTGCCGGTGGCGCCCAGCAGCAGGCCCGTCGTCAGGACCAGCGCCGCGCCGAGGGTCAGCAGGACGCGGTGGGCGCGGCCCAGCGCGGCGCGCCATCGGGTGGGTGGGGGATGTGCGGTCATCGTCGGCCTCTTCTCCGTGGGGGAGTTCGGGCGGTTCTCGCCGTGCAGGCGTGCGAGGGGCGGGCGGCCGGTGTCGAGTCGGCGCCTGACCACTGCTCATACGATTCAGCAGCTTTGAAGCTAGAGCTGCCGCCTGCGGCCGTCAACCCTCCAAGACGGTCAAATAAGCCTGACGGTAAGGGGTTTGGCCAGGCTTGACGCGCTCGTCGACGGCGCCTACCGTCCGATCTGCTGAAACGTTGAAGCATCTGAGCCGTCCCGGCGGGGCAGCCGTGGCGGGCGGAGCCGGAAAGGGGTGCGGCATGCCGGACGCGGCCAAGCGCGCCAACGTCACGCTCAGGGACCTCGCCACGTCCGTCGGGGTCTCGCAGAGCGCGGTGTCCATGGCCCTGTCCGACCACCCGCGCATCAGCGAGCCCACGAAGCGGGCCGTGCGGGCCGCCGCGGCCCGGCTCGGCTACGTCCCGAACTCCGCCGGCAGGGCGCTGCGCGCCGGGCGTTCGACGTCCATCGCCCTGGTCGTCCCCCAGACCGGCCGGCACGTGTTCGGCCATCCCTACTTCATGCACCTGCTGGTGGGCGTCACCGAAGAGGCCAACGCGCGTGACACGGCGCTGATGGTGTCGACCAACCCCGACGAGACGCACGGCATGGCCGCCTACGAACGCGTGCTGCGCTCCCAGGCCGCGTCGGGCGCGATCGTCGCGTCGGCGTCGATCAGCGACCCGAACGTGAACCGCATGGTGGACGCGGCCCTGCCGGTGGTGCTCGTGGGGCGGTTCGCGCACCTGCCGCACGCGGCGAGCGTCGGCACCGACGAGATCGCCGGCGCCGCCGCCGTCACCCGCCACCTCGTCCAGGACCACGGCCTGACCCGCATCGCGCACATCAGCGGGCCGCTCGACCACCAGACGGCGGTGGACAGGTACGAGGGCTTCCGCGGCGCCCTGGCCGCCTCGGGGAGGCCCTGCACCCACACGCTCGCCGCGGGCGACTTCAGCGAGGAGTCGGGCCGCGCGGCCGCACGGCAGGTGCTGGACAGCATGGCCGACCTCCAGGCGATCTTCGCCGCCAACGACGAGATGGCCCACGGCGCCATGCTGGAGATCCGCTCGCGCGGGCTGCGTGTCCCCGAGGACATCGCGCTGGCCGGCTACGACGACTTCGGCGTCTCCCGGCTGACGACCCCCGGCATCACCACCGTCCACGTGCCCGCGCAGGCGCTCGGCCGCAGAGCCGCGTCCGTCCTGTTCGCGCTACTCGACGGCGTGGCGCCCGACCCCCTGCACACCGTCCTGCCGTTCGAGCTCGTCGTACGCGAGTCCTGCGGCAGCCACCACGGCTGAAGTGCCGCTCACGGATCCGGAGACACGTGTGTTCACCTGCACCGCGACCCTCGACCCCGCCTTCACCATCGCGCCCGTGCCACCACGCCTGTTCGGGTCGTTCGTCGAGCACATGGGCCGCTGCGTCTACGGCGGGATCCACGAACCGGGCCACCCGGAGGCGGACGCCGACGGCCTGCGGCTCGACGTCGTCGAACTGACACGTGAGCTCGGTGTCAGAGCCGTGCGCTACCCGGGCGGCAACTTCGTCTCCGGCCACCGCTGGGAGGACGGCGTCGGTCCGCGCGCCGAACGCCCGAGGACGCTCGACCTTGCGTGGCGGTCCATCGAGCCGAACACCTTCGGGCTGAACGAGTTCATGGCCTGGACCCGCCTGGCCGGAGTCGAGCCGATCATGGCGGTCAACCTCGGCACCCGTGGCGTCCAGGATGCCTGCGACCTCCTGGAGTACGCCAACTTCCCGGGTGGGACGCGCTGCTCGGACCTGCGCATCGCCCACGGTGTGCGTGAGCCGCACCGCATCCGCACCTGGTGCCTGGGCAACGAGATGGACGGCCCCTGGCAGATCGGGCACAAGACGGCCACCGAGTACGGCCGGCTGGCCGCCGAGACGGCGAAGGCCATGCGTCGCGTCGACCCGGACATCGAACTCGTCGCCTGCGGCAGTTCCAACGAGCGGATGGAGACGTTCGGCAGCTGGGAGGCCCAGGTGCTCGACGAGGCCTACGACGTCGTCGACCACATCTCCCTGCACGCCTACTTCGAGCAGCACGGCGACGACCGCGCCGGCTTCCTCGCCTCCGCGCAGGTGATGGACTCCTTCATCGACGGTGTCGTCGCGACCTGCGACCACATCGCCGCCAAGCGGCGCTCCACACGCAGGCTGACCCTGGCGTTCGACGAGTGGAACGTGTGGCACGAGAGCCGGCACGCCGGCCAGGACGGCCCGCGGTGGGCGCGCGCGCCGCGGCTGATCGAGGAGGAGTACACCACCGAGGACGCGGTCGTGGTCGGCAACCTGCTGATGAGCCTGTTGCGCCACAGCGACCGGGTGGCCATCGGCTGCCTCGCCCAGCTCGTCAACGTCATCGCGCCGATCAGGACCGAGCCGGGGTCAGCGGCCTGGCGGCAGACCGTCTTCCACCCCTTCGCCCTCACCGCACGGCACGCCAGCGGCGAGGTCCTGCGGGTCGAGCCGGTCTCGCCGATGCTGCACTCCACCACGATCGGCGACGTGGCCGCGGTCGACGTCGCCGCCACCCGCGATCCGGAGACGGGCGGGACCACGATCTTCGCCGTCAACCGTGACGAGCGGCAGCCGGCCGCCCTTCGGCTGCGCATGGCCGAAGGCGGGCGCCAGGTCGTCGAACACGTCGTCCTCGGCGGCCGCGACCTGCGGGCGACGAACACGCGGGACGCGCCGCGCCGCGTCGAACCGCGCGGCTCGACGGCCCATTCCACCGAGCCCGGCGGCCTGACCGCGCGGCTGCCGCCGGTGTCCTGGTCCATGATCCGCACGGCACCGCGATCGGCCGTGACGCGGTAAGGACCGCACCCCCGAGGACCCCAATTTTAGTTTATTAGTAATTAACGTTGACAGTGCGCGGGCGCCGGTCACAGTCTTCATGCCGACGCCGCGGCCGACCCGGTTCGGCGGGCGTTCCCGTCCCTTCGAACATCGGGAGAACCAACGTGACTTCCCCACGTGCAGGAGCGCCGCGCGCCCGCCGTGCCGCG
>NZ_JAGIQL010000150.1 GCF_017813245.1 Streptomyces montanisoli
CCTCAGCCGTGTGGCCGCCACCGTGTCCCGGGCGTGTGGCCGCCACCGTGCCCTGAGCGAGCGGCCGCCCACCGGCCTCAGCCGTGTGGCCGCCACCGTGTCCCGGGCGTGCGGCCGCCACCGGCCTCAGGCGTGCGGCCGCCACTGTGCCCTGGGCGTGCGGCCGCCACCGTGCCTCAGGCGTGTCCTCGCCGCTACCGGCCTCAGGCGGGCGGCCGCCAGCGGGCTCAGCCGGGCGGCCGGTGCCCCGCGGGTCCCTCCCGCATCCCGCGGTAGACCTCGGCCGCCGCGCGTGAGAAGCCGTCCGGCACCCCGAGTTCGGCCATCGCCTCCGCCGCCTCGTCCATCTCGCCGGCCCAGCGCCAGGCCGTGGTGCCGGCCTTCGCCGACAGCGCCGAGAGCCGCTCGTCGAGGTCGAGGCCGTTCCTCGCCAGTTCGGCACGCAACTCCGCGTCCACCCCGGCGCTCCGGGCCGCACGCTCCATCAGCGCCCAGATGGTCGGCAGCGCCTTGCTCTGCAACGCGAAGCACGCCTTGAGCGCCGAGGCGCGCCCCGGTTCAGCGCCCAGCGTCCTCGCGGCGAACGGCGTGCCGCCGAACAGGGCCGCCACCGCCTCGGCGTGCTGCCCCGAGAGCCACAGCACGCTCCGTCCCGGCTCCCACGCGGGAGGCCCGATCACCGCGCCGTCCACCACACGGCCGGGACCGAACAGACCGGCGATCCGCCGGACGGTCGCGGGGGAGACCGCGTTGGCGTCCACGTACAGGGGAGGGCGTGCGCTCGCCGCACCGTCCGCCAGCGCGTCCGCCACCCGCGCGGCCGTGTCGAACGCCGCGTGAGGCGGGCAGATCGAGACGATCAGGTCGCAGCGGCGTGCCAGCGCCGCGATGTCCGGCACGGCGACGAGGTCGGCGAGTTCCGCGCGTTTCGCCGTGGCGTCCGAGCGACCGGCCGCGGCCCAGAGCACCTCGCCCGACGATGCCTTGAGCGCGGCCCCGAGTGCGGCGCCCATCGCGCCGGGGTGCAGGACGCCGACCACCGGCCGCTCACCGCGCCACCCCGCCCCGGCCTGTCCGTCCTCGCCCATCGCGGCCTCCTCGTCGGGGTGTTCCGCCATTGTCCACCAGCCGTCGCGCGCGCTGGGGTGCGTCCTGATCACGGTGGTGTCCGATCCCTTGACCGCCCCAACGGCGCACATTACATTCATTCCGCATGACAGAACGATAATTTCATAATGCGGAAATAGCGGAATTTATCGAGTAGTTCTCGTACCACCTCCCTGGAGCGAAAGTGTGCGGCCACGGCCGACGCTGGAGGACGAACGGAGGAGCCGCAGTGGCAAAGATGCCCGGGTTCAGCAGGTTGAGCACCACAGGTGACGCGCCGACAGGGAGGACCGGGGAGCCGGCCGCCCCGCACCCCGTCGACGAGAGACTGCCGCCGCTGCGGATGGCGGCCACCGGTCTCCAGCATGTCGCGGCCATGTACGCGGGCGTCGTCGCGCCGCCGCTGATCGTCGGGGCGGCCATCGGCCTCTCGGCCAAGGACCTCACCTTCCTCACCGGCGCCTGCCTGTTCACCGCTGGCCTCGCCACGTTCCTCCAGACGCTCGGCGTCTGGAAGATCGGGTGCAGGCTGCCGTTCGTGAACGGGGTGACGTTCGGCGGTGTGGCCCCCATGCTCGCGGTCGTGCAGTCGACGAAGGACAAGCACGACGCGCTCCCGGTGATATTCGGCGCCGTGATCGTCGCGGGACTGCTGGGTTACATCGCCGCGCCGTACTTCTCCCGCATGGTGCGGTTCTTCCCGCCGGTCGTCACCGGCACGGTGATCACGCTGATAGGCGTCTCGCTGCTGCCCGTCGCCTTCGAGTGGATGCAGGGGCCCGACGCGGGCGCCAAGGACTACGGCTCCCTCGGGAATCTCGCCCTGGCCGGGGTCACGCTCGTCATCATCCTGGTCCTGCGCCGCTTCACCGGCGGGTTCGTCAAGCAGATCGCGGTCCTGCTCGGCATGGTCGCGGGCACGCTCGTCGCCATCCCGTTCGGCGCGACGGACTTCGGTCCCGTCGTGCACGCCGATGTCGTCGGCTTCCCCACGCCCTTCCACTTCGGCGCGCCGCAGTTCGGGGTGGCCCCGATCGTCTCCATGTGCATCGTGATGCTGGTGTGCCTGACGGAGTCGACGGCCGACATGCTGGCGCTCGGGGAGATAGTGGAACGCCCCGCGGACGAGCGCACCATCGCGGCCGGCCTGCGCGCCGACACCCTGGGATCGGCGCTGAGCCCGCTGTTCAACGGGTTCATGTGCAGCGCGTTCGCGCAGAACATCGGCCTCGTCGCGATGACGAGGATCCGCAGCCGCTTCGTGGTGGCGGTGGGCGGCGGCTTCCTCGTGTTGATGGGCCTGTGCCCGATGGCCGCGTCGCTGATCGCCGTCGTACCGCGGCCGGTGCTCGGCGGCGCGGGCGTCGTCCTGTTCGGCTCCGTGGCGGCCAGCGGCGTCCAGACGCTCACCAAGGCGAACCTGTCCAAGGACAACAACGTGATGATCGTCGCCGTGTCGCTGGCCGTCGGGCTGATACCCATCGCCGCGCCCGACTTCTACCACGCCTTCCCGGACCGGGCGAGGATCGTCCTGGACTCCGGCATCTCCACGGGGTGCGTCATGGCGGTACTGCTCAACCTGCTGTTCCACCACACCGGCAAACGCGCACGCGTCGAGACGGTGGCCGCGGCGATGGAACCGGCGGCGGAGATCCCGGCAACGGAGATACCCGCGCCGCGGACGCAGGTGAGCGCGCCGGGCGGGGCGACCTGACCGGCGGGCCGGCGGGCACGCCGGCCCGCGGGCGCGTCAGGACGCGGCGCGCCGCAGAGCGAGCAGGCTGACCAGGTCGTACGCCACGTGGGACGCGGCGACGGAGGTGATGTCCGCGTGGTCGTACGCGGGCGCCACCTCCACCACGTCGGCGCCGACGATGCGCGTGCCGTTCAAGCCCCGCAGGATCTCCAGCAGTTCGCGCGAGGTGAGGCCGCCCGCCTCGGGCGTGCCCGTGCCCGGCGCGTGCGCCGGGTCGAGCACGTCGATGTCGACGGAGACGTACAGCGGACGGTCCCCGATCCGCTCACGCACCTGCTCCACGATCTCGTCCACGCCACGGCGCATCACGTCGGCCGCGGTCACGATGCCGAAACCGAGGCGCTGGTCCTCATCCAGGTCGGCCTTGCCGTACAGAGGACCGCGGGTGCCGATGTGGCTGAGCGCCTCCGTGTCGAGCAGCCCCTCCTCCACGGCCCTGCGGAACGGGGTGCCGTGCGTGTACGGCTCCCCGAAGTACGTGTCCCAGGTGTCCAGATGGGCGTCGAAGTGCAGCAGCGCGACCGGGCCGTGCAGCCGGGCGGCCGCACGCAGCAGCGGCAGCGACAGCGTGTGGTCGCCGCCGACCGTCACCACCGAGGCACCCGTCGCCGCCAGCTCACCCACCTCCTGCTCGACCGTGGCGACCGCCTGGCCGATGTCGAACGGGTTGACCGCGATGTCACCCGCGTCCGCGACCTGCACCGCGGCGAAGGGGGACACGTCGAGCGCCGGGTGGTACGGCCGCAGCAGGCGGCTCGCCTCGCGGACGGCCGCCGGGGCGAACCTGGCGCCCGGCCGGTAGGAGACACCGCTGTCGAAGGGGATGCCGACCACCGCGACGTCGGCCCGGCCGACCTCGTCGAGCCGCGGCAGCCGCGCGAACGTGGCGATGCCGGCGTAGCGGGGCACGACGGAGCTGTCGACGGGGCCGACGGGTGCGGAGCGCGGACGGGTGCCGGCCGCCTCCCCGGATGAGGTCATCGGGTCGGCGGCGGGGCGCGGGTCGGCAGGGGACACGGGACGGGCCTCTTCCGTACGGGGGTGGCGGGACGCGGCCCCGCGGGGGCCGCCGCCGAGCAGCCTAGGCAGGACACCGGGCGCGGTCACGGGATGAATCATCCTGGACTGCGGCATGCATAGGATGAATCGGCCCAGACATGCACCGCCGTGTCTTCCCCTCGCCGGCCGGAGCCTGCCCATGGACGCCGTACCACCCGAGGAACCCCAGGCCCCGGCCACGGACGAGGACGGCCCCGACGCCATTCCGTCCCTCGCGCTGCGCACCCTCGTCGACGACCCCACGCTCGGACTCGTGTCCGTCACCTCACAGGCGCTGCTGACCAGGCGTGTCAGCTGGGCGCACGTGAGCGAGCTGCCCGATCCCGGCCCCTACCTGCTGGGCGGTGAGCTGCTGCTCACCGCCGGGCTGGCGCTGCCCGCCGACCCTCGCCCCTACGTCGACGAGCTGGTCTCCGCCGGTGTCGCGGCGCTCGGGCTCGGACTCGCGCCCGTGCACCGCTCGGTGTCCGGCGCGCTCGCGGCCGCCTGCGAGGAGCGGGGACTGCCGCTGCTCACGGTGCCGGAGGCCACGCCCTTCCACCGGGTCGCCCGTACCGTCGCCGCCGCGCTCCAGCGGCGCCACACCGAACAGCTGCTCGCGCTCGCCGAGGCCCAGGCCGCGATCACGGGGGCCGCGCTGCACAGGGACGCGCCGGTGCCCGCCGTCCTGGAGGCGACGGCACGCGCCGTCGGCGGCTGGGCCGCGCTCCTCGACGCGGACGGCCGCACCCTCGCGACCACGTCCAGCGCCCCCGAGCCCGGCGACGCGGTCCGTGAGCTGGCCGTGCGGCTCGCCCGTGGGGACGGTCCGCGCAGCGCCGTCGACCACACGGAAGGCGGACGGATCGCGCTCCACCCCGTGGAGGCGGCGGGCGCCGCGGTGCGCGTGCTGCTGCTCGGCGGCGCACGGCCGCCGGTGGCCGCCCGGCGTGGCGCGGTCGCCGTGGCGGTGGGGCTGCTCGGGCTACTCGCCCGAGGCGAGCGGAGCGTGGACCAACAGGGCGCGCTCGCGGCCCTGTTGCTGCTCGGCGACGACCCGGCGGAGCGGGGGCGCGCCCGGGAACTGCTCGGCGAACTGCTGGCCGGGACGGAGCCGGAAGCCGGCGGTTCGGAGAGCGGCACCGGCGGTTCCGGCGGCGAAGAGCCCCCGCGGGCAAGGGTGCTGCACGCCAGGCGCCCGCCCGGAGCCGCCGCGGAGGCCCGCCCTCCGGGCCCGCTCGTCGACGTGCGTACGAACACCCTGCGCGGGGTCGTTCCCGCCGCCATGGGGCGGCCGGAACTCGACCGGCTCCGCGAACGCGGCGACTGGCTCGCCGTGCTCAGCAGGCCCGTGAGCCCCGGCCAACTCCCCGCGGCCGACCGGGAAGCCGGGCTGCTGCTGCGGCAGGCAGCCGCGTCCGGCACCCCGCTCGTGGCGGGGGAGGACGGCCTCGGCATCGCGGGGGCGCTCGATCCGGCGCTCGCGGGGGAGTGGGCGCGGCGGACGCTGCGCCCACTGCTCGACGACCCGGAAGGGCGCGGCGGCGCCGAACTGGCCGAGGTGCTGCGCGTTTGGCTGTCCTGCCACGGCGGCTGGGACCGTACCGCCCAACTCACGGGACTGCACCGCAACAGCGTCCGCCACCGCGTACGGCGCGCGGAGCAATTGCTCGGCGCCGACCTTTCGGACGCGACCGTACGGGCCGAACTCCTCCTCGCACTTGGATGGTGGCCCGGCCCGCCGCATTCCTGACGCGGTATTCGATGACGGCATCTTCCTTGTGGCGGCGATCATCTTTTCCCCGTCCTTTTGATGGCGCGTCAGAATTGATTGGCTATGCCGTGCGATGCAGGTTCCGCTTTGCTGACCGGCCTTCAAACTGTGCGTTCCCTATGAGACGGGCAGGTGCCGCCATATGGCCATGTTTGTCCTATTAGTACCTAAGGGGTCTTCTGGGGTGTTCGGGTAACTTGTAGGTGTCTGGCGCGTGTTGTGAGGGCCAGTTGAGTGCCCAATCGGTGATATGTGTCACCTGCCCGGCGTCTTGCCGCTTCCTGTAGCCCGGCCATGTGGGGCTTGTGTGCGGCGTGTTGGGATTCCGTAAGGCAATCCGGTGATCGCCTCGTCCCTGGCTTTGAGTGCCCGGAGCATGGCTGAGCGAATTCACAACTTGTTTCGCCGCGAGGTCTTCGCTTACGTTCTCGTCATTCCGGACAGACCGCCGAATCCTGCCGCTGTCCGGATACCTCAACCATTCATCCATTCGGCAGGAGCGGGGGACCCAGGTAAGCCGCCGAGCCGCGAACGCGGATCGGCTAGGGGTGAAGCCGCATTCGTGCGGCCGGGCATCTCCAGCCCGAACCCGACAGCTCACCTCGCAGGCGACGGAGAGGAATTCAGCATGCCCAAAAAGGCCATTCACCGCCGTCCCATGCCCCGACCGCTGTCCCGCGGACTGATGGCGGCAGGTGTGGGAAGCGCCGTGTTCGCCGTCCCGCTGCTGACCGCCACCGGCGCCAGCGCCGCGCCCGTCGCGCAGTCGGTGAGCCACGAAGCGGCCGTGCACCAGGCGCCCAAGGCGCCCGCCGCGGTCAAGGCGGCCGCCAAGAAGGCCGCCGCCCCGTACACCGTCGTCAGCGGCGACTCGCTCTACAAGATCGCGACCTCGCACTCGCTGTCCGGCGGCTGGAAGAAGCTGTACCAGGTCAACCGGGACGCCGTCGGCGGCAACCCGAACCTGATCCACCCCGGTCTCAAGCTCACGCTGCACGGCGGTGCCGCCCAGACGTCGGCGCACAAGGCGACGGGCTCCGGCTCCGAGCACAAGGCCACGACCCTGAAGGCCCAGAACACCGCGGACTCCGCCCCGGTCGCCAAGGCGCCCGCCGCGCAGACATCCACCAAGCAGGCGTCCACCACGACGTACTCGGACAACCTGGACGGCTGGATCAAGCAGTCGCTGGACATCATGGCCCAGCACGGCATCCCCGGCAGCTACAACGGCATCTACCGCAACATCATGCGGGAGTCGTCCGGCAACCCCCAGGCGATCAACAACTGGGACTCCAACGCCGCGCAGGGCACCCCGTCCAAGGGCCTCCTCCAGGTGATCGACCCCACGTTCAACACGTACCACGTGGCCGGCACCTCGATGGACCCGTACGACCCGGTCGCGAACATCACCGCGGCGTGCAACTACGCCGCCGCCATGTACGGCTCGATCGACAACGTGAACGGCCCGTACTAGACGGCACGCGCCACCCGGTGGCGTCGCGCGGCATCGGCGGATGCCGCGCGCGCCGCACAGGTGGCACGGCGCCCCTCCTCGGCGCCCTGACCGGGACGGCTCAGCCCGTCCTGATCAGGGCGCCGAGTCCTTTTTGTTCGGGGATGCCGCGTATGCCTGAGATGGCGTCATCGGTACGCCGTTGATCTCGACGGTCTTGTACTTGCTGACCTTCGCGCACGACGTCGAGTCGTCCGCGTGCTCGACGTGCGCCCCGGAGACGGCCGCGTGCGTGTCCGCCTTCGCGCCGCCGGAACCGGACCCGCCGGGGAAGGACGTACCGCTCGTCCAGTCCGCGCCGATGGTGAGCACGACGCCGGGCGTGCCGGTGGACGACAGGCGCGAGGACGGCAGGCCGAGCGCGTCCGCCACGGTCTGGGCCTGCGCCTTCTGCCCCGGTCCGTAGGCGAGCTCGGTCTTGGCCTGCGGGGTGCTCGCGTTGCCGTAGGTGCCGTGGCCGAACCCCTTGGCGGTGAGCGCGGCGCCGACCGCCGCGGCCCGCCCCGAGGTGCTGGTGCCGTTGTCCACGCTCACGGTGACGTCGGAGGGTGCGACCGTGGCGGACGGCGAGGGGCTGCTGCCCGAGCCGCCGGAGGCCGGCGACTTCGACGCCCCCGTCTTCTCGCCCGCGGACGTCTTCTTCCCGTCGGGCGACGTCAGCGGCTTGTCGTTGGCGATCGCCGCGAACAGCGCGGACGCGCTCGGCGCGGGAATCACCCGGTTCGCGTTCGTCGGGGACGTGCCCGTCTGCATCGTGGTGAACGTGATCCGCTTCGGCGGGACCTTGTTCAGGTCGTCGGCCAGGCCGATCAGCTTCGCGATGCTGCCGAGACCGGTGTCCACGGTCATCGCCTTGGTGGCCGTGTCGGCCAGCGCGTAGACCTTGGTGGGATCGCTGAGTGTGCCGGCGCTCTTGAGCTTGCGGATCATGGCGCTGAGGAAGATGTGCTGCGCGTACGTGCGGCTGAGGTCGCTGCCGTCGCCGAGGCCGTGCCGCGTCCTGACGAACTCGAGCGCCGCATCGCCCTTGAGTGTGTGCTGCCCCTTGGAGAGCTTGAGGTGCGAGTAGGTGTCGTAGACGTTGTCCGACACACACACCGACACACCGCCCACCGCGTCCGACATCTTCACGACTCCCGCGAAGTCGAGCATGACGAAGTGGTCGATGGTGATGCCCGTGAGCTGCCGCACGGTCTTGACCTGGCAGGCGGGCCCGTACTGCAGGGCGCTGTTGATCTGCCCCTCGTAGCCCGGTGTCGAGGGGGCGCCGTTCGTCCCCTGGCAGGCGGGGATCCGCGTCATCGTGTCGCGGGGGATGCTCATGGCGGTGGCGTTGGAGCGGTCCGCCGAGATGTGCACCACCATCTCGACGTCGGCGTTGTGTCCCGCCGTCGAGTCGCTCGACCCGCAGCCGCCGCCGAGCTTGCAGTCGTCCTTGGAGTTCCTGCCGTCGGAGCCGATCACGAGCACGTTGATCGGGGTCCTGCCGAACGAGTCGGCCTTCTCCTTGCCGCCGCCACCGATGGCGACGCTCTTGATGTTGCCGCTGAGGTGCTCGTACAGGTAGGCGCCGCCGCCCGCGGTGATCAGCACCAGCGCGGAGATCACGCCGAGCACGATCCGCAGGACGCGCTTGCGCCGCGACGGCGGCCTCGCGCGACGGCGCTTGCGGCCGCGGTCACCCGCGCGAGCGGCCTTGCGGGCCGCCGCCCTGCCGCCGCCGGGCGGCTCCTGGCCGGTGCCCGCCGAGGGCGGACGCGCCGTGCCGTCCCTCGACGTCCGCTGGCGCGGCGGGCCCGGGGGACGATGCCGCGTCGCCTGCCGGGAAGGCTCTGCGTCCCCCGGGTCCTTCATCTGCGCGCTCCCTGTCCGTCAGTGGTCGTGGCCGAGTGCGGACGGCCCGCGCGCGATGTCGCGGGTCGTCGTCGCAGCACGGGCCGCACTCTGCAGGATGCACAGTGGCGCGCGAAGGTTGCGGGCGGCGTGCGGGAGCTTCGTCACGCCCGCGGGTCCCGGACCGTTTGCGAGCATGCGACGCCACCTCCGACTGCGACGGGTACACCAGCGGCCCGGCCGCGCCGGGGACCGCCCACACCCTCGCACGTCAATCTGTGGAGGTCCACGTCGGAGGGGCCCGGGGCCCTCTCGGACGCCTCGGCCGACGGTCAGATCACCGCCGCCTCGGTCGCCTCGGGCGCGAACAGCTCCTCCGGCGTGCGCAGCCGGTCGGAGAGCCCCTGCTCGTGGTGGTAGCGCAGGAACGTCGACAGCGCCGTGTGGTTGGCGCCCCCGAGGCCGTACGCCCAGTAGTCCTCGCCGAGCAGCGTCCTCGCCTCCTCGAACTGCGAGGTCAGCCAGGGCAGGGTGAAGCGCAGCGCCGACGTGTCGTACAGGCCCGCGTACGCCTCATCCTTCGCCGCGAGCAGCGCCTTGTAGAGCGACTGCGCGACCCAGCGGTTCGCCTCGTACACGTCGCGCCGCACGGCGACCACGTGCATGATCGGGAAGATGCCGGTGTCGGCGTAGTACTCCTTCTCCGCCGCCATGAAGTCGGGGAACACCCGCCGCACGCGCGGGTCGCCGGCCACGAAGGGGCTGGGGATGCGCGGGGTGCACAGCGCGTCGATCTCGCCGCTCGCCAGCATCGAGGACAAGGTCGCGTCGCCCGCGATCGGGCTGATCCGCAGCGAGCCGGGCAGCGGGACCTTCGCCTTCTCCACCCGCCCGGCGCTCTCCTGGCCGCCGGTGCGGTACGTGACCGAGTCGAAGGGCACGCCGTGGCGGTCGGAGAGGATGCCGCGCATCCACACGTTCGCCGTCAGCTGGTACTCGGGGCTGCCGACCACCTTGCCCCGCAGGTCCTCGGGGCGCTCGATGCCCGATCCCGCGTTGCAGTACAGCGCGCCGTGCCGGAACATCCGCGACGTGTACACCGGGAGCGCCACGAACGGCGACGGGTCCTGCCGCAGCGAGAGGACGTACGAGGACAACGACAGCTCCGCCACCTCGAACTCCTGGTGGCGCATCATCCGGAAGAACGTCTCCTCCACCGGCAGCCGCAGGTAGTTGAGGTCGATGCCGTCCGGCCTGATGGTGCCCTCCTGGAGGGCGCGGGTGCGGTCGTAGTCGCCGCAGGCCATCGTCAGTCGCAGGCGTGACATGCGCCCGATCACCTTCCCTGTGCCGTGAGGAGCGCGTCGAGCCGGGGATAGACGCGGCGCGCGTTCGTCTCGTAGACCATGGCGAGCTGCTCGGCGGTGAGGCCGGCGCCGTCCACGTACCCCTTGGTGTCGTCCCACGCGATCCCGGTCGCCGGGTCGACGCCCCGCACGGCGCCCAGCATCTCCGACGCGAACAGGATGTTCCCGGCGTCGACGACCTGGGTCAGCAGGTCCACACCGGGCTGGTGGTAGACGCACGTGTCGAAGAAGACGTTGTTCCTGAGGTGCTCCGCCGGGTCCGGGCGCCCCATCCGCATCGCGAGGCCGCGGTAGCGGCCCCAGTGGTACGGGACGGCCCCGCCGCCGTGCGGGACGACGAAGCGCAGCCCGGGGAAGCGGCCGAACAGGTCGGCCTGGACGAGTTGCATGAACACCGACGTGTCGGCGTTGAGGTAGTGCGCGCCGAGCGTGTGGAACGCGGGGTTGCAGGACGACGAGACGTGCACCATCGCCGGCACCCCGAGGTCCTCCATCACCTCGTACAGCGGGAACCAGTACGGGTCGGTCAGCGGCGGCGACGTCCAGTGCCCGCCCGACGGGTCGGGGTTGAGGTTGCAGCCGACGAACCCCAGCTCCCCGACGCAGCGCCGCAGTTCGGCGATCACACCGTCGAGCGGCCCGTTCGGTGTCTGCGGGAGCTGGCACACGGCGGCGAAGTGCTCGGGGAACAGCAGCGACACCCGGTGGACGAGGTCGTTGCTCGCCTCGGCCCACGCGCGCGCCGTCTCCGGGTCGGTGACGTGGTGCTCCATGCCCGAGGCCTTGGGCGAGAACAGCATCAGGTCGCCGCCGCGCTCCCGCAACACCTTCAGCTGGTGGTTCACCACCGACTCGCGCAGCGCGTCGTCCGTGACGGGCGCCATCGCGGGGGCCGCCCGGCCCGGCTCGTCCAGGCGCGCCAGCTGCGCTTCACGGAAGGCCGCCAGCTGGGGCGGCGCGGTCGTGTAGTGGCCGTGGCAGTCGATGATCACCTGGCCGTCACCCCCGGGCCGTCCTCGCGTCCCGACGGGTCCGCCGGCTCGGCGTGGTCGGCGTGGTCGGCGTACGTGAGGCCCTTCGCGGCGAGGCGCTCCCTCATCGCCCCCACGTCCAGGCTCAGTTCACCGCGTGCGTAGCGCTCCCGCGAACGCGCCTCCTTGTCCTCGCGCGCCCGGCAGGCCTGTGCCACCTCGGCCGCGTCGCGCCGCGGCACGGCCACGACGCCGTCGTCGTCCGCGACGATCACGTCACCCGGATCGATCCGCTGCCCGGCGCACACCAGCGGCAGCCCGACGTCGCCGAGCGTCTCCTTCACCGTGCCGAACGCGCAGACGTGGCGCGACCACACCGGGAATCCCATCGCGGTCAGCTCGGCCACGTCACGGCACCCGGCGTCGATGACCAGGCCGCGCACACCGCGCGCGGCCACGGCCGTGGCGAGCAGCTCGCCGAAGTACCCGGCATCGGAGGGCGACGTGGGGGAGACCACCAGGACGTCGCCCGGCCTGCACTGCTCGACGGCCACGTGCAGCATCCAGTTGTCCGCGGGTGGCACGCTCACCGTCACGGCGGAGCCCGCGATGTGGCCGCCCGCGAAGACCGGCCTGAGCGCGGAGGACAGCAGCCCGGTGCGCCCCTGCGCCTCGTGGACCGTCGCCACGCCGTACCGGGCGAGTGCGTCCACGGCCGCCTCGTCGGCGCGCGGTGTGTCCCGTACGACGAGGCCGCTCATGCCGCCTCCGCCCAGGGCAGCAGGGAGACGTGCACGGCGTCCTCGCCGCTCTCGCCGCCGACGGTCCTGATGGCCTTGTCGGTGTCGGCGAGGCCGAAGGTGTGCGTGGCCAGCCGCTCCAGCGGGAAGCGGCCCGACGCGAGCTGTTCGAGGGCGAGTTCGCAGGCGCGGTAGCTGTGGCCGCGCGCGCTCTTCATGGCGATCGACTTCTCCGTGAGCTTCTTCAGCGGGAAGTCCGGGAAGGCCGCCACCTCGCCCTGGACGACCATGGTGCCCTCGCGGCGCTTGAGCGCGTCGACGCCGAGGAGCACCGGCGCGGTGCCGGCGCCCGCGGTGCAGTCGAGCACCACGTCGACGCCGCGCCCGCCGGTGAGTTCGCGCACGCGCGTGAGGGCGTCCTCCTCGCGCACGTCGATCACCGCGTCGGCGCCCAGCGCACGCGCCATCGACAGGCGCGCGGCGTCCTTCGTCGTGCCGGTCACGATGATCAGCGAGGCGCCGGCCTGCTTGCAGGCGACGACCTGCGACAGGCCCTGCTGCCCGGGCCCCTGGATGAGCACGGTGCTCGCGTAGCCGACGCCCGCGGTGACCAGTGCCCACTCGATGCCGTTCGACAACGGCGTGACGAGACCGGCCAGTTCGGCCGAGACGCCGTCCGGCACGCGGTGTGTCACGGAGTTCCACGGCAGGTAGAGGTACTGCGAGAAGCCGCCCCACAGGTGGTACGGGTTGTTCGCCGACGTGTACCCGTAGCGCCGCGCGTCGGGGTTGGTGCGCCAGTCCGTGCCCTCGCAGTGGCGGTACTCGCCCGCGTGGCACCAGGCGCACCGCATGCAGCCGACGTAGTGCTCGACGAAGATCCGGTCGCCCTCGACGAGCCCCTTGCGCTCGGTGAACTCGCGTCCCGCCCTGGCGATCACACCGACGTTCTCGTGACCCATGATCACCGGGTCGGCGAACGGGGGCTTGCCGTACATCTTCACGTCGGTGCCGCAGATGCCGGCGACCTCGACCTTCAACAGGGCGCCGTCGGCCGGGACGTCCGGCATGGGGAACTCGCGCAGCTCCGTTGTGCCGGGCCCCGTCCTGACCGCCGCCAACACCTGCTCTGCCATGACCTCTCCTCACCGTGGGGACGCGTGCGCCGGGGCCGTTGTGCGATGGCCCGCGTGCGCCCACACTCTATGGCCTTATGGACTGACCATGCTACCTTTCGGGTGCGACAGGTCCGCGCGCGACAGAATCGAGCAGACGACATGGCCGACCGCCGACTGACGGCAGTGACCCGCACCCAGGGCGGCAACGAGGCGCTCAAGACCGGGGAGGTGACGCCGGCCGGCTGGGACTTCGCGTTCGAGGAGGTGCCCGTCCTCGTGCACGCCTTCCGCCGGATGGTGCGCGGACTCGAGTTCGACGTCACCGAGATGGCGCTCACCACGTACCTCGTCGCCAAGGAGCACGGCGCGCGCTTCACCGCCGTCCCCGCGTTCCTGGTGCGCGGCTTCCACCACGGCGCGATCCATGCCAACCCCTCGCGGTGGCCCGGCATCCGGCACCCCAAGGACCTGGAGGGCCACCGGGTCGGCGTGAGTAGGGGCTACACCGTCACCACGGGTGTGTGGGCGCGCGCGGTGCTCCAGGAGGAGTACGGCGTCGACCTGTCCGCCATCACCTGGGTGCTGTCGGGCGACGAGCACGTCGCCGCGTACGAGCCGCCGTCGAACGTCGTGCGGATGCCGGCCGGCGCGAGCCTCGAACAGATGCTGCTCGACGGCGACCTCGCCGCGACGATCGGGCCCGCGCCCGACGCGCCCGCGATCGTCCCGCTGATCCCCGACCCGGTCGGGGCCGGGTACGCGGCGCTGCGCTCGCGCGGCTTCTACCCGATCAACCACCTCGTGGTGGTCAAGGACGAACTCCTGCGCGAGCGCCCCGAGTTCGGGTTCGAGGTCTTCGACGCGTTCGCCCGCGCCAAGTCGCTCTACGTCGACCGGCTGCGCGCCGGCGCGATCGCGGAGCCGACGGCCACGGACCGCATGTACGCGCGCGTGCTGGAGACGACCGGCGAGGACCCGCTGCCCTACGGCATCGAGCCCAACCGCGCCGTCCTCGAAACGCTGGTGCGGCACGCCGTCGACCAGCGGATCCTGCGCGCGCCCGTGAAGCTGGAGGACGTCTTCGCCGAGACCACGCTGGACGTGACGGCCTGATGCGGATCGCCATCACGGCCGACCACAACGGCGTCGCCCTGCGGGCGCGGCTCGTGGAGTGGCTCGCCGCCGAGGGTCACACCGTGGACGACCGCGGCGGCGCGCCCGACGCGGCGAGCGTCGTCGACTACCCGGCGCTGTGCGCGGACGCCTGCGCCGAGGTCGTCGCGGGCCGCGCCGACCGCGCCCTGGTCCTGGGCGGCAGCGGGCTCGGGGAGACGGTGGCCTGCAACAAGATCCACGGGATCAGGGCGGGGCTGTGCCACGACGTGTGGAGCGCGGGGATCTCGCGCGGCAACAACGACGCGAACGTGCTGGTGCTCGCCGCGAAGACGCTCGCGCCGCGGGCGGCCGAGGAGGTCGTGGCGACCTGGCTGACGACCCCGTTCAAGGGCGGCGTCCACGCCCGCAGGGTCGCGCAGATCGCAGCACTGGAACGCGGCGACCCGCTACCCTGACGCCGCCGCGCGGTGCCGTGGCGCCCGCCTGACCGACGCGGGACGGCCCCGCCCGCCCGCCGTTGCCGCCGGGCGGCTGCCCGACGGGAGGCGCTGGCGCTGTGCCCCGCACCCGCACCCGCGGCCGAGCACCGGACCGTAACGGCAACCGGGCTGCGCCCGCGAGCCGCGCAGGGCGGCAGCCCGAGACCCGCCGTGCGCGGCCCGGTTGCCCGACGGGGCAGT
>NZ_JAGIQL010000151.1 GCF_017813245.1 Streptomyces montanisoli
CCCGGTGGGCGGGTTGTCGGCGCCTCGGCGGGTCCGCTACGCCGCCAGTTCCTCTTGTATGAGGGCTCGTAGCCGCAGCGTCGCCACCAGTCTTCTGAACGCTTCCGACCAGTAGCCGCCCGCCCCCGGCGACGTGTCCTCCGTGTCCGCCGGTGTGGCCGTCAGCAGGTCGAGGCGGTCCGCCGCGTCCGGGGACAGGCAGCGTTCCGCCAGGCCCATTACCCCGCTGAAACTCCAGGGATAGCTGCCCGCCTCCCGTGCGATGTCGAGTGCGTCGACCACCGCGCCTCCCAGCGGCTCAGCCCACGGCACCGCGCACACCGCCAGCAGCTGGAACGCCTCCGACAGGCCGTCCGACGCGATGAACGACGCGACCCGGGCCGCCCGTTCCTCGCTCGGCAGGACCGCGAGCAGGCGTGCGCGGTCGGACAGCGTCGCGCCGGCCGTCAGCGCGCGCGCCCAGTCTGCGTCCCGCTGGGTGATCGCGGCCCTGCACCACGCCGCGTGCAGGTCGTCGCGCCAGTCGTCGCCCACGGGCAACGCGACGATCTCGGCGGGCGTGCGTCCCCCGAGGCGGCCAGGCCACACGTCGAGCGGCGCCGCCTCCACCAACTGGCTCAGCCACCACGACCGCTCGCCCCTGCCCGTGGGCGGTGTCGCCGTCACGCCGTCCCTGCGCATGTCCGCGTCGCACGCGTACGGGGCCTCCACCGCGATAGACGGCCGCGCCGCCAGCCGGTCGAGGGCGACGCAGGTCGTGGCCCGGTCCGCCATCCGGGCCGCGAGCGCGGAGTGCGGCAGCCCGGACAGCAGCTCGGCCGCCGTCGAGCGGACGTTGCGGCTGCGGTCGGACAGTGACGCCTCCAGGAAGGGCTCGTCCTCGTCGTGCAGCCCGGTGCGCAGCGTGTCGAGGAACATCAGCCTGTCCTCCGCACGCTCCGTCG
The DNA here is from genome assembly GCF_017813245.1 of Streptomyces montanisoli. GTDB lineage: Bacteria > Actinomycetota > Actinomycetes > Streptomycetales > Streptomycetaceae > Streptomyces > Streptomyces montanisoli. Next base: position 945 of record NZ_JAGIQL010000151.1, read on the forward strand.
CCCAGGTCGACTCCAGGAGGGCACGCCCCCGGGCCCCGTCCAGGGCCCGGAGCGCCGACAGCAGCGCCACCCGCTCGGCGAACAGCCCTTCGTCCCACAGCCGCCCGACCGCGCCCTCGTCGGTCAGGTCGGGCAGGGCGGCGCTGCCCGCGCCACCCCGCAGCGCGAACTTCCAGTCCGGGTTCCACCGCGCGAGCCACAGCCCGCGCGCCCCCGCGAACGTCAGCGCCTGCGGCCGCAGATCGGTCCGCGCCCGCGCGGCGTCGAGCAGCGCGGGCAGCGCGGCGGCGGGCGCCGCGTAGCCATGGGCGTTCGCCGCGGCCAGCCACTGCGGCAGCAGTTCCGCCAGATCCGGCGCCGTACCGCGCCGGTTCGACCCGGCGGACGGCGCCGCCCTGTCCGCGAGCAGCAGCGTGAGCCTGTGCGTGGCCGCCCCGGGAAGCGCGGGACGCCCGTCGAGCGGGGCGGGCTCCGGCAGATCGCCCTCGGCGGCGGGCCCCGGCACGAGCCCCGCCCTGCGCCGCACGGTGTGCAGCGCCGCCGCGTCCAGCAGGGCCATCGGTTCGTCCACGCCCGGGGCGAGGATCTCGGCGGGAGGTGTCCGCCGGTCGGTGCCCAGCAGCGCCGACGTGACCAGGTCCTTCCAGCGCGCCGCCGCCGGTCCGTTGCTGCCTTCCGCAAGGGCGGTTGCGGCCGCCTCCGCCACCACCCCGGCCGGCGCGCTCGCGGTCCGCGTCATCGTCGTCATCCTCGTTCCCCCAGTCGTCTCCGCCGTCCACATGCCCCGATGCCCTGCCTGCGGGCGCTCGTCAGACCAGCGCCACCATCGCCGCCGCCTCCGGCGACCACGCGGCCAGCGGCTCGAATCCGCGGTGCCCGCACTCGCCGAACACCGTGACCGGCCGCCCACCCGCCAGCGCGACCAGCTTCCAGAGCCCCGGCCGCTCCACCGACCCGTCCGTCAGCGGCAGCGCCGCCCCCTCCGACGCGTCCACCAGCCGCCAACCCGCCCCCTCCGACCCGGGCACGGGTATGACGCCGCTCAGCACCGCCGGCCACGCGTCGAGCCACGGGTCGTCACGCAGGGCCGCCCCGTACGCCTCCACCGCCGACGCCACACTCGCGCCCGGCGGCGGAGCGCCCATCGGCTCGGGCGCGCCGAACTGCTCGACCCAGGAAGCCCGCAGCTGCGCTGCTCCCGCGTGCGGCGCTATCCGTGCGTCCACCGCGAGGCCCAGTGGCAGCGCAAGCTCGGGGGCGCGGCCCGCGGCGCCGAAGGCGAGCAGGAGTGCGAACCTGCCGGTCCCACGGCCATGCAGCCAGATGCGGCGGGTCGTCAACTTGCCGTCGGACGTGTCGTACTGGGCGAGGACCGACCAGGCGTCCCTGATCTGCTCCCCAGCGGGCGCCGACGGCAGGCCGACGCGTGTGCGGACCGTCGTCGCCAGCGCCTCGGGCAGCGCCTCCACTCCCAGCCAGGCGCGGCTCAGCAGATGCAGGAGCGCCGCCTCCTCGAGCAGTCTGCCGGGCCAGCCGGGGCCCGAACCCGGTATCGCACCCAACTCCCTTGCCCGCGCCGCCAGGCCGGGCGCCTGCGCGTCGACCATGCGGGCCGCCGTCTCCTCCCACAGGCCGTACCCCTGCTGCTCCGCGCCCGCCGTGCCGCCCCGCAGCAGGTCGGCGAGGCGCTGCTCCAACTCGCCCACGCCCGCCGATATCCGCCCCGCCCGGCGCTCCGCCCTGTGCCGGGCCGCCTCCGGGTCCGCGGCCTTCGCCGATCCCGCGGCCGTACCCCCCGCTCCTTCCGCGCCGGCTTCCGCCGGCTTCTCGCGGGCCGCCCGCTTCCCCCGTGCGGTCAGCCACTCACCGGCCCACCCGGGCGGCTCCCCGCCGGCGGCGACCGAGGCCTCGCCCGACGCCCACAGGAGCAGCAGCCCCAGCGCGTGCTTGCACGGGAACTTCCGGCTCGGGCAACTGCACCGGTAGGCGGGGCCCGCCGTGTCGACCACCGTCCGGTACGGCTTGCCGCCGCTCCCCTTGCACAACCCCCACACGGCGCCCGCCGCGCCCGCGCCCGTCTCCGACCACGGGCCCGCCAGGCCGAGCTTGCCGCCGGCCTTGCGTGACGCATCGTCAGGAGCCAGCGCGAGCACCTGCTCCGCCGTCCAGCGCACCTCCGGATCAGTCATGGCCACAACGGTAGGCCGGGCCACTGACAATCACCCCCGCACATCGCCTGACCTGCACAGACGACTGACTGTCAGTGGCATGGTGCACCGTGGTCACCACATCCGGTCGACCGATCTGGAGGGGGAGTCATGACCGTGTCCCACACCCTGCCCGAAGCCCCGGCGAAGCCCGCCGACGCTGTTCTGCGCCCGCACGCCGAGGACGCGTTCGCGGCCGAGCTGGCGGCGCTCGCCGCGCAGGACGACAGGCCGAGGCCCGAGCGCTGGCGGCTGTCGCCCTGGGCCGTCTCCCTCTATCTGCTCGGCGGCACGCTCCCCGACGGCACGGTCATCTCGCCGAAGTACGTGGGGCCGCGCCGCATCGTCGAGGTCGCCGTCACGACGCTCGCCACCGACCGGGCGCTGCTGCTGCTCGGCGTGCCCGGCACGGCCAAGACCTGGGTGTCCGAGCACCTCGCCGCCGCCGTCAGCGGGGACTCCACCCTGCTCGTGCAGGGGACGGCGGGCACGCCGGAGGAGGCCATCCGCTACGGATGGAACTACGCGCAGCTGCTCGCGCACGGCCCGAGCCGTGCCGCGCTCGTGCCGAGCCCCGTCATGCGGGCCATGTCCGAGGGGCTCACGGCCCGGGTCGAGGAGCTGACGCGCATCCCGGCCGACGTGCAGGACTCGCTCATCACGACGCTGTCGGAGAAGACCCTGCCCATCCCCGAGCTCGGCGAGGAGGTGCAGGCCGTACGGGGGTTCAACCTCATCGCGACGGCCAACGACCGCGACCGCGGGGTCAACGAGCTGTCCAGCGCGCTGCGCAGGCGGTTCAACACCGTGGTGCTGCCGCTGCCCGCGACACCGGAAGCGGAGGTCGACATCGTCTCCCGGCGCGTCGACCAGCTCGGCCGCTCGCTCGGACTGCCCGTGGAGGCGGACGGCATGTCGGAGATACGACGCGTCGTCACCGTCTTCCGCGAACTGCGCGGCGGCAGCACGGCCGACGGGCGCACCAAACTCAAGTCGCCTTCAGGCACGCTCTCCACGGCCGAGGCCATCTCCGTCGTCACCAACGGCCTCGCGCTGGCCACCCACTTCGGCGACGGCGTGCTGCGGCCTGCCGATGTCGCCGCGGGCGTGCTCGGCGCCGTGGTCCGCGATCCCGCCGCCGACCGCGTCGTCTGGCAGGAGTACGTCGAGACCGTGGTCCGTGAGCGCGACGGCTGGAAGGACTTCTACCGTGCCTGCCGCGAGGTGAGCGCATGACCACGTCCCCCGCCGTGGCGGAACGGGCCGCGGCGGAACGGGCCGCGACGGCGGCGGCCGTCCGCGGGCCGCTGCTCCTCGGCGTGCGGCACCACGGCCCCGGATCCGCGCGCGGGGTACGCGCCGCGCTGGACGCGGCCGCCCCCGGCGTGGTGCTCATCGAGGGGCCGCCCGAGGCCGACGCGCTGGTGGCGCTCGCCGGCCACGAGTCGATGAGGCCGCCCGTCGCCCTCCTCGCGCACGCGGTGGACGATCCGGGGCAGGCCGCCTTCTGGCCGCTCGCCGCGTTCTCGCCCGAGTGGGTGGCCATCCGCTGGGCGCTCGGACACGGCGTGCCCGTCCGGTTCATCGACCTGCCCGCGGCGCACTCCCTGGCGATGGCGGCGCAGGAGAAAGCGGCGGACGCAGGGGAGGAGGAAGCCGGCCCCGCGGACGAGGCGGCCGGCGGCGAGGGCACGCACGAGGCGCCGGACGTCGAGCGCACGGACGGGCCGGCGGCAGAAGGGCTTCGCGTCGACCCCATCGCCGTACTCGCGGAGGCCGCCGGGTACGACGACCCCGAGCGCTGGTGGGAGGACGCGGTCGAGCACCGCGGCCGTGCGGAGGACCCGCTGGCGCCGTTCGCCGAGGTGGCCGAGGCCATGACCGCGCTGCGCGAGCGCTACGGGGACGGCGGACACCGGCGCGACCTCGTCCGCGAGGCCCATATGCGGCTGCGGCTGCGCGCCGCGAGCAAGGAGTTCGGCGAGTTCGCGGACGGCGGCGGTGTCGCGGTGGTCTGCGGCGCCTGGCACGTGCCCGCCCTGGCGAGCAAGGCGGCGGTGGCCGCCGACAAGGCGCTGCTCAAGGGGGTGCCCAAGGTCAAGGCCGAGCTGACGTGGGTGCCGTGGACGCACCGGCGGCTCGCCCGCACGAGCGGCTACGGTGCGGGGATCGACTCCCCGGGCTGGTACGGGCACCTCTTCGAGGCGCCCGACCGTCCCGTCGAGCGATGGCTGACGAAGGTCGCGGGCCTGCTCAGGCAGGAGGACAGGACGGTCTCCTCCGCACACGTCATCGAGGCGGTGCGGCTCGCCGAGGCGCTCGCCGTGATGCGCGGCCGCCCGCTCGCCGGCCTCACGGAGACGGTCGACGCGGCCAGGGCCGTGATGTGCGAGGGATCCGACGTCCCCCTCGCGCTGATCACCGACCGGCTGATCGTCGGGGACGCACTCGGCGAGGTACCGGACGACGCCCCGGCCGTGCCGCTCCAGCGCGATCTGACGCGCCGGCAGCGCGCCCTGCGGCTCAAGCCCGAGGCGCTGGAACGCGACCTCGACCTGGACCTGCGCAAGGAGAACGACGCGGCGCGCTCCACGCTGCTGCACCGGCTCGCGCTCCTCGGCATCGGCTGGGGCGAGCCCACGGCGGGGCGGGCCAACACCGGCACGTTCCGCGAGAGCTGGCGGCTGTGCTGGGAGCCCGAGCTCCGCGTCCGCGTCGCCGAGGCCGGCATCTGGGGGACGACGGTCCTCGCGGCCGCCACCGCGCGTGCCGAGTCGGCGGCCGTCTCCGCCACCGCGCTCGTCGAGGTGACGGGGCTGGCGGAGAAGTGCCTGCTCGCCGCCCTGCCCGACGCGCTGCCCGTCGTCATGCGGGCCCTCGCGGACCGGGCAGCGCTCGATGCGGACGTCGGCCATCTCGCTCAAGCCCTCCCCGCCCTGGCGCGCTACCTGCGGTACGGGGACGTGCGCGGCACGGACACGGCGGCCCTCGGCGAGGTGGCGCGCGCGCTCGCCGAGCGGGTCTGCGTCGGGCTGCCGCCGGCCTGCGCCGGGCTCGACGCCGACGGCGCGGAGGCGATGCGCGGGCACGTCGACGCGGTCCACACCGCGATCGGCCTCCTCCCGCCCGCCGGGGACGGCGAGGACTCCGGGGACGGCCAGGACGCCGGGGGCGGCGAGGGCGGCTTGCCCGGCCGCTGGGCCGCCGTGCTGACGAAGCTCGCCGGGCGCGAGAGCGTGCCGGGCGTCATACGCGGCCGCGCCGCCCGCCTCCTGCTGGACGGCGGCCGCCTCGCGGACGGCGAAGCCGCACGCCTGATGGGCCTCGCGCTCTCGCCCGGCACGCCCCCGGCGGACGCCGCGGCGTGGATCGGGGGCTTCGTCGGCGGCACGGCGGGCGGCGGCATGCTGCTCGTCCACGACGAGCACCTGCTGGCGCTGGTCGACACATGGCTCACGGGCATACCCGCCGCGGCCTTCCCGGACGTACTGCCGCTGCTGCGCCGCACGTTCTCGGCGTACGAGCCCGGTGTGCGCCGCACGCTCGGCGAGGTGGTGCGGCGCGGCCCCGGCGGGGGAGCGCGCCCGGCGGTGGAGTCCACCGTGCCCGGCTTCGCTCCGGGGATCGACGCGAAGCGTGCGGACGCGGTCGTCCCGCTGCTCACCCTCCTGCTGGGACGCGAGACGCCCGCGCCCCCCTCCAGCGACAGCCTCACCGGGGAGACCTCATGACCGGCCACAACGACAACGCCCCCGCGCGCACCGCCGCGCCCGACGAAGCGGCGGGACAGGAGCGGCTGCGGCGGTGGCGGATGGTGCTCGGCGGCGAGGCCGACGGCACCGGCTGCGGGCTCAGCGGCAGGGACGCCGCCATGGACGGTGCGCTCGCCGCCCTCTACGGGGGTGGAGGCGGCAGCGCACGCCCCGCGCGCGGCGGACGGTCAGCGGGACTCGGCGCCTCCGCGCCGTCCGTCGCCCGCTGGCTCGGCGACATCCGTACGTACTTCCCCAGCACCGTCGTCCAGCTCATGCAGCGCGACGCCATCGACCGGCTCGGTCTTTCCGCGCTGCTGCTCGAACCCGAGATGCTGGAGGCCGTCGAGGCCGACGTGCACCTCGTCGGCACGCTGCTCTCGCTGAACAAGGCCATGCCGGAGACCACGAGGGAGACGGCGCGCGCCGTCGTGCGCAAGGTCGTCGAGGACATCGAGAAGCGCCTCGCGACCCGCACCCGCGCCACGGTCGGCGGGGCTCTCGACCGCTCGGCGCGCGTCAGCCGCCCCCGCCACCGCGACATCGACTGGGACCGCACGATCCGGGCCAACCTCAAGAACTACCTGCCCGAGTTCGGGACGGTCGTGCCCGAGCGGCTCGTCGGCTACGGCAGGGCGGGCCAGTCCGTGAAGAAGGAGGTCGTCCTCTGCATCGACCAGTCCGGGTCCATGGCCGCGTCCGTCGTCTACGCGTCCGTCTTCGGGGCCGTCCTCGCCTCGATGCGGTCGCTGTCCACCCGTCTTGTCGTCTTCGACACCGCCGTCGTCGACCTCACCGACCAGCTGGACGACCCGGTCGACGTCCTGTTCGGCACCCAGCTCGGCGGCGGCACGGACATCAACCGCGCGCTCGCCTACTGCCAGTCCCGCATCACCCGCCCCGCCGACACCGTCGTCGTCCTCATCAGCGACCTGTACGAGGGAGGCATACGGGACGGGATGCTGAAGCGGGTCGCGGCGATGAAGGCGTCCGGGGTCCAGTTCGTGGCGCTGCTCGCGCTGTCCGACGAGGGCGCCCCCGCCTACGACCGCGAACACGCGGCGGCGCTCGCCGCGCTGGGCGCCCCGGCCTTCGCCTGCACGCCCGACCTGTTCCCCGAGGTGATGGCCGCGGCCGTGGAGAAACGCCCGATACCGGTGCCCGACGACGTGGCGGTTGTGGCGCCGGGCCGGTGAGGCGAGGTGACACGGCACGCGGCCCGCACACGCGCTCTGTGACAGGTATCACCGCTCATCTGTGACCCGCGATTTAGGGCGCGCCCGTTCACGGCGATAACCTGCCAGGCGGACATGCCGCGTTCCGGACCCCGTGTACGCCTCCCTCAGTGACAGCGCAGTCACGTTGCCCTTCGCGGCACGCCCACGCAGATCACTAGCAGATCATCGCAACCCGCGATCACAGGCTGCGGTTTCGAGAAGAGACAAGGGACGGACACGCGTGGACCTGTTCGAGTACCAGGCGAGGGACCTCTTCGCCAAGCACGGTGTACCGGTGCTGGCCGGTGAAGTCATCGACACGCCTGAGGCGGCCCGCGACGTGACCGAGCGCCTCGGCGGCAAGGCCGTCGTCAAGGCCCAGGTCAAGGTCGGCGGCCGTGGCAAGGCCGGTGGCGTCAAGCTGGCCTCCGACCCGGCGGACGCCGTGGCGAAGGCCGGTCAGATTCTGGGCATGGACATCAAGGGCCACACGGTCCACAAGGTGATGCTGGCGCAGACCGCCGACATCGCCGAGGAGTACTACGTCTCCTTCCTGCTCGACCGCACCAACCGCACCTTCCTCGCCATGGCGTCCGTCCAGGGCGGCGTGGAGATCGAGGTCGTCGCCGAGGAGAACCCCGAGGCCCTGGCCCGCATCCCCGTCGACGCCAACGAGGGCTGCACGCCCGAGAAGGCGCGGGAGATCGTGGAGGCCGCGAAGTTCCCGGCCGACGTCGCCGACCAGATCGCCGAGGCCCTGCAGAAGCTGTGGACCGTCTTCATCAAGGAAGACGCCCTGCTCGTCGAGGTGAACCCGCTGGTCAAGTCCGGTGAGGGCAAGATCATCGCGCTGGACGGCAAGGTCTCCCTCGACGAGAACGCGGACTTCCGCCAGCCCGAGCACGAGGCCCTCGAGGACAAGGCCGCCGCGAACCCGCTGGAGGCCGCGGCCAAGGCCAAGAACCTCAACTACGTCAAGCTCGACGGCCAGGTCGGCATCATCGGCAACGGCGCGGGCCTCGTCATGTCGACGCTCGACGTCGTCGCGTACGCCGGTGAGAAGCACGGCGGCGTGAAGCCGGCCAACTTCCTCGACATCGGCGGCGGCGCCTCCGCCCAGGTGATGGCGAACGGCCTGGAGATCATCCTCGGCGACCCGGACGTCCGCTCCGTGTTCGTCAACGTCTTCGGCGGCATCACCGCCTGCGACGAGGTCGCCAACGGCATCGTGCAGGCCCTGGAGCTGCTGAAGTCCAAGGGCGAGAACGTGACGAAGCCGCTGGTCGTGCGCCTCGACGGCAACAACGCGGAGCTGGGTCGCAAGATCCTCTCCGACGCCAACCACCCGCTCGTGCAGCGCGTGGACACCATGGACGGCGCGGCCGACAAGGCCGCCGAGCTGGCCGCGGCCAAGTAAGAAAAGGACGAGGGAAAACCACACCATGGCTATCTTCCTGAACAAGGAAAGCAAGGTCATCGTCCAGGGCATGACCGGCTCGACCGGCATGAAGCACACCAAGCTCATGCTCGCCGACGGCACCAACATCGTCGGCGGCGTGAACCCGCGCAAGGCCGGCACGTCCGTGGACTTCGATGGCACGTCTGTCCCCGTGTTCGGCACGGTCGCCGACGCGATGAAGGAGACGGGCGCCGACGTCAGCGTCGTCTTCGTGCCGCCGGCCTTCGCGAAGGCCGCCGTCGTCGAGGCGATCGACGCGGAGATCGGTCTCGCCGTCGTCATCACCGAGGGCATCGCCGTGCACGACTCGGCCGCCTTCTGGGCGTACGCGTCGAGCAAGGGCAACAAGACCCGCATCATCGGCCCGAACTGCCCCGGCCTGATCACGCCCGGCCAGTCCAACGCGGGCATCATCCCCGGTGACATCACCAAGCCGGGCCGCATCGGCCTCGTCTCGAAGTCCGGCACGCTGACGTACCAGATGATGTACGAGCTGCGCGACATCGGCTTCTCGTCCGCCGTCGGCATCGGTGGCGACCCGGTCATCGGCACCACGCACATCGACGCGCTCAAGGCGTTCGAGGCCGACCCCGAGACCGACCTGATCGTCATGATCGGCGAGATCGGCGGCGACGCCGAGGAGCGTGCGGCCGACTACATCAAGGCCCACGTCTCCAAGCCGGTCGTCGGCTACGTGGCGGGCTTCACCGCGCCCGAGGGCAAGACCATGGGCCACGCCGGCGCCATCGTCTCCGGCTCCTCCGGCACGGCCGCCGCGAAGAAGGAGGCCCTGGAGGCCGCGGGCGTCAAGGTCGGCAAGACGCCCACCGAGACCGCGCAGCTGGCCCGCGAGATCCTCGCCGGCTGACCTCCGCGGCAGCGGCCGATGGCCGCGCGCCGTGTACGCACGCAGTGGGCCCGTTCCCCGTGAGGGAGCGGGCCCACCGCGCTGTCCGGCCGACGTGACGTCGAGGCGGCGGCTCGAACGGCGGTCTCAGTCGAGGACGAAGGTGCCTCCGGCCGCCACCGCGAGGTCCGCGCCGAGCGCCGCCGCCGGCGTGTGGGCACCCGGCTTGCCCTCGCCGCGTATGAGCCGCGCGGCGGTCTCCGTCGCGACGTCCGCGGTGTAGTCCATGCCGTCGTCGGCGCGCAGCCAGCCTTCGCGGCTGGTGCCGTCGGGCCATTCGACGACGGCGTGCCCCCAGGAGTGCGCGCGGGGGCGCGGCGCGCTCTTGACCTGGATGCCGGCGAGCCGCCCGACGGCGAAACCCCGGATCGCCGGCACCGACAGCAGCGCCCCGACGAGCGGGAGCACGGCCCGCACGGCGGCACCGGTCGGCGCGAGCGATGAGGTGGCGGCCACCGACGGCGCCCCGCTGGCGGCCCGTGCGGCGCGCAACTCACCGGAAGGCACCTCCGCACAAGCGGCGGTCTGACCATCGGGCAGGGTCAGCTGCCGCGGGTTCGCCGCGAGCCGGGTCCTCACGAGCCGGCCGTCCTCGTAGCGTCGCCCGCCGGTGGTGAACACATCGACGACGGATGCGGCGAGCGCGGCGCCCATCGCGCCGCCCTCGTTGGCCACCGAGGCGAGGGCGTCCACGCGCACGCGGCGCGGCGCCGGGCGGCCCTCGCACAGCTTCGCCACGACCGCCTCCGTCGCCAGCACGCCGAAACCGGCGCCTGTGACCAGCGTGCTTCCCGCCTCGGCGGCCTCGTGGTGCAGGGCGAACAGCCCGTCCATGGCGGCCAGGTCGTTGGCCAGGTCGACGTAGTGGCCGCCCGGCATGCAGGCGCGGGCGATGAGCGGCGCCGTCGCGGCGTAATCGCCGATCGTGTTGACGACGACGCCCGGCCGCTGCCGCGCGATCTCGGCGGTGATCCGTTCCGCCGTGCCGGCCACGACCACACGCGCGTCCGCGCCGAGGCCCAGGTCGGCCGCGGCCTCGGCGAGACGGTCGTGATCGCGTCCGACGAGCACCGGGGCCACCCCGCGCGCTGCCAGGCGCCTGGCCACGGCGCGCCCGATGCGCCCTGTGCCGCCGAGGATCCAGACCTCGCCGGTCCGTCCGTTTCCCGTCATGAGACCTCCGCTCCGCCCGCCCTCGCAAGGACGGCCATCCAAGTGATGGCACTGTGTGTCATAAGGAGAGGCTAGCACTGACGACACAGTGAGACATCGCTTGTTATCGTCGGTGCATGGCGAGATGGGATCCCGGCGCGGAAGAGCGCCTCAAGAAGGCCGCCCTTGAGCTGTTCACGGAGCACGGCTACGACAACGTCACCGTGACGCGGATCGCCGAGCGCGCGGGCCTCACCCGCCGCTCGTTCTTCCGCTACTTCCCCGACAAGCGGGAAGTGCTGTTCGCCGGCTCCGAGCAGCTGCCTCCGGCCGTGGCCAGTGCGGTCCTCGCCGTCGCTCCCGGCGTCGCGCCGCTCGACGCGGTGCTCGACGCCCTCACGAGCGTCGGCACGCGACTCGCGGAGCGCGTCGACGGTGGGCGGACGCGCCGGGCCGTGATCGCCGCCAGCGCCGAGCTGCGGGAGCGCGAGCGGACGAAGTTCGCGGCGGTCACGGCCGCGATCCGCGACGCACTCGTGCGACGCGGGACCGATCCCGACACGGCCGCGCTGCTGGCGCGGACGGCCACGGTCGCCTTCCGCCACGCCTTCGAGCGGTGGACTGAATCGGACGGCCGGACGAGCTTCGCCGAGTGCGTCGACGCCGTCGTCGCGACACTCCGGGACGCATTCACCACGCGCGCCCGCGCCGACTGACGTGCAGGGCCGAGGCCGCCGTCACGGCAGCCGTGGTGTCAGGCGCTCCGGACCGTTCAGCGGCGCCGTGTCCAGGGCGTCACGCAGCTTCTTGTCCTTCGGCGTCAACGCGGGCGGGGCGCCGGGCACCGGAACGCCCGTCACTCGTTGCGGTGGTGCCTCCGGCGATTCGTACTTCCTCGGCGCGGTGTGGAACGTGTACGCCGTCGCGCCCACGATGAGCGCCGTGACGACGATGGCGGCACGCGTCCACAGCTTCACCCGCCGCTCGCCGCTTTTGCGCACCACGGGTGCGGGGGCCATCGGGGGCACCGGCACCGAACGGGTCAGCGCGTCGAGCCGGTCGTGCAGCAGGCCCGGGTCCGCGAGCTCGGGCAGGTGCTCGACGATGGCCTCGCGCGCGTGCAGCACCCGGTTGCCGGTGGCCGGCGTGCTGGCCTGCGACTCCGCGGCCGCGTCGGGCAGATCGAGCCCGAGGCCGTCGTAGAGGAGCGCCGCGCGCCGGTAGGTGGGCGGGAGTTCGAGCAGCGTCTCGCGCAGCGTGCGCCCGCCGGGCACCGGGACGGGCGCGATGGCGGGCACGGGCTGCGCGACGCCCGCGGAGCGCAGGGGCCGCATGCGGTGCCACGGCGAGAGCGCGTACTCGTGCACGGCCGCACGCACCCAGCTCGCCGGGTCCCGGTCCACGGCCACCTCGGGCCAGTGCCGCCACGCACGCTGGAAGGCGCGTTCGACGGACTCGCGCGCCAGTGCGCGCCGGCCGGTGAGCAGGTAGGCCTGCCGGACGAGGGCGGGCGAGGCGTAGGCGTACAGCGCGTCGAACGCCTGCTCGGGGGTGAGGGGGGCCGACGAATCCGAGGTGTCCGACGTGTCCTGCGAGTCCGGCGCGTCCGGCGAGTCCGGCGAGTTCGGCACCGCGCCGTGCGGCCGTTCGGTGTTGCCCTCCGGCGCGTCACGGCCCTCCGGCGCGTCGGTGGGCTGCTGCTGCTGCTGCTCGCCGCCGCCCCGTTTTCCGTCCGCGCTGCCGTCGATTGCGCCGACCGGGTGCTCGTCAGCTGAAAGGCCGGCCTCAGCGGCCTCCTCGGCCGCCTGCACCGCGGCGTCCTCCTCGGCGAAGACCGCGAGCATCCTGAGGTACTGCTCGCCCTTGCGCCCGCGCGGCTGCGCGCGGCCGGTCTCCCACCCCCTCACCGTCGCCTGGGTGACGCGCACCGCCGCCGCCAGCTGCTTCACGGTCATGGGCTTCGCCTCGCGCAGCCGCCTGCGCTCCTCCGGCGGAGGCGTCGGCGGCAGCGACGGCATGGGGGGCACGGGGGGCGTGCCGGGGCTCGGGGTGCTTCGGGTGGTGCTCTGCGTCATCGGGGAGTCTCCGCAGCACTGGACCGGTCGGAAAAGCACATAACCGAATAATGATCGACATGTCGAGCATTCGCCCGTTACGTGACCTGAGTGCGTGTCGCGGGCAGCATGGCGGGCGTGACCCAAGTGACCGAACGCGGAGAGTCGTTGTCGTCCGCGTCTGCCCTGGAGCGCGGCAGGGCCGCCGCGCTCACCGCCTCCTTCCTCCGTGGCTCCATCGCCGCATGCCTCGGACTCGGCACGGTCTCCGTGCTGGTCATGGCCTTGTGGATCAGCTCGCCCTACCCGGACAGCAGCGCGAGCGGCGCCCTCCACGTGGCCTTCGCGCTGTGGTTGCTCGCCCACGGAGTCGACCTCGTGAGGCCGGGCACGCTCGGGGGCACGCCCGCCCCGGTCGGCACCGTCCCGCTGCTGCTCACCGCCGTCCCCTGCTACCTCGCCCACCGCGCCGCGCGCGACGCGCTCGAACCGCAGCAGGGCAGGCCGCAGCTGACCGCGATCGGCGCCGTCGCGACCGTGAGCGGCGGCTACCTGCTGGTCGCCGCGTGTGCCACCTGGTACGCGCAGGGCGGTGCGTTCACCGCGTCCCCGCTGCGTGCCGCGATCTTTCTGCCGCTCGTCGTGGTCGCCGCGACGAGCGTGGGCGCATGGACGGGCACGGGCAGGCCCCCGCTGCCGCTGCCGCGCCGGCTGCCCGTCAGCGCGCGTGCCTGGTGCGGGCGCACGCTCTGGTCGGTGGGCGCACGCCGGCTCACCGGCCTCGCGCTGCGCGCGGGCGCCGCGTCCGTCGCCGTGCTGCTCGGCGGCGGGGCGGTGCTGGTCGCGGTCTCGCTGATCTGGCACGTCCAGGAGGCCGAGACGTCCTTCCTGCGGCTGTCCGTCGTGTGGTCGGGGCGGTTCGCGGTCATGCTGCTCGGCCTCGTGCTCGTACCGAACGCGGCGGTGTGGGGCGCGTCGTACGGCCTCGGGCCCGGCTTCGCCCTGAGCACGACGGCGACGGTGGGGCCGCTGAGCGGCGCGGGCGCGACGAGCCTGCCGTCGTTCCCGCTGCTGGCCGCCGTCCCCCAGTCGGCGGGCGGCTGGCCGCACTGGTCGGCGGCCGCGGTGCCCGTGGCGGCGGCGCTGACGGGCGGCTGGCTCACCGTACGCAAGGCCGCGCCCGCGTACGTGGACCGCTCCCAGGCGTGGAGCGCGGGCGGCACGGCGCTGGCGGCGGCACTGAGCGCGGTGGTGGCCGGCGGGCTCACTGCGCTGCTCGCGGCGGCCGCGGGCGGCC
>NZ_JAGIQL010000152.1 GCF_017813245.1 Streptomyces montanisoli
CCGCCTGCTCCGTGCCCGTCCGCCCCGCTGAGGCGTCACCGGGCCCGCGCCCGTCGTCTGCCGCCGTGCCGTCGGCGCCGGGCCCGGGGACCCGCGGCGCGGCCCCTCCCGCATCGTCCCGGGGTCCGGGCGCCGGCCCGGATGCAGGCCGCGTGCCCTCGCTGCCGGGGTCGGGGCCCGCGCCCGGACCGGGGCCCGGGCCGCAGCCGGGGCCGCTCACCGTGTGCCTTCCGCCGGGGTGCCGGCCGAGGACAGGAGCTGGAGCCCCAGGCGCAGCCTGCGGCGCGCCTCGTCCTCCGTGACGTCCAGCTCACGCGCCGTCTCGCGGTAGGTGCGGCGCCTGCGGTACGCCGACTCCAGCGCCTCACGCAGCGACGACGGCATCGACGTCGCGATGAAGTCCGCCCTGGCCGCCGTGGCGGCCGCGCGTATCCGCTCCTCGGACGCGCCGCCGCCCTCCCGCAGCCGCCGCACGGCCCGCTCGCTCGCCAGCCCCGCCATCCAGCTGCGCAGCGTGCCGCGCCCGGGGTCGAACTCCTCCGGGTGCTGCCACACGTGCGCGAATACCTCGCGCGTCACGCCGTCCGCACCGCTGTCGTCCTCCAGCACGCGGTGCGCGAGGCTGTGCACCGTCGGCGCGAGCCGGTCGTACAGCTCGCCGAGCGCGGCCTCCTCGCCGCGCGCCAGGCGCTGCCGCATGCCGCGGTCCCAGCGGTGCGATGTCCCCGCCGCCATGTCCGCCCCCAGATCGCTCCGTGCCGCAGATCGCTCCGCGCCGCCGCGCTTCGAATGTATCCGCCGGTGCCCACGGCGCACGCCCCTTTGCGTCAAGTGCGCCCCCCTTCCCGGTTCCGCTTCGGCTCATATGTTTCGGACGGGGCGACCGGGGCAGGCCCGGAAGATGGACACCCGATCGGCGGGTGCGCAGACCGGGGGGCGAGGGAGGTTCGGGGCGCGTGAGTCTCAGCGTCGACGAGGCCGCACAAGGCCGCTGGACCGTGCTCCGGATAGCCGGTGAGCTCGATCTCATGACCTCCCCCGAGGTGCGCCGCAGAGTCCACGAGGCCGTCGCCGACGGGCACCGCGAGATCGTCGTCGACCTGTCGGACGTGTACTTCTGCGACTCCAGCGGGGTCGGCGTCCTCATCGCGTCGCGCCGCCTGCTGCACTCGTGCCGCGGCGCGCTCAGGGTCGTGCTGCCCGAGAGCGGCGCCACCGAGGGCTCGCACGTCAACCGCGTGCTCGCGGCGCTCGGTGTGCGTCGTCTGTTCGAGGTCTTCCCCGACGCGGACGCGGCGGCCGACGACGAGGCGCAACCGCTGTCCGCGTAGCGATCCGGGCAGGCATCAGGGATATCCCGCGTTCGGAGTAAGCGGGCGTCGCGCCGCGCCGTGCCGTCGTAATCTCCCGGCATGGACAGCGCACAGTACGACCGCGAGATCGCCTCCAGGTTCGCGGCCTTCGACCAGGACCACGACGGCTGCATCGACCGCGAGGAGTTCAGTGGGGCCGCGGCCGCGCTGCTCGCCGAGTTCGGTGTCACGGCCAGGTCGGACAAGGGCCAGGCGCTCTACAGCGGCGCTGAGGCGTTCTGGCAGGGCATGGCCGGGATGGCGGACGTGGACGGCGACGAGCGCGTCAGCCGCGAGGAGTTCCTGACGGGAGCGGTCAAGCGGCTGCGCGACAACCCGCGGCGGTTCGCCGAGATCGCCAGGCCCTTCCTGCACGCCGCGATCGCCGTGGCCGACGAGGACGGCAGGGGCGTCACCCGGGCGGCCCTGGTGCGCGGTCTCGGTGTGCTCGGCGTCGCGGCGGAGGCCGCGGACGGGGTCGCGGCCGCGGTGGACGGGGACGGCGACGGGCGGATCGGCGAGGACGAACTCCTCACCGCGTTCGCGGAGTACTACGTCACGCCGGAGCCGTAGGCCCGGTCCCGGTACCGCCCGGCCGCCGCCCGTGACCCTGCGTGGCGGATGCGGCCGGACGGTGCTCCCTGGCGTGGACTTTGCCCGCGCCGTGCCGTCACGGGCGGGAGTCGTCCCGGTGCTCCGGTACGCTCCGTGGGGTGCGAGACGGTGCGGGCGCGGAAGCCGGCACAGGCGCCGGTGAGGCGGCTGATGCCGCCGGCGCGGCGCGCCTCGCCCGCACGTCACCGAGGACCCGACGGGCGCCCGTGTTCGATACCCCGCTCCGGGCGTCGCACAGTATGCGGCACGCGTACTCCTTCGCGCTGGAATATGCCCGAAGCGCTTGTATCGGTGACTGTACGTCAACCATGCTGCCGTACAAGGGAATCAACGGAGTCACGGTCCGTCACGCCGACCCTGTCGTGGTGCGGCGGACAGAGTGCTTGTCGAGGCGCGAGGCGATGTGTCCGCCGGTTCGGATGGTGTGAACGGTGCAGGTGCTTCAGATGCAGTTGGAGATCGGCGCGGACCCGGCGGAGGTCGGCCGGGCCAGACGGTGGGCCCGCGCGCGGCTCGCCGGCTCGGGGGCCGACCGTGACGAGCAACTCGCGGACACCCTGGTCCTGATCGTCTCGGAACTGGTCACCAACGCCGTGGTGCACACCGGTTGCCCGGCGGTACTGCGCATGCTGTTCGGCCTCGGCGCCGCCGACGCGGGCACCGTAAGGGTCGAGGTGGCGGACGCGTGCGCCACGCCGCCGATGCCCCGGTACGCGGAGGGCGAGGACACCGGGGGCCGCGGGCTCGAACTGGTCGAGGGGCTCGCCGACCGGTGGGGCTGGCAGCCGGAGGGCGCGGGCAAGCGCATCTGGTGCGAGGTGGACGGGGCGGGCGCGTGCGGCGCCTGCGGCGCGGCGGCGGCCGCCATGGCGCCCGGGGCGCTCGACGCGCCCGATGCGCCGGCGGTGCGTGGGCTGCCCGGCGTGGTCCTCGTGCCGGACGGCCGCGGCGCACGCCCGGAGCCCCAGGCGCTCCCGCACCCTGCCTGACCGCGCACCCTGCCTGACCGCGCACCCTGCCCGACCGCACGCCCGCTCAAGCCGCGCGCCCGCTCAGGCCGCGCTGCCGCGTGCGCGGAAGGTGCGGCGGTACGCCGTCGGGCCGACGCCCAGCGTCGCACGGAGGTGCTGGCGCATCGACTGGGCCGTGCCGAACCCCGCATCCCGCGCGATCCGGTCGACGGACAGGTCCGTCGACTCCAGCAACTGCCGTGCGCGCTCGACGCGCTGGAGCACCAGCCACTGCCCGAGGCTGACGCCGACCTCCTCGCGGAAGCGACGGGTGAACGTCCGCACGGACATGGACTCGCGCTCGGCCATGTCCCGCAGCGTGATGGGCTCGTCGAGGCGGGAGAGCGCCCAGGCGCGGGCCGCGGCCGTGGTGGCCTGCTGCGGCTGGGGCAGCGGCCGTTCGATGTACTGCGCCTGTCCGCCGTCGCGGAACGGCGGGACGACGGTGTGGCGTGCGACCTCGTTGGCGACGGCGGCGCCGTGGTCCCGGCGCACGATGTGCAGGCACAGGTCGATGCCCGCGGCGACGCCCGCCGAGGTCAGGACGTCGCCGTCGTCGACGAACAGGACGTTCGGGTCGACCCGGACGCGCGGGTGCAGCCGCTGAAGGGCGGCGGCGCTGCTCCAGTGGGTGGTGGCGGGACGCCCGTCGAGCAGCCCGGCGGCGGCGAGCACGAAGCTGCCGGTGCAGATCGACACGAACCGCGTGCCGGGACGCACGCGCCCGAGGGCGGCGGCCAGGCCGCCGGTCAGCGTGCCGCGCTTGTAGACGGGACCCAGCTCGTACGAGGCGGGGACGATCACCGTGTCGGCGTCGTCGAGGACCTCGGGGCCGTGCTCGACGACGATCGCGTAGTCCGCGCTCGTGCGTACGGGCCCTGGGGCGACGACCGCGCAGGTGGTGACCGTGTACAGCCGCTCGCCCGCGGGCCCGCGGGCGCGGTCGAAGATGCGCTGCGGGATGCCGAGCTCGAACGGGATCACGCCGTCGAGCGCGAGGACGGCGATGCGGTGCGGCGCCGCCGCCCGCTCCGCGGCCCCCGGCTCAGCGGGTCGCTGGACGCGGGGCGTGCCGGACGTGATGGTCATGGCCCGATCGTACCGAACCATGGCCATCGGGCCACTGGCCGTGCGATGCACGGGACCGGATGCTGGCTGACGTGAATCCGACGACCCAGAACGAGCACCCGCCGGAGACGTCCCCGGACGAGACCCACGGCCCCGCGCTGACCGGCGCGTCCACCGGCAGGCGCTTCCGCCCGCACCGCGCGTGGTTCGTGGCCGCGGTCACCTTCGTGACCATCGTGGGCGCCGCCGCCTTCATGTCGCTGCCCGGCCTCCTCATCGACCCCCTGCACGCCGAGTTCGGCTGGTCGCGAGGGACGATCGGCCTCGCCGTCTCCGTCAACCTCGCCCTCTACGGGCTGACCGCGCCGTTCGCCGCCGCGCTGATGGACCGCTTCGGCATCAGGCGGGTCGTCGCGCTGGCCCTCACCGTCATCGCGACGGGCTCCCTCCTCACGGTGTGGATGCACGCCGTGTGGCAACTGATCCTGTACTGGGGCGTGCTGGTCGGCCTCGGCAGCGGCTCGATGGCGCTGGCGTTCGCGGCGACCGTCACCAACAGGTGGTTCGTCGCGCGGCGCGGCCTCGTCACGGGAATCCTCACGGCGGCGAGCGCTTCGGGCCAACTGGTCTTCCTGCCCGTCGCGTCCTGGCTGGTCACCCACCACGGCTGGCGCCCCGCCGCGGTGACCGTGGGGCTGTCGGCTGCGGCGGTCGTGCCGCTGGTGGTGCTGCTGATGCGGGACCACCCGGCGGACGTGGGGCTCGCGCCGTACGGCGCACCGAAGTTCGTGGCGAAGCCGCCGCCCGCGACGGGCGCGGCGCGGCGGGCCGTCGGCGTGCTGGCGTCGGCCGCGAGGACCGGCCCCTTCTGGCTGCTCGCCGGGTCGTTCGCGGTGTGCGGGGCCACCACGAACGGCCTGGTCAAGACGGACTTCGTGCCGGCGGCGCACGACCACGGGCTGCCCGTCACGGCGGCCGCGTCGCTGCTGGCGGTGATCGGCGTGTTCGACGTGGTCGGCACGGTGGCGTCCGGCTGGTTCACGGACCGCCTCGACGCGCGGCGGCTGCTGGCGATCTACTACACGCTGCGCGGGGTGTCACTGCTGTTCCTGCCCGTGCTGCTCGGGCCGTCGATCCACCCCACGATGCTGTTCTTCATCGTCTTCTACGGACTCGACTGGGTCGCCACGGTGCCGCCCACGATCGCGCTGTGCCGCGAGCACTACGGCGAGGACAGCGCGATCGTCTTCGGCTGGGTCCTTGCGGCACACCAGGTGGGCGCGGCGGTGGTGGCCTGGGCGGGCGGCGTGGCACGCGACGTCTTCGGAACGTACGACGTGGTCTGGTACGCGGCGGGCGCGCTGTGCGCCGTGGCGGCGCTGATGGCGCTGGTGGTACGCCGCACACCGTCCACCGCGGCGGCCGCGGCCGGCGTTCCGGCGGCGGGGTAGACGGCGGCCATGGTCGGCCGCCGTCCAACGCCCGCCGCGTGAAATAGCGTTGGACGGGCGTGACGCGGTCGACAGACCGTCCGGTCGGCGAGACGTTCGGCCGCCCCGTTGATGGGCCGCTGCCCTGGCTGGGGGCCGGTGCCGAGCCCAACGCGGACATGTGGGCCACCGCAGACGAGTCGCGCGCGGACATCGTCGACCTCTACCACCGGACATGGGCGCACGCGGACGCCACGATCGACGCGCTACCGCTCGACACCGTCGGCAAGGTGGCCTGGTGGCCCGTAGGACGTGACGAACTGACGCTGCACCACGCCGTGGTGCGCCTCATCGCCGACACACACCGTCACGCCGGGCACGCCGACATCCTGCGGGAGCTCCTGGCGGCGCAGTCGGCATGGACAAGGGCAACCGCTCCATGGCGCCGGGCGATCGGGTGTGGTGGGAGAGCTACAGGTCGCGGCTGGAGCGCGTCGCCCGGGAGGCGGGGCCGGGGGCCTGACCCCGGCGGTGGCCGGCCGGCATGTGCCACCTCACCTCGCCGTCCTGCCGCATCTCCGTCGGCGTGAGCCCGATCGCGGCCGCGACGGCGGCCGAGGCCACGTGGGATGGGTGGATGTGCGCGATCACGGCCGAGATCGGCTGCCCGGCCAGCAGGCCGGCCAACCCGCGCGCCGCCTCCGTGGCGATCCCGCGGCCCTGCCACGGCGTACCCACCACCCACGCGACCTCGGCGACGCGACCGCCCTCCGCCGGGGCGACCGTCGCCTGGACCGTGCCCACCAGGCAGCCGGCCTCGCGAAGCCGTATCACCCAGTTCCACCAGTGGACGGCCGGATCGGGCGACCCCGCGACCAGCTTCTCGTAGCGCAGGCGCAGCGCCTCCGCGCCCAGAGGGGCACCACCGATGAAGCGGTGCAGCCCGGGGTCGGACAGCGCCGCGGCCATCTCACCGGCGTGCTCGGCCGCGAGCGGCAGCAGGTCGAGCCTGCGGGTCGGAATGGCCTGCGGTCCTGCGGCGCTCATGTCGCGACGTCCTCCCGGGCGAGACGGCGGCCCCACGGCAACGTACGCCATACCGTGCCAGGCTGGGACGATGAGCGAAACGGCCTCGGGCGTCAGGTTGATGACCATGAACGTGCTGGCGCCGCAGTACGCGGACGGCGCGAGCAGGCGTGCCGTCCTGGCGCGGGAGATCCAACGTCTGCGCCCCGACGTGCTGGCGCTCCAGGAGGTGACGCGCGAGGACGTGGCGGAGCTCGTCGGGGCCGGGTGGCACGTCGTCCCGCATCCGCGGTGGTCGTCCGACGGCGTGGGAGCCGTGCTGGCGGCACGCCGCCCCTTCGGGCACACCACTGCGGACACACTCCAGGTGACCGCACGTACGGCGCGCACCGACTGGTGCGGAGCCGTCGCCGCCGAGCTCACGTTCCCCGAGCCCATCGGCCCGCTGCTCGTGATCCACCACAAGCCGAGCTGGCCCTACGGCTACGAGCACGAACGGGAGTTGCAGGCGCTCGCCGCCGCCCGCCTCGCCGACGAGACCGCGGCCGAGGTGGCCGCCGAGCGGCCCGTGCGCCACACCGTGCTGCTCGGGGACCTCGACGCGTCACCCGGGGCCGCGAGCCTGCGCTTCCTGCGCGGCTCGCAATCGCTGGGCGGCACGAGCGTCTGCTTCCAGGACGCGTGGTCCGCCGTGCACCCCGGGGAGCCGGGGCCCACGTTCAGCCCCCGCAACCCGCTCGTGCGCCGCGGCGACATGCCCGAGGCGCAGGACCGCCGCATCGACTACATCCTGCTGCGCTGCGGCCTCTACGGGCCGGGGCTGCGCGTCTCCTCGTGCCGCAGGGTCCTCGTGGAACCGGTGGACGGTGTGCAGGCGAGCGACCACTACGGCGTGGTCGCCGACCTGACGCCGCCCGACCACACCCCGGGCCTGTGGCGCGAGCAGCAGCCGTGACAGCAGCCGTGACAGCAGTCGTGACAGCAGCCGTAAGGGGAGCGTGCGCGGTCAGCGTGCGCGGGCTATCGCGTGGGCGATCTTCGGCGCCGTCCTCGCCAGTTCGCGCAGCATCCCGCTCAGCGGGTTCGTGTAGCCCGTGAAGTACAGCCCCGCCGGCGGGCGCCTGACGGGCCTGCCCTCGGCGGTCAGGACGCCCAGATGGCCGAGGAACGGTTCGAGCCCCCTGCTGTAGCCGGTCGCGGCGATCACCGCGTCCGGCGTGATCACCGAACCGTCCGCCAGCGTCACCTTCCCGCCCTCGAACGACTCGACGGCCGCGACCGGTTCGACTCTGCCCTTCCTGACCGCCTTCACCAGGCCCACGTCCTGCACCGGGATCGCGCCCTCGCGCGCCCGCGTCGCCAGGCCCTTCTCCGGACGGCCGATGCCCGGGGCGTGCAGTGTCAGGCCGCGCGCCACCCGGTCCACGAGCGCCTTAGGCAGGCGGCGGCACAGGATCCCGCTCGCCTGGGCCGGCCAGCCGAGCGTCGAGCGGCGCAGGATGTGCGGCGGCGTGCGCACCGCTAGCCGCACGCGCGCCGCACCGCCCTCCGCGAGGTCGACCGCGATCTCGGCGCCGGTGTTGCCGACGCCCACCACCAGCACGTCCCTGCCCTCGTACGGCGCCGCGTTGCGGTACTCGCCCGCGTGCCGCAGCTCGCCCGTGTACGAGTCGGCGCCGGGCCACGCCGGCAGCTTCGGCGTGTGGTTGTACCCCGTCGCCACGACCACCGCGCGCGCCGTCAACTCCCGTCCACCCGTGGCCCGCAGCAGCCAGCCGCCGCCGTCCCCGGCGCGTTCGACGCGCGTCACCTCGACGCCCGTCACGACGTCGAGGCCGTGGAAGCGCGCGTACTTCTCCAGGTAGACGACGACCTTGTCGCGTGCCGCCCACCGCCCGAACGACCTCGGCATCCGCAGGCCCGGCAGGGACGACCAGCGCCGCGTCGTGTGCAGGTGCAGCCGGTCGTAGTGGCCGCGCCAGGAGGCGCCGACCGCGTCCGACTTCTCCAGCACCACCGCCCGCACGCCGCGCTCCCGCAGCGCCGCAGCGACGGCAAGACCGCCGGGGCCCGCGCCGATCACGTAGACGGGGAGCTCCTGTGCGCTGCCGGACGCGGCGGTCGATGCGGCGGTTGTGTGGTCGGACATGACAAAAAGTTCTCATCCGGGGCCCGCGCGGCAGGTCTCGGTCGTGACCTGAATCGGTCTCGAAAGGATCACGCGCGTACACGCGCGGCACGCGCGCACAATGGTGCGATGACCTCCCCGTCCGGCTCACCCTCCGGCCCGCCCGGCTCTCCGCCAGGCTCCGCGGCCCGGCTGCCGCCCGCCGCGACCCTCGGCATCCGCGGCCTCGGCCTCCACCTGCGCCCGTGGCGGCCCGGCGACGCGTCCGCCATCGTGCGCGGTGTCGCCGATCCCGCCTACCGGCGGTGGAACACACCGAAGCTGCTGGTGGAGACCGAGGACGAGGCGCTGGAGTGGGTACGGGCTCGTGCGCTCGATTACGAGAACGGCGTCGGCTGCGTGCTCGCGATCGCCCGCGACGAACCCGGCGCTTCCGCCGAGGCGATCGGCAGCGTCGGCGTCGGCGTGCTCGACCTGTGGATGCGGCGCGGCACCATCGGCTACTGGGTCCTGCCGGAGGAGCGCGGTCGCGGCATCGCCCGCCGCGCCCTGACCGTGTTCACGCGCTGGGCGTTCGACGAGGTCGGGCTGCACCGCCTGTCCCTCGGCCACGCCGTCGGCCACGAGGCGTCCTGCCGGGTCGCCAAGCGGTGCGGCTACCGGTACGAGGGGGCCATGCGCGGCGAGATGTTCGAGGCCGGCGACACGAGCCGCTTCCGCGACGCGCATCTGCACGCGAGGCTCGCCACGGATCCCGAGCCGGGGCCCGTCGGCTGCTAGGCACGGCTTCAGGGCCAGAGCAGCTCCCGCCTCCACACCGGGCCGGAGTCCGCCGCGTCCCGAACATCCTGAACGTCCCGTACGTAACGCAGCCGTACGTGCTGCCGGTGCGCGTCGCCCTGGAAGAACTCCACCTCGTCAGGGACGACGACATGACCGGTCCACGTCGGCGCCTCCGCCGCGGGATCGCGCTCGGCGCGCCGCCAGGCCGACTCGTACGTACTCCGCAACTCCTCCCGCGAGCCGAGCACTTCGCTCTGCCGTCCGGCGAGCGCCGCGGCCAGCGCACCCGTCGAGCGTGCGTGCAGGTCCGCGCTCGTCTCGTCCTGCGGTACCGGGTGGACCGGGCCTCGCACGCGTACGGCCCGTGCCTGCGCGTGCCAGTAGAAGGCGAGCGCCGCGTAGGGGCGCGCGGCGAGCTGGCGGCCCTTGCGGCTGGTCGTGTGCGTGGCGAAGTGCCAGCCGCGCTCGTCCGCGTCGTGCAGCATCACCGTGCGGGCGTCCGGCAGGCCGTCGGCGCCCACGGTGGCGAGCGTCATGGTGTGGGGCTCGGGCTGCCCGGCGGCCGCGGCCTCGGCGAACCACAGGTGGAACAGCGTGAGCGGGTCTCCCGGCGCCTGTGCCGGGTCGAACGGTGGCAGGCCCGCGTCCCCGGTGTCCCAGACACGCTGCTCGCGCAGCAGCGCCCGGAACGCGAAGGGGCTGGGGGGTTCAGTGGGGTTCGGGGCGTCGTTCTCGCGCATCGGCATACGCCCCATTCAACGCCCCATTCAGTGCGCGATTCAGGGCGCGATTCAGCGCGTCGGTTTCCTGCCCGTCACACCGAGATGGACGAGAAGGGCGAGACTCGTCTTGAGATCCGCCTGTTTCACGCCCCAGGTCTGGAATCCCTTCTGGTGGGAGGCCGCGGCCGAGAGCATCACGACCAGGGAGCCCGCGATCCCCGCGGGTACGACGTCCTTGTCGACCCTGCCCTTCGCCTGGAGTTCCTTCACCGATTCCGTGAGGGAGTGGGTGATCGAGTTCAGGATCTTCATGCGGATCTTGGAGAACCGTTTGTCTCCTTCCGCGTCACCGAGATCGATCACGCGGAGAATCGCGTCGTGTCTGCGCCAGAAGTCGAGGAATCCGTCGACGAGTTCCTCCGCCGACTGCCATCCCGCTCGGCCCGCCCAGGAGCGCCCGGAGACCAGTTCGGTCAATTCGGTGCTCTTCCTGGCCATTTCCTCCGCGAGCTCCAGTACCGCGCCTTCCACGTCAGGGAAGTACTGGTAGAACGTCGCGGGGGAGGTGCCCGCCTTCCGGGCCACGTCGATGACTTTGACGTCCCGGTACGGCGAGGAGCTGAGCATCTCGCTGAGGCAGTCGAGCAGCTTCTGCCGCGTCGCCTGGCCACGTCGACCGGCCACGCGGCCGTCGACCGTTCGTACTTGTCCTGTCATGCCGTCAGCTTACCGACGGCTGATCGGCGCGCGATTTGGCCGACTGCAAATGGGGACATGCGTGGTGTGTGCGGGGCCTATCGGGCGCCCCTTCCAGGAGCACGGTTACGTGGCACATTCCATTAGCGCGGGGCTGCGCGAGCGGGCCCTATAGGGGCCCGTTATGCGCCTCGGAACACGCCTCCGACTGCGGGGAGACCGTTCACCCATTAGCTTTGCTCTCAGGACAACGGGAGGGCATCGGACTACCGGAAGGTTCGGGACCATGGCCGCGTTCGCCGAGGGCACTCCGTGCTGGCTGGATGTGTCGCTCCCCGACCTCGAAGCGGGCAAGCGGTTCTACGGCGCGCTCTTCGGCTGGACGTTCGTGGCGGGCCCCGACCCGCGCGCGTACGCGGAGGCGCTCAGCGAGGGGGAGCGGGTGGCCGGCCTCGTCGCGAAGCGCGACGGGCGGATGCCGACCTCGTGGGGCGTGTACTTCGCGACGCGTGACGTGGCGGGGGCCCGGCAGCGGGTGCTGCGCGCGGGTGGGCTGATGGTGCGGGAGCCGGTCCGTGTGGGCCGGCTCGGCGTCGTCGCCCTGGCGGCCGACCCGGGCGGCGCGGTCTTCGGGCTCTGGCAGGACGAGGACGAGGGCGACGACGGTCCCGACGCCGGGCCCGGCCCCGACTCCGCCCCCCGGGTCGGCTTCGGCTTCGGGCGGCAGGGCGTGCCCGGCTCGTTCTGCTGGACCGAGGTGTACACCCGCGCTCCCGAGCCCGTCGACGCGTTCTACGAGGAGGTGCTCGGCGTCACCGGCAGCGACCTGCCGCGGCTGCCGGGCGAGGAGGTCCCGTTCCGCGTGTGGTCCGTCAGCGGCGGTGAGCCCGGCGAGGACAGGGAGGTGGGCGGGCGCAGCGTGATCACGGAGGCGTTCCCGGCCGTCCTGCCCGGCCACTTCCTGAACTACTTCGCGGTACGGGACTGCGACGCGACGGCGGCGGCCGTGGTGCGCCTCGGCGGCCGGGTGCGTGAGGCGCCCTTCGACATCCCGTCCGGGCGGATGGCGGCACTGACGGACGACCAGGGCGCGGACTTCGCGGTCCTGGCGGAGCGACCCGCGGGCGTCGCGGCCGCCGGCGCCGAGGGCGCCGCGGTGTCGCCGCCGGCGGAGCCGGGCGCGACACCGCGCCCGGAGCCTGCGGACGCCCTCCCGGAGCAGAAGCCCGCAGCCGAGGCACCCCCCGAGCCGGCCGAGGACCCCCCGAAGCCGGCGCCCACGCCCCGTTCCGCGCGAGAGCCGGACGAGGACCCCGGCGACGACCGCTGAGTCGCAGGGGCCGCACGGAACTGCTCCCGGCGCCCACGAGGAGCACGGGGGCGCTGTCCCCGCGCCGCACCTGGGCCGGGTTCCCGCGGGCGCTGGGGAATCCGCGTACCGGGGCCGCGCCCGGATCGTGCTGCCCCCGCCACCCGGGCGCTGTCCCCGAACGGGCGCCGTGCCCGCGCCGCGCCTGCCCCGGTGCTGCGCCGGGCCGCTGCGGGGTGGTGCCCGGCCTGTGCCGCCGCTGCGCTCGGGGCAACGCCCCGTCTGCGCCGGACCGCTACCGGACCGTGCTCGGCCCCGGGCCGAGCCGACGCACAAGTCCGGGCCACATCCGCTCCGGGACCGGCCCGATCCGTGCCGGGCAGCCCCGCAGGGCAGGGCCAGGGCCCGCCCAGGTCCGGGCCACATCCGCTCCGGGACCGGCCCTGTCCGTGTCGGGCTGACGCGGGCGGCCCGGCAGGGCAGGGCGTCAAGTCCGTGCCGGCGTCGTCTCGCGCGCGGGCCGGGTCCCGGACCCGCCGAGCCGGGGCTGTGCGGGCCCCCACGGGGCCACGCCCGCCTGGGGCGCGCCCCCGCCCGGGCGCGCGAACCTCGACGCCGTCCCACGTGGTCCCCCGCCGGGCACGGCGCCCTGCCCGGGGCAGGGTAAGGGGCGGGGGCGGCCCGCGGGCGCGTACCTTGCGACACGCGCCCCGTTACGCACCCCGGTTCGCAACGCGGCCCCCGGACAGGAACAATCGGGGGCGACGAGGCCGTACCTTTGTGGCCCGTACGGGGAGGTGGCACTCACGGTGGAGCAGCTGACACAGCACGATCCGAGACGCATTGGCCCATTCGAGGTACTGCGCAGGCTCGGGGCCGGCGGCATGGGCCTCGTCTATCTCGCGCGGTCGGCGTCCGGCCGCCGCGTGGCGATCAAGACCGTACGGACCGAGCTCGCCGAGGACCAGCTGTTCCGCGTCCGCTTCACGCGCGAGGTGGAGGCGGCACGGGCCGTCAGCGGCTTCTACACCGCGGCCGTCGTGGACGCCGACCCCAGGGCCGCCGTGCCGTGGCTCGCCACCGCGTACGTGCCGGCGCCGTCCCTGGAGGAGATAGTCGGCGAGTGCGGGCCGATGCCCGTCCAGGCGGTGCGCTGGCTGGCCGCGGGCATCGCCGAGGCCCTCCAGTCGATCCACGCCGCGCATCTCGTGCACCGGGACCTCAAGCCGTCCAACGTGCTGGTCGTCGAGGACGGCCCGCGCGTCATCGACTTCGGCATCGCCTCCGGTGTTTCCAACACCCGGCTGACCATGACGAACGTGGCCGTCGGCACACCCGCCTACATGTCGCCCGAGCAGGCGCGCGACTCGCGCAGCGTGACCGGCGCGAGCGATGTCTTCTCGCTCGGCTCGACCCTCGTCTACGCGGCGACCGGGCACGCGCCCTTCCACGGCGCGAACCCCGTCGAGACCGTCTTCATGCTCCTGCGCGAGGGCCCCGACCTGACAGGGCTGCCGGACGAGCTTCGGCCGCTGATCGAGGCGTGCATGGCGATGGCGGCCGACGCGCGGCCGACGCCCGCCGACCTCCAGGCGCAGCTCGCGCCCTACCTGTTCGCGGTCGACGGCGACGACAGCGGCACGGTCTCGGCCTGGCTGCCCGACTCGGCCGTCGAGATGATCGCGCGGCGCGCGAACGAGGGCCACAAGCCGGGACCCGTCTCGGCGCCGCCCAGGCCCTCGCACCCACCCCACCAGCCTGCCGTGCCCGCACGCGGCGGCTCGGGGCCGCTGCCGCAGGCCCAGCCGCAACCCGGCCGCCGGCACCGGCTCCCGTCCCAGGCGCAGGCACAGCCGGGGGCGCAGCCTCAGGCGGGGGCACAGCCCCAGGCGGGGGCCCAGGCAGGGGCACAGGTCCAGGCGGCCCCGCCGCAGCGCGAGGATCAGTACCTGCTGTCGGCGCCCCAGCCCCAAGCGCAGCCGCAGCCCTCGCAGCCGCCGTCGCAGGCGTTCTCCTCGTTGCCGCCGCCCGCCCCGCCGCAGGCGGTGCCCGACGGCGGCCCCGTGCACCTCGGCGCCTCCCCCGTACCGATCGGCCCGGGACCGCTCGCGTCGGCGCACCACCCGGCCGCGCCGGAGGCCGGCGCCGCGGCAGATCGGTAGAGCACGCGTCTGAACTCCTGTCTTCCATCCATCTCGGATGCCGTCTTCTGCCTGTAAGTAGGAGGGGGGGGGGGGGGGGGGGGGGGGGGGGGGGGGGGGGGG
>NZ_JAGIQL010000153.1 GCF_017813245.1 Streptomyces montanisoli
GACGGGCAGCGGACCCGCGCTACGCGGATCGCGCGGCGCCAAGAGGGCCGCACGCCCGTTGCCCGGGCCCGGGGCGGGCGACGCGGCGGACACGCGCCGCACGGATCGTCGGGCCGGAACGGTCCCGGGCGCGAGCCGCCCGCGGTCCCGGTCCGCGAGTACCTCACCCCCGTCAGGGGCCGTGCCGCCCCCCCCGAAGGGCAAGGCGCCTACGAGATCCTGCGGGGCAGCCGCAGCGCCAGGGCCACCGTCAGCACCACAAGGCCCAGCTGCGTCAGGAGCGTCACGGCCAGCGCGTGGCCCATGTCCGCCGTCCCCGTACCGGCGAGCGTCAGGAACAGCGACCCGAGCGTGGCCACGCCCAGCGCGAGCGCCGACTGCTGCGTCGTCATCATCACGCCGCTGCCCACGCCCGCGCGCTCCCCGGGCACGTCCGACAGCACGATCCGGTACACCACGGGCAGTTGCAGCCCCTGGCCGAACCCGGCGAGCGCCGTGCCCGGCAGCAGCGCGAGCATGCCCACGGACGGCCAGTCGTGCCACACCGCGTACGCCATGAGCGCGAGGCCCACGGCCTGCACCACGGCGCCGGCCGCCACGATCCTGCTGCCGTACCTGCGGATCAGCCGCGGGCCGGCGAGCGACGCGGCGAAGAACGTCACCGCGAGCGGTGCGAGCGCCACGCCCGCCGCGACCGCCCCCATGCCGAGGCCCTGCTGGAGCGCGACGGCCAGGACGAACATGAAGCCGCCGAAGCCGATCGAGAACGGCAGGATCAGAAGCAGCCCGCGGCGCAGCGACACCAGCTCGAACAGGCTCGGCGGCACCAGCGGCGTGCGGCCCTCGCGGTCGGCGCGCCGCTCCACCCGGTACAGCGCGTACGCGAGGAACGGGAACGCGGCGAGCGACACCCACGTCCACAGCGGCCAGCCCGCCGCACGGCCCTCCGTGAGCGGCGCGAGCAGCGACGAGAGCGCGGCGGCGAGCAGCACGGTGCCCGGCACGTCGATCGGCGCGGGCGCCTGGGAGCGCGTCTCCGGCACGGTGCGCACGGCGAGGACGAGTCCGGCGAGCGCGACCGGCACGTTCACGAGGAAGATCGACCGCCAGCCCGAGCCCGCGACGTCCGCCGAGACCAGCACGCCGCCGAGTATCTGGCCGGCGACCATCGCGAGGCCGGCCGTCGCGCCGTACATCGACTGGGCGCGGGCGCGCCGGTGCCCGGTGGTCGAGGAGTGGATGGTGGCGAGCACCTGCGGCAGCATCAGCGCCGACGCGGCGCCCTGCGCCACCCGCGCGGCGACCAGCGACCACGCGTCGGGCGCGAGGCCGCAGGCGAGCGAGGTGAGGCCGAAGGCGGCCATGCCGGCGATGAACAGCCTGCGGCGGCCGAAGATGTCGCCGAGGCGGCCGCCGAGCACGAGCAGGACCGCGTAGCTGAGGCCGTACCCGGCGACGACGAGTTCGAGCAGGGCGGCGCTCGCGTCGAGGTCGCGTTCGATGGTGGGCAGGGCGACGTTGACGATGAAGAAGTCGATGAGCGGAAGTGCCGCGCCGAGCAGCACCGTGAACAGCCCGATCGGGCCGAGCACCGCGCCGTGGTGATGCACCACCGCCGCGTCGCGGTGCTGCGGGCCGGCCGCCTGCCGCGAGTCCGTCGCCTGCCGCTGGTTCGCCGGCTGCCCGATGGCGGTGGCGCCTGCCGCCCTCGGGGCGGCGAATGGGGATGCCTTGGTCATGGCAACGACGATCCCCCGCGCCTGAGACTGGTACCAGAGTCTCCTCATCCTGGTAGAAGAAGTACCCGGTAACAGCTTGAGGAGAAGGGGGACGGGCGGGAGACTGGGCGCATGACGACGACGGCGGTGCACGGCGACCAGACCCCGGACATCCGGCGCAAGGAGCTCGCGGAGTTCCTGCGCAGCCGCCGCGAGCGCATCACGCCCGAGCAGGTGGGCCTCGCACGCGGCGCCAGGCGGCGCACGCCGGGCCTGCGGCGCGAGGAGGTCGCGCACCTGTCGGCGGTGGGCGTGACCTGGTACACGTGGCTGGAGCAGGCGCGCGACATCCAGGTCTCGGCGCAGGTGCTCGACGCGCTGGCGCGGGCCCTGCTGCTCGACCCGGTGGAGCGCGCGCACCTCTTCTCGCTGGGCGGCGCCGTCGACCCCGACCCGACGAGGCCGTGCCCGCGGGTGACGCCCGCGCTGCGCGGCATGCTCGCGCAGCTGGAGCCGTACCCCGCCTGCGTGCAGAACAGCAGGTACGACATCCTCGCGTACAACAGCACCTACGGTGTGCTGATGCGCGACCTCGACGAGCTGCGTCCCGAGGACCGCAACTGCCTGTGGCTCGCCTTCACCGACGAGCGCTGGCGCTCCACGCTCGCCGACCCGGAGCAGGCGCTGCGCGCCATGGCGGCCAAATTCCGCGCCGCGATGGCGGAGCACCTGAACGACCCGGCGTGGAAGGCGCTGCTGGCCCGTCTGCGCGCGGGCTCGCCGGACTTCAGGAAGGTGTGGGACCGCCACGAGGTGGTCGCGAACACCGGCCTCACGAAGCGCTTCGACAACGCCGTCGTGGGTCGGCTGCGGCTCGAGTACACCCCGCTGTGGCTCGGCCCGCAGACGGGCCACGTGCTGATCAGCTACGTACCGTCCGACGAGGACGCGCGCGAGCGGCTGACGCGGCTGCACGCGCACGCCGGCGCCCTCGCCGCCCGCCGCACCCGCGCCCGCGCGGCGCACGAGCGCAACCCGTCGCACGAGCGCGCACGCGCCCTCGCCGAGGTCTGACGCGCGCACCGCGCGTGCCGCACACTTGGGCGACCACATCAACCGACGGCACACCGGCCGTGCCTCGATGTCGCGGAGCGATTCAGCGTGGGCGTAGTCCCTGATTATGTGTTCGTCCTGCCGGCGGTGATCGTCGTGGCATGGATCCTGTCGTGGTGGGGGACCCGGCGGGTCCGCTGGATCCTGCTGTCGGCCGCGGCCGTCGTCTCCGTGCTCTGCGCCGTCCTCGGCCTGCATGCGATGGGGCCGTCCGCGGACCCGCGGACCGTCGGCTGTTCACCCGCCGTCGCGTGCATGGACACGCGTCCACTCTTCCTGCTCGCGGCCGGGCTGCTCGGTGCCGGGTGCTGCCTCGTCCTGCTGATCCTGACGCTCGCGGGCGAGGCGGTCCGGATCTGGCGGGCGGACCGGGACGACCCCGCGGGCGAATGACGGCCCGGTGCCGTCGTCCGGGCGGCGCCAACGCCAGTTTGTTTACCGGTACTTGCCCCGCCGGGGGCATACGCGGCGCGGAAATGCCATACAGTCGGCGCCGAGCCGGAGATCGGTCCGCCTGGATGCGGCCCGACCGGCAACGGGGGAGGGCCACTTCATGGATCAGATGGTGCTCAAGGCCCAGCAGTGGGTCAACGCGACGTACGCCGGCGTGCCCGGGTACAACCCGTGCACCGAGGACGGGATGACCGGCTGGGACACGATCTACAGCCTCACCCGGGCGCTCCAGCACGAACTCGGCATCACCGCGCTGTCCGACAACTTCGGCCCGACCACCTGGGCGGACCTGCAGGCGTACGGCCCGGTCGGCGCGAGTGCCAGCAACATGAACATGCGGACCATCGTGGAGGCCGCCCTCTACTGCAAGGGCTACAGCGGCGGCGAGATCGACGGCGCCTTCGGCCTGGACACCTGTGGCGGACTGGGCTCGCTGATCTCGGACATGGGCATCGCGTCGCACTACGACGGCCTGATCGCCAACGCGGATCCGAAGGTCTTCAAGGCCCTGATGTCCATGGACGCCTACGTGCAGACGTCAGGCGGCTCGGACATGATCCAGACCTGCCAGCGGTGGCTGAACGACGCGTACTACAGCAGGGGCCAGTTCTTCGTCGGCCCGTGTGACGGGCACTTCTCGCGCAACGTCCAGCAGTCCCTGGTCCTGGGCATCCAGTACCAGATGGGCCTGACGGACTCCCAGGTGACCGGCACCATCGGACCGGCCACCGAAGGGGCGCTGAAGACGACCGCGTACGTCTCCAACGGCTCGACGGGCAATTGGGTCCAGCTCTTCCAGTGCGCCGTCGCCTTCAACGGCTACGACAACCACTGGGGGGACAACGGCGGGACGTACGGCTCTGACCTGGCGGCCACGGTGACGGCCTTCCAGAAGTTCTGCGCGCTCGACGCCAACGGCGCGGGCGACTACGAGACGTGGATGTCGCTGCTGGTGTCGACGGGCGACCCGGACCGCAAGGGCACCGCGTTCGACTGCATGTACCCGCTGAACCCCACGACGATCAAGACGGTGAAGAGCAACGGGTACTCGATCGCCGGCCGCTACCTCACCGGCGGCACCAGCAAGGTGCTGACCAACTCCGAGATCGCGCTCATCTTCGACAACGGCATGTCCTTCTTCCCGATCTACCAGGAGGAGGGCAACAAGCTGAGCGACTTCGGCTACGACAAGGGCGTCGCGGCCGCACAGGCCGCGTCCCAGGCGGCGGAGGGTTTCGGCATCCCGGGCGGCACGGTCATCTACTTCTCCGTGGACTTCGACGCCACCGACGCGGACATCGACAGCGCGATCATCCCGCACTTCAAGGGCATCAACGCCGGGATGCCCATCATCGGGACGTACACGATCGGCGTGTACGGGTGCCGCAACGTCTGCAGCCGCCTCGCGGCAGCCGGCCTCACCAACCGCAGCTTCGTCAGCGGCATGTCCACCGGCTACAGCGGCAACCTCGGCTACCCGCTCCCGGACAACTGGGCCTTCGACCAGATCAAGGACTTCACCCTGGCCTCGGGCACCAGCGGCGCGGTGGAGATCGACAACGATATCGCCTCAGGCCGGGACCTCGGCCTGGACAGCGTGACCCGGCCGCGCGACCCCAACGACGGCTTCTACACCTACCTGATCTGGCTGGAGGCCAGGGCAGGCCAGTGGATCGCGCAGGGCAACAACAGCCGTTCCGCGACCCTGCTGGTCTCGCAGTACCTGCGCGTGCGCGACGGGCTGAACAAGCAGACGTTCGCCGACGACGTCTTCGGCTCGCTCGACCAGGGCTTCATCGACTTCGTCAACGGCTATCCCGACATGCCGTTCGCCGCTCCTCTGCGCGATCCCAGCTACCTGTGGGACTCCGACCCCGACCACTTCGGCGCGTCGTTCGGCGCCGTCGTCAGCCACGGTCGCGTCTCCGACCTCACCGGCTGCAACCTGGCCGACTTCGGATCCTGGGGCGGCGACCTGGTCAGCGTCCTCGGGCAGTTCCACCAGAGCGGGCTCTCCGACGACCAGGCCTACGACTTCGCCATGGGCAAGATGTTCACCCGCGACGACAACACGTTCTTCTCGCTCAGCGACTTCCTCGCCAACATGGACGCCTGGGTCCTCGGCCACCCGGCCCAGCAGGGCTCGTCGCAGCCGCTGTCGACGGGCTTCCAGTCGTACTACGCGTCGGTGGCGTCGTCCGGCAAGCGGTGCACGGACTTCTACCGGATCCGCTTCAACAGCGACCCGAACACCTTGGGGAACGCCGCCATCAGCGCCATCGGCCGCGGCGACGACCAGACCAACCTCATCAGGGCGGCCTTCTGGCTCGACCAGTTCGGTTCGGTCACGTGCCCGACCCCGCAGTCGATGTCCGACGCCTCGATCTCCGCCGTGGCGACGGCGTTCCGGGACGCCGTTCTCCAGAACTGTTCCCTCTGAGGCATCGAGGAGCCGAGATGACTTCCATGAACTCCAAGGTCAGCCGCAGACAGGTGCTGGTACTCGGCGGCCTGACGCTCGGCGTCGGCGCCGTCAACGTCGCCGGCTTCGGCGGCACGGCGTACGCCGATGCCACGACCGGTGACGTGACACTGGCCCCGGTCGGCGCGAACCCCGTCGTGGTACTGCCCGGGGTCGGCGTCCAACCCGCCGCCTTCCCAAGGCAGTTGGCCGTCCAGGTCAAACACGACGGCACCGACCTCCCCGCGGGGACGCAGGTCGCGATCACCTACGACCCCCGCCTGTACGCCCCGCTGCCCACCGCCATGGCCACCATCGGCCGCCACCGGGTGCACAGCACGAGCAAGACCACCACCGACCCCAAGACGACCCTGGTGACCTGCACGGTCACCCTGACCGAGGCGCTGCCCGGCGGCAGCGAACCGGTGGTCGTCGTGGGGACCGCCGTCCCGGTGCTCTACCCGCTCGACCTGGTCGTCGCACCCGTCGGCGCGACCGCCGCCGTGGCCCGCAAGAACGGGAAGCCGACCGGCCGGCACAGCCTCAAGACCCACCGCCCCGCCGCCTTCGGAGGCGTCGCCACACCGTGGGGCATCGAGGTCAGCGGCGTGTGGGAGCGCTACGAGTGGGCGGACGGCAAGCGCTGGTACTACTACCCGGCCCGCATCACCCTGCACAACGTCGGACCCGGCACCGCCCCGGCGGCCGCGGCGTTCTCCGTCGCACTCGACCCCCAGGTCGTACGCGACGTGAGCGTCACCGGCGCCCGGCTCAACCACACGGCGCACGACGCGGGCGTACGGCAACTGGCGAGCAGCAGGACCGCGTCGCTGTTCGAAACCCGCTGGAGAACGCGGGTGCACCTCAAGGCGGGCGACCGGCTCGACCTCGCCGTGAAGGTGACGACGCGCAAGCCGGCGCACGACCTGCCGACGATCAAGCACCCCACGGTGGGGCTGATCGACACCGGCAACCACATCACCCAACGGCAGACCGGCCTGACCTCGCTGTCGCGCACCGACTCGAGGTGGCAGTAGCCGACCGGACGGATTGGCAGCCGATCCCGGACGCGCTCTCAGGACGCCGCGGACCCCGCGCGGGTGTGCGTGGGCTCCGTGTCGACTTCCAGGCGGGCCGCCGCGCGTGCCGCGCTGCGCATGGCCAGGTCGCCGCTCGTCGCGATGCCCAGCACCAGCACCGCGAGGCCGCAGGCCGTCAGGATCCACCAGGCGGGCCGCGCCGCGTCCGTGAAGGCACGCAGGTACGCGGCGCTCGCGTGGCCGCGTCCGGCCGATGCCGCGACCCCGCCGCCCAGCACCGCGCCGAGCACGGCCACGCCCAGCGTCGAGCCGATCTGGCGGCTGGTGGACGCGACGGCCGCCGCGACGCCCGCCTGCGAGCGCGGCATGCCGGAGACGGCGGTGTTGGTGATCGGCGCGTTCACCCAGCCGAACCCGATGCCGAACGTCACGTACGAGAGGAAGAGCAGCGGGGTGTGCTCCTGCGCGTCGAAGACGGTGAACAGCAGGCCGCCCAGCGTCATCCCGATCCCCGCGATCACCAGCGACGGCCGCGGGCCGCGTGAGCCGACGAGGCGGCCCGACAGCGGCGCGCAGACCGCCGTCACCGCCGCCATCGGCAGCAGGTAGAGGCCGGCGTGCAGGGCGCTGAGCCCGCGCGCCTCCTGCAGGTAGAGCGTGTTGACGAAGAGGAAGCCGCCGAGCGCCGCGAACGCGCACACCGCGATCGCCGTCGCGCCGCTGAACGGCGCGCTGCGGAAGAACCGCAGGTCGATCAGGGGCTCGTGGCGCCGCGGCTCGTAGCGCAGCAGGGCGGCGAGGCTCAGCACGGCGACGCAGACGAGGGCGATGATGAGCGGCGATGACCAGCCGGCCGACGGCACCTCGATGATCGTGTACGTCACGGACCCCAGCACGCCGATGACCAGCAACTGCCCCACGGGGTCCGGCCTGCGCGCCTTCGCCGCCCGCGACTCCGGCACGAACCTCAGGGTGAGCAGCAGCGCCGCCAGGCCGATCGGCAGGTTGATCCAGAAGATCGAGCGCCAGCCGACCGAGTCCACGAGCAACCCGCCGACCAGCGGGCCCGCCGCCATCGAGATGCCGACGACGCCGCCCCACACGCCGATGGCGCGGGCGCGCTCCCGAGGGTCGGTGAACGTGTTGGTGATGATCGACATCGCCACGGGGTTGAGCATCGACCCGCCGACGGCCTGCACCATACGGAAGACGACCAGGGCCTCAAGATTGGGCGCGAGTGAGCAGAGCACAGAACCGAGCGTGAAGATCACGAGGCCCGTCGCGAAGACCCGGCGCCGTCCGATCCGGTCGGCGGTGGAGCCCGAGAGCATCAGCAGCGAGGCGAGCACCAGGGTGTAGGCGTCGATCGTCCACTGCAGTCCTGAGACGCCCGCGTGGAGTTCTCGCTGCATGGAGGGGAGGGCGACATTGAGGACGGTGTTGTCGAGACTCACGATCAGCAGGCTCAGGCAGCAGATCGCGAGCACCAGCATCCGCCGTCTGTGGCTGAGCTCGGGCATACATCGATAGTACGCAAAACTAACAACCTTGTTGTACCACCCACCCTCTTTCGCGCCCCGCGCACCAGCCCGTGGCGCCTCGGGCGCCCGCCGGTATACCGCCCGTGGCCGGGTACGCCGCGCGATACGCGACAATGGGGCGCATGACCAGCCAGACGCCCACCGCACCCGCGCCCGCACCCGCGCCAGGAGCGGCCGCATCCCTGGCCATCGGCCCCCACGCCGTGAGCCCGCCCGTGGTCCTCGCGCCGATGGCGGGGATCACCAACGCCCCCTTCCGCACCCTGTGCCGGGAGTTCACGGGCGGCAAAGGGCTCTTCGTCAGTGAGATGATCACCACACGCGCGCTGGTCGAGCGCAACGACAAGACCATGCGGCTGATCCGGTTCACCCCGGACGAGACGCCACGCTCGATCCAGCTCTACGGCGTCGACCCGGTGACCGTCGGCAAGGCGGTCCGCATGATCGTCGACGAGGACCTCGCCGACCACATCGACCTCAACTTCGGCTGCCCCGTGCCCAAGGTGACGCGCAAGGGCGGCGGTTCCGCGCTTCCCTACAAGCGGCCGCTGCTGCGCGCGATCCTGCACGAGGCGGTCGCGAGCGCCGGTCCGCTGCCCGTCACGATGAAGATGCGCAAGGGCATCGACGACGACCACCTCACCTGCCTCGACGCCGGCCGCATCGCGGTCGACGAGGGCATCACGGCGATCGCCCTGCACGGCAGGACGGCGGCCCAGCACTACGGCGGCACGGCCGACTGGGACGCCATCGCCCGCCTCAAGGAGCACGTGCCGGAGATCCCCGTACTCGGCAACGGCGACATCTGGTCGGCCGAGGACGCGCTGCGGATGGTGCGCGAGACCGGGTGCGACGGTGTGGTCGTCGGCCGCGGCTGCCTGGGGCGGCCCTGGCTCTTCGCCGACCTGGTGGCCGGGTTCGAGGGGACGGGCGAGGCGACGCGGCCCACGCTGCGCGAGGTCGCGGCCGTCATGCACCGCCATGCCACGCTGCTGGGGGAGTGGCTCGGGGACGAGTCGCGGGGCGTCGTCGACTTCCGCAAGCACGTGGCCTGGTACCTGAAGGGCTTCTCCGTCGGCTCCGAGCTGCGCAGGAAGCTCGCGGTGACGTCGTCGCTCGCGCAGCTCGACGAGCTGATCGCCGGGCTCGACCTGGACCAGCCGTGGCCGGCCGGCGCGGACGGGCCGCGCGGCCGCTCGTCGGGCAACAACCGCGTGGTCCTGCCGGACGGCTGGCTGCGCGACCCGTACGACTACGCGGCCGTCGACGCGGGCGCGGAGCTCGACACCTCCGGGGGCTGACCCCGGCCCGTGGTCCGCGGCGGTTCGCGTCCGTCCAGAGTGGTAGACGTCCGGGGGGACCGGACGCCTCCGGCCCCTCGTTCCGCACGATCGAGAGGGACCACGATGCAGTACAGGCAGCTCGGCAGGTCCGGCCTGCGCGTCTCCGCGCTCTCCATGGGCACCATGACCTTCGGCGGCAAGGGCGGCTTCGGCGTACTCGGCGCCACCGACGTCGAGGGCGCCAAGCGCCAGATCGACATGTGCCTCGACGCCGGCGTGAACCTCGTCGACACCGCCAACATGTACTCGGACGGCGCCTCCGAGGAGATCGTCGGGCAGGCGATCGCCGGCCGCCGCGACCGGCTGCTGCTGTCGTCCAAGGTCCGGATGAAGATGGGCGAAGGACCCAACGACCAGGGCCTGTCCCGGCTGCACATCATGGACCAGGTGGAGCGCAGCCTGCGCCGCCTCGGCACCGACCACCTGGACATCTACCACGTCCACGAGTGGGACGGGCAGACGCCGCTCGAGGAGACCCTGGAGGCGCTCGACACGCTCGTGCGCTCGGGGAAGGTCCGCTACCTCGGCGTCTCCAACTACGCGGGCTGGCAGCTGATGAAGGCGCTGGCCGTCGCGGACGCCCACGGCTACCAGCGCTTCGTCAGCAACCAGATCTACTACTCGCTGGAGTCGAGGGACGCCGAGTACGAGCTCGTCCCCCTCTCCCTCGACCAGGGGCTCGGCATCATGGTCTGGAGCCCGCTCGCCGGCGGCCTGCTGTCCGGCAAGTACCGGCGCGGGCAGCAGGCGAGCGAGGGCAGGCACCTCTCGGAGTGGAGCGAGCCGCCCGTACGCGACGAGGAGAAGCTGTACGACACCATCGAGACGGTCGTGGACATCGCGTCCGCGCACGGCGCCTCGCCCGCCCAGATCTCGCTCGCGTACCTGCTCGCCAAGCCGGGGGTGACGTCCCTGGTCATCGGCGCGCGCAAGGACGAGCAGCTGGCCGACAACCTCGGCGCCGCCGAGGTGGCGCTCTCGCGGGAGGACGTCGACCGGCTCGACAAGGTCAGCGCGCCCGACCTGATCTACCCGCACTGGCACCAGGCCGACTCGGCCTCCGAGCGCTTCGGCGCCCCGGACAGGGCGCTGCACGGCCCCGCCCGCTGAGGCCGCGAGCCGTGCCGGCAGCCGCCGATTTCAGGCCATCGGGCGCGTGATATTCGCCACGCATGATGCGGAGTTTGCTCAAACGAGCGCTGATGGGTCGCCTGCGACTCCGGAACACGTGGCACCCAGTGCCACTGCTTCCGCGTTCGACCTCTGAACTCAGACGTCGTTGTCACTGCTCACATGAGCGTTCGAGGTCATGGCGAGGTCATCGCCCCTTCGCGTCCTGAAGGGCCCGGAGGGAGCGGGCCTCGCGGTGATCACCTCCGATCCGGTGGCGGACGGGTGGTTATGGCCGTATG
This sequence comes from Streptomyces montanisoli, assembly GCF_017813245.1. Classification (GTDB taxonomy): domain Bacteria; phylum Actinomycetota; class Actinomycetes; order Streptomycetales; family Streptomycetaceae; genus Streptomyces; species Streptomyces montanisoli. The sequence continues at coordinate 11,082 of NZ_JAGIQL010000153.1, forward strand.
ACAGAAAGGTGGACGTCCCCGGAAGCCTTCGATCTGGGTATGTTCCTCGCCGTCAGGGCAGCCACCGCGTCCCGAGGAGTCGAGACCCGTGTCGGAAATCAAGGATCGGCCGGCGAAGCAGAAGAAGCCGGCGAAGGCCGAGAAGGTGGAAAAGGTGGAGAAGTACGTCTACGACTTCACCGAGGGCAACAAGGGCATGAAGGGGCTGCTCGGCGGCAAGGGGGCCAACCTCGCCGAGATGACCAACCTCAAGCTGCCCGTGCCGCCCGGCTTCACCATCACCACCGAGGCCTGCAAGGTCTACCTGGACTCCGGCAGCGAACCCGGCACGCTGCGCCGCGAGGTGAGCGCGCACCTCGCGGCGCTCGAGGAGACGATGGGCAAGAAGCTCGGCCAGAGCGACGACCCGCTGCTCGTCTCCGTGCGCTCGGGCGCCAAGTTCTCCATGCCCGGCATGATGGACACGGTCCTCAACGTGGGTCTCTCCGACGATTCGGTCGCGGGCCTCGCCGCGCAGGCCGGCGACGAGCGCTTCGCCTGGGACTCCTACCGCCGCCTGATCCAGATGTTCGGCACGACCGTGCTCGGCGTCGAGGGCGAGCTGTTCGAGGACGCGCTCGACGAGGCGAAACGCGCGCGGGGCGCCGTGACGGACGTCGACCTCGACGCGGCGGACCTGAAGAAGCTGGTCACGGTCTTCAAGAAGATCGTCTCCCGCGAGGCGGGCCGCGACTTCCCGCAGGACCCGCGCGAGCAGATGGACCTCGCCGTGCGCTCCGTGTTCGAGTCCTGGAACACCGACCGCGCCAAGCTCTACCGGCGCCAGGAACGCATCCCGGGCGACCTCGGCACGGCGGTCAACATCGTCGCGATGGTCTTCGGCAACCTCGGCCCCGACTCCGGCACCGGTGTCGCCTTCACGCGCGACCCCGCCAGCGGCCACCAGGGCGTCTACGGGGACTACCTGCAGAACGCGCAGGGCGAGGACGTCGTGGCCGGCATCCGCAACACGGTGCCGCTCGCGCAGCTCGAGACCATCGACAAGGCGTCGTACGACCAGCTGATGCAGATCATGGAGACGCTGGAGAACCACTACCTCGACCTGTGCGACATCGAGTTCACCATCGAGCGCGGCAAGCTGTGGATGCTCCAGACACGCGTCGGCAAGCGCACCGCGGGCGCGGCCTTCCGCATCGCGACGCAACTCGTCGACCAGGGCCTCATCGACGAGGCCGAGGCGCTGCGCCGGGTCAACGGCGCGCAGCTGGCCCAGCTGATGTTCCCGCGCTTCGACGACGACGCCAAGCGCGAGCTGCTCGGCCGCGGCATCGCCGCGTCACCCGGTGCCGCCGTCGGCAAGGCCGTCTTCGACTCGTACACCGCGATCAAGTGGTCGCGCTCCGGCGAGAAGGTCATCCTCGTACGGCGCGAGACCAACCCGGACGACCTTGAGGGCATGATCGCCGCCGAGGGCATCCTCACCTCGCGCGGCGGCAAGACCTCCCACGCGGCCGTGGTCGCGCGCGGCATGGGCAAGACGTGCGTGTGCGGCGCCGAGGAGCTGGAGGTCGACACCAAGAAGCGCTGCCTGAGCGTCGGTTCGAAGGTCGTCGAGGAGGGCGACGTCATCTCCATCGACGGCTCCACCGGCAAGGTGTACCTCGGCGAGGTGCCCGTCGTGCCCTCGCCCGTCGTCGAGTACTTCGAGGGCCGTATGCACGCGGGAGCGGAGGAGGCCGACGAACTCGTCGAGTCCGTGCACCGCATGATGGCCTACGCCGACCGCAGGCGCAGGCTCCGCGTCAGGGCCAACGCCGACAACACCGAGGACGCGCTGCGCGCACGGCGGTTCGGCGCCCAGGGCATCGGCCTGTGCCGCACCGAGCACATGTTCCTCGGCGAGCGCCGCGAGATGGTCGAGAGGCTGATCCTCGCGGACACCGACGAGGAGCGCGAGCAGGCGCTCGGCGGCCTCCTGCCGCTGCAGAAGGCCGACTTCGTCGAGCTGTTCGAGGCGATGGACGGGCTGCCCGTCACCGTCAGGCTGCTCGACCCGCCGCTGCACGAGTTCCTGCCCGACATCACGGAGCTGTCCGTGCGGGTCGCGCTCGCCGAGGCGCGCAAGGACCCGCACGAGAACGACCTGCGCCTGCTGCAGGCCGTGCACAAGCTGCACGAGCAGAACCCCATGCTCGGCCTGCGCGGCGTGCGCCTCGGCCTGGTCGTACCCGGCCTGTTCGGCATGCAGGTACGGGCGATCGCCGAGGCCGCCGCGCAGCGCAAGGCCGCCAAGGGCGACCCGCGCGCCGAGGTGATGATCCCGCTGGTCGGCACCGTGCAGGAGCTGGAGATCGTGCGGGACGAGGCCGAGCGCGTCATCGCCGAGGTCGAGCAGGCCACGGGTGTCGAACTGAAGCTGGCGCTCGGCACGATGATCGAGCTGCCGCGCGCGGCGCTGACGGCCGCTCAGATCGCGGAAGCCGCCGAGTTCTTCTCGTTCGGCACGAACGACCTGACGCAGACGGTGTGGGGCTTCAGCCGCGACGACGTGGAGGCCAGCTTCTTCACCGCCTACCTGGAGAAGGGCATCTTCGGCGTCTCGCCGTTCGAGACCATCGACCGCGACGGTGTGGGCGCGCTGGTGCGCAACGCGGCGGAGGCCGGCCGCGCCACCCGGCCGGGCCTGAAGCTCGGCATCTGCGGCGAGCACGGCGGCGACCCCGAGTCCGTGCACTTCTTCCACGAGGTGGGTCTCGACTACGTGTCCTGCTCCCCGTTCCGCATCCCGGTGGCCCGCCTGGAAGCGGGCCGCGCGGCGGTGATGGACGCGCAACGGGCCGGCTGACCGGGCGGAGCCCGGGCCCCCGACCGACCGCCCGGGCTCCGGCCACTCCCCGCCGCACACGAGAGCCACCGGGGCCGGCCCGTCCGCGACATCCCTCACCGACGCGGACGGACCGGCCCCGGTCCACAGGGAGGCGGGCGCCGTGCGGGGCGCCCGCCTCCGGCGCGTCCCGGCGCCGCCTGGCAACCGGGCGGCCCGGCACCCCCGAGGCGCCCCGGCGGCCGCTTCGTCCGTGACCCAGCTGTCTGAGCGGCCCTGGGGCGGAGCGGTCCTGCGGGCCCGAGTGGTCCGCTGCTCCCGGCGGCCCGGCGGCCCGGGGGCCTGGTGGCCTGGGGGCCCGGCAGCCTGCCGGTGGTCTCGGCGGCGAGCGCGACGGTCAGCTCGTCGAGCGCGCTGGACTCCTGCCCGAGGTAGCCGATCAGGCGGGAGGCGCGTTCGGGGTGTCGCACCAGGTCGTGGCCCAGCAC
>NZ_JAGIQL010000154.1 GCF_017813245.1 Streptomyces montanisoli
CCAGAGCCACGCCCGCCGGGGCGCCGCCCGCGCCGGGCGCCGTCTGCGTGGCGTGCCGGGCCGGACGGGTCGACACCGACGGCTACTGCGAGCGCTGCGGCCACGCCCAGCCGCGCGAACGCGACCACGTGGAGCAGGAGTCGGGCGCCGTCGCCGCCGTCAGCGACCGCGGCCTGCGCCACCACCGCAACGAGGACGCCTTCGCCCTGTCGACGGCCACGGTGGCGGACGGCGCGCCCGCCGCGGTCGCCGTGGTGTGCGACGGGGTGTCGTCGGCGGCGCGCCCCGACGAGGCGTCGGCCGCCGCGTCGGCCGCCGCGAACGAGTCGCTGCTCGCGGCGCTGCCGCGCGGCACGCACCCCCAGCAGGCCATGCACGACGCGATCGTCACGGCCGCCCACGCCGTCAACGCGCTGGCGACCGAAGGACACGGCGCGCAGGAGCACGACTCCCAGCGCCGGCGCAACGCGCCCGCCTGCACGTTCGTCGGGGCCGTCGCCACCGGCGGGCTCCTCGTCATCGGCTGGGTCGGCGACAGCCGCGCGTACTGGGTGCCGGACGACCGCGCCACGCCGGGCGCGCGGCTGACCGAGGACGACTCGTGGGCCGCGCAGATGGTCGCCGCCGGCCTGATGAACGAGGCGCAGGCGTACGCGGACGAGCGCGCCCACGCGATCACCGGCTGGCTCGGCGCCGACTCGTACGAACTGGAGCCGCACACCGCCTCGTTCGAGCCCGAGCAGCCCGGTGTCGTCATCGTCTGCACCGACGGCCTGTGGAACTACGCGGAGAGCGTGCGGGAGATGGCACGCGCGGTGCCCGCCGACGCGGCTCAAAGGCCGCTGCACGCGGCGCAGGTCCTGGTGGGGCACGCGCTGGACGGCGGGGGCCACGACAACGTAACAGTGGCCGTCGTCCCGTTCGCCCCGCCGCCCGCGGGGGCAGGATCCGCGTACACCGCGCCCTGACCCTCCGTGTCGAGGAGCCGATCCATGGCGAACTTCTCCAAGTCGACCGTGCCGCGCTTCGGCGTCGACGTGTACCAGAACGAGTACCTGGCCGAGGGCGCCCAAGAGGTCAACGCGATCGTGACGGTGACGTCGACGGGCGGCGGCACGGGCGGCACAGCCGGTTCGGGCGGCGCAGGCGGTTCGGGCGGCACGCGCGGCGCCGGCCCGGGCGCCGCCGTGGTCGTCATGGTGGACTGCTCTGGCTCCATGGGCCGGCCGCCGGCGAAGATGCGCGGCGCGCGTGAGGCCACCGCCGCCGCCGTCGACACCCTGCGCGACGGAGTCTCGTTCGCCGTGGTCGCCGGCACGCACGTGGCCAGGGAGGTGTACCCGGGCGGCGGCAGGCTCGCCGTGGCGGACGAGCGGACACGGTCGGCGGCCAAGCAGGCGCTGCGCGCGCTGAGCGCGGGCGGCGGCACCGCCGTGTCCACCTGGCTGCGGCTGGCCGGCCGGCTGCTCGCCACGGCCACCGTGCCGATCAGGCACGCCGTCCTGCTGACCGACGGCCGCAACGAGCACGAGTCGCCCGGGGACCTGCGCGCCGCGCTCGGCGCGTGCGCGGGCCACTTCACCTGCGACGCGCGCGGTGTGGGCACGGACTGGGAGGTCGGCGAGGTCACCGCCGTCGCCACCGCGCTCCTCGGCACGGCGGACATCGTGGCCGATCCCGGGAACCTCGCGGCGGACTTCACCGCCATGATGGACGCCGCGATGGGCAAGGAGGTCGCCGGTGTGGCGCTGCGGGTGTGGACGCCGACGGGCGCCGCTATCCGCTTCGTCAAGCAGGTGGCACCGGCCGTCGAGGACCTGACCGGCCGGCGTGCGGACGCCGGCCCGCGAGCGGGCGACTACCCGACCGGGTCGTGGGGTGATGAATCTCGCGATTACCACCTCTGTGTAGAGGTGCCCGCGACGGCGGTCGGCCGGGAGATGCTGGCGGCCCGCGTCTCGCTCGTGCTGCCCGCGACGGATGCAGGCACGGCGGAAGTGCTCGCGCAGGGCCTGGTCAGGGCCGTGTGGACGGACGACACGGCGGCGTCGGCCGCGATCGATCCGCAGGTCGCGCACTACACGGGGCAGGCCGAGCTGGCCCGCGCCGTTCAGCAGGGGATGGATGCCCGCAAAGCGGGCGATATGGACGCGGCGACGGCCAAGTTGGGGCGGGCGGTGCAGCTGGCGGAGTCGTCCGGGAACGCGGATACTGCGAAACTCCTTTCGAAGGTGGTGGACGTGGTCGACGCGGTGGCAGGTACTGTGCGACTCAAGGCGAAGGTCACGGAAGCGGACGAGATGACCCTCGAGACCCGCTCCACCAAGACCGTCCGCGTCAAGAAGCAGCACCACTGAGCAGCACCACTGAGCAGCACCGCTCAGCAGCGCCGAACAGCACCGAGCACGACGGCCGCGAGGCCGGACGAGGAGAGGGGGAACGAAGCCATGCCGACCTGCCCCAACGGACACCAGTCGGGCTCCGACGACTGGTGCGAGGTCTGCGGCCACCGCATGGGCGGTCCCGCCGTGCCGCCTCCCTCCGCGCAGCCGGGCCCCGGCTACGGCTACCAGCCGCAGGGCCAGGACCCCGCGCGGCAGCCCGAGCTCTGCCCGCAGTGCCGCACCCCGCGAGAGGCCAACGCGCCCTACTGCGAGGAGTGCCGGTGGAACTTCCTGACGAACACCGCCACCTCCTACACGCCGCTGGCGCCGCCGCAGCGCACCCCGCAGGGCCCCGGCGGCCCGCGCGGCGCGGTGAACCTGCCGCCCGGCTTCCAGAACCAGCCGCCCGCGCCGCCGCATGTGCCGGGCCCCGCCGATCCGTACGAGCCCTCGGGCACGCGCCCGTCGCAGATCAACAGGCCCGCTGAGCCGCTGATGTCCGAGCAGGCGCCCGGGCCGTCGGGCGCGGCCGACGACGGGTGGGGCGCGCCGCCTCCGCCCCCGTTCGAGCGCGTCTCGCCGCCCCCGCCGCCGTTCGAGCGGGTGTCGCCCCCGCCCTTCGAGCGCGTGTCGCCGCCCCCGTCGCCCACCGCCGACGGCTGGGCGCAGGGGACCCCTGCCGCGCCGCCGTTCGAGCGGATGCCCGCGCCCGCCCCGCAGGGCCCCGGCGCACAGGGTCCCGGCCCCGGCCCCGCCGCCGACTGGGGGTCCCCCGGGCCGAAGGTCGGGGAAGACTGGACGCTCCCGCCGCCGTCCGAAGCCGACCACCAGCAGCAGCCGCGATTCCCTGGCACCGCACGGTGGAGCGTCGTGATCGGCCCCGACCCCATCTACTTCCAGGCGATGATGCAGCGCAGCGGTCCTGAGGCCGCCGGGCTCAACCTGCCCGCGTACGCCCCCGAGCAGCAGATGCCGCTCACCGGAAACCAGGTCTCCATCGGCCGCCACAGGCACTCCACGGGCGAGGCGCCCGACATCGACCTGTCGCTGCCGCCCGAGGACCCCGGGGTGTCGCACCAGCACGCGATCCTCGTGCAGCAGCCCGACGGCGGCTGGGCGGTGGTCGACCAGAACTCGACCAACGGCACGACGGTCAACGGCGGCGAGGAGCCGATCCAGCCCTTCGTGCCGGTCCCGCTCGACGACGGCGACCGGGTGCACGTGGGCGCCTGGACGACGCTCAGGGTCGTACGGGACTGAACTGATCCTGAACGGTCCTGAACGCGACTGAGCCCCCTGGCCTCAGGCGCCCCGCAGCGGCCAGGTGTGCGGGCCGCCCGGGTCGTCGAGCCAGGCCCACTGGGCGTCCGGCGTGACCGTCACGCCGTAGCGGTCCCTGTCCGGGCGGCGCTCCCGGCGCCACAGCGCGTACGCCTCCTCGGGTTCGAGCGCGCCCGCGCTCAGCGCCAGCAGGAACTGGAACAGGTCGTTGCGCAGCGCGTGCCTGGGCACCCCGCCGGTCACGTCCTCCGGGTCGCCGCCGGCCGCCACCGCCCCGCGCAGCGCGACGAAGTACGCGGCGGTGTACAGGAAACGCCCCTGTGCGGCGCGGCCGTGCGCCCCGTCCGTCACGCGCAGCGAGAGCAACCCGGTCGCGAGCGGCGTCAGGATGCGGGCGCCCGGCGCGCACTGGTCCACCCAGGCGTGCGGCACCGAAGGCAGCGCGCACGTGGCGATGATCCGGTCGAACGGCGCCCGCTGCGGGCAGCCGCGCGCGCCGTCGCCCGTGACGACGGCGGGCCGGTGACCGGACGCGGCGAGGTGGGCGCGCGCCGACTCGGTGATCTCCGGGTCGAGGTCGACGGTCGTCACCAGGCCGTCGCCGAGGCGGTGGGCGAGCAGCGCCGCGTTGTAGCCGGTGCCCGCGCCGACCTCCAGCACGCGGTCGCCGTCGCGCACGTCCAGCTCGTCGAGCATCCCCGCCATCAGCGAGGGCTGGCTGCTCGACGAGACGAGCCGCCCGTCCCGCATGCGGGTGGCGAGCGCGGTGTCGGCGTACGCGCCCCGCAGCCAGCGCCCGCGCGCCACGGGGTCCGGGTCGCCCGACCACAGCAGCCGCCCGCCGCCGCTGCCGTCGGCGTAGTAGTACGGCACGAAGAGATGGCGCGGCACCTCCTCGAACGCGGCGCGCCAGGCGGGGTCGGCGGGCACGCCGCTCGCGGCCATGCCCCGCACCATCTCGGCCCGCGCCTCGGCGGCACGGGCGTCCTCGTCTCCGGCCACACCTCCACTGTCCTGCGCGGGCGGCCCCGAGGCGAACCGGGTCCGTCTGAGACCATGGACGGGTGACAGAGATCCCGCGCGGCACGCTGAGCGAGCAGACGTTCTACGAGCAGGTCGGGGGCGAGGAGACGTTCCGCCGCCTGGTGCACCGCTTCTACGAGGGCGTCGCCGAGGACCCGCTGCTGCGGCCGATGTACCCGGAGGAGGACCTCGGCCCGGCCGAAGAGCGCTTCCGGCTGTTCCTGATGCAGTACTGGGGCGGTCCGCGCACCTACAGCGAGCAGCGAGGGCACCCGAGGCTGCGGATGCGCCACGCGCCCTTCGCGGTCGACAGCGCGGCGCGTGACGCGTGGCTGGCACGGATGCGGGTGGCCGTGGACGAACTCGGCCTGGCGCCCGAGCACGCGCAGCAGCTCTGGAACTACTTCACGTTCGCCGCCGAGTCGATGATCAACACCCCGGGCTGAGCCGGGCCCCGGCCCGAGAGGTGGCCGGGGCGCCCGCACCGCCGCGCGACGCACCAGCGGGCCGGCCGGCGGTGCCGGAAGGTGGGACACCGGGTCCCTGTACGCGACCTGGCACCGCCTGCGGGCCTGCGGCCGTGCGGGCCTACGGCCCCGCGCGGGCGCAAGTGACCTTACGAGCGTGGCGCGGTCGGCCGTGGACGGCCGGCGGCGTCCGCGTACTGCTCCGCGAGGCGCACGTGCGCCTCGGGCGGCGCGCCCAGGTGGTCGAGGCCGAGCAGCCCGGAACCGAGCACGGGCGGGGCCGTCACGACGTCCACGACGGCCTTCGGGGCCCGCACGGCGAGCCGCTCGGTGATCAGGGCGTCGAGCTGCGGGTGGCGTGCCGCGAGCACGCCGCCGCCCAGCAGCACCGGGGCGGGCTCGTCCAGCAGGCCGAGCTTGCCGAGCGCCACCGCGGCCATCACGACGACCTCGTCGGCGAGCCGCTCGACGACCGAGGTGGCGACCGCGTCACCGGCAGCCGCGACCTCGAAGAGCACCGGCGTCAGCTCGTGGCGGCGCCGCGGCTCGACGCGGCCGAGGTGCAGCGCCTCGATCAGCTCGTACATGGTGGTCAGGCCGAAGTGGGCGGGCAGCGCCCGTACCAGCTCCGTGCCGACGCCCCTGCCGTCCTCGGCGCGTGCCGCGTGCCACAGCGCCTCCGTCGCGAGGTGGCTGCCGCCGCCCCAGTCGCCGGAGATCTGGCCGATGGCGGGGAACCGCGCGGTGCGGCCGTCGGGCAGCATGCCCACGCAGTTGATGCCCGCGCCGCACACCACGGCCACCCCGCGCGGCGCGTCGCCGCTCGGCAGGCCCGCCCGCAGTATCGCGAACGTGTCGTTGCGCACCTCGGTGGTGGTACCCCACCCCCTGTCCTGCACCGCCTGCGCCAACTGCCGCTCCTCGACGGGCAGATCGGCGTTGGCGAGGCACGCCGACACGTGCGAGGCCACGCCGGACGCCGGCAGCCCCGCGTCCGCGGCGGCGGCGGCCACCGCCACCGCGAGGGTGTCGATGGCCGCCTGGACGCCGACGATCGGCGGCTGGAAGCCGCCCCCGCGCGCCGCGCCGAGCACCGTGCCGTCGGCGCCGATCACGGCCACGTCGGTCTTGCTGTTCCCCGCGTCGACCGCGAGCACGGCCGACGGGGGAGTGTCGCTCATGCCCACGCCAGGTGCTCCCGGTTGTGGGCGATCAGCTCGTCGGTCAGCTTCTCCGCGTACTCGAACTGGCCGACCAGCGGGTTCGCGAGCAGCGCGTCGTACACGCGGTCGCGGCCGCCGCGCAGCGCCGCGTCGAGCGCCAGGTCCTCGTAGGCCGTGGCATGCGCGATCAGCCCCGCGTACAGCGGCTCGACCGGCGCGACCGCGAGCGGCTCCGCGCCCGCGGTGGTGACCTTCGCCTGCACCTCGATCACCGCGTCGTCCGGCAGGAACGGCAGTGTGCCCCTGTTGAACGTGTTGACGACCTGCACGTCACTGCCCTGTCCGCGCAGCAGCGAGGCGGCGAGGTCCACGGCGGCCTCCGAGTAGTACGCGCCGCCCCGCTTGGCGAGCAGCGCGGGCTTCTCGTCCAGCTCCGGGTCGCCGTACATCTCCAGCAGCTGCTTCTCCATCGCCGCCACCTCGGAGGCCCGGGACGGCTTCGTCCGCAGCTCCCGCACCACCTCGTCGTGCGCGTAGTAGTACCGCAGGTAGTACGAGGGGACGACGCCGAGCCGCTCGATGACGGCGCGCGGCATGTGCAGGTCCCCGGCGATCGCGGCGCCGTGCTCGGCGAGCAGCTTCGGCAGCACGTCCTCGCCCTCGGGGCCGCCGACGCGCACCCCGCGCTCCCACGTCAGGTGGTTGAGGCCGACGTGGTCCAGGTGGACGTCGGACGGCGAGACGCCCAGGCGCTCGGCGAACTTGCGCTGGAAGCCGATGGCGACGTTGCACAGCCCGACGGCCTTGTGCCCGGCCGTGAGCAGCGCCCGCGTCACGATGCCGACCGGGTTGGTGAAGTCGATGATCCACGCGTCCGGGTTGGCGCGCCGCACCCGCTCGGCGATGTCGAGCACCACGGGCACCGTGCGCAGCGCCTTCGCGAGCCCGCCGGCGCCGGTCGTCTCCTGGCCGACGCAGCCGCACTCCAGCGGCCACGTCTCGTCCTGGTTCCTCGCGGCCTGGCCGCCGACGCGCAGCTGGAGCAGCACCGCGTCGGCGCCGTCCACGCCCGCGTCCAGGTCGGCGGTGGTGACGATGCGTCCGGGGTGCCCCTGCTTGGCGAAGATGCGCCGGGCGAGGCCGCCCACCAGATCCAGGCGTTCGGCCGACGGGTCGACGAGCACCAGCTCCTCGATCGGCAGGGTGTCCCTCAGCCGCGCGAATCCGTCGATGAGTTCAGGTGTGTAGGTGGATCCTCCGCCTACCACTGCGAGCTTCATGGTTCCTTAGCCCTTTACTCCGGTGAGGGTGACGCCTTCCACGAAGGCCTTCTGTGCGAAGAAGAACACCAGGATGACGGGTGCCATGACGAGCAGGGTCGCCGCCATCGTGATGTTCCAGTTGACGCTGTGCGCGCTCTTGAAGGATTCCAGCCCGTAGCTCAGTGTCCAGGCGCCGGGGTTCTGCGAGGCGTAGATCTGCGGCCCGAAGTAGTCGTTCCAGCAGTAGAAGAACTGGAACAGCGCGACGGCCGCGATGCCCGGCTTCGCCATCGGCACGACCACCCGCAGCAGCGTGCGCAGTTCGCCGCAGCCGTCGACCTTCGCCGACTCGATGTACTCGTTCGGGATGGTCAGCAGGAACTGCCGCAGCAGGAAGATCGAGTACGCGTCGCCGAACGCCATGGGGATGATCAGCGGCCACAGCGAACCGGACAGGTGGAACTGCTGCGCCCACACCAGGTACATGGGGATCACGATGACCTGCGGCGGCAGCATCATCGTGGAGATGACGAGGATCATCGCCGTACGGCGGCCCTTGAAGCGGAACTTGGCGAGCGCGTAGGCGACCGGCGTCGACGACACGACCGTGAACACCGTGCCGAGCACCGCGTACATCAGGGAGTTCTTCCACCAGGTGAGGAACCCGGGGGTGTGGAAGACCGTCGAGTAGTTCGACCAGTGCCACGACCTCGGCCACAGGTCGCTGGTGAGGGCCTGCTGGTCGCTCATCACCGAGGTGAGGAAGACGAACACGAAGGGCAGGACGAAGAAGAGCGCGGCGGCGATCGCCAGCGCGTGCACCGCGACCCACTGGAGGAACCTCCTCCTGCGGTGCGCTCCCGCGTCGCGCCCACCGGAGGCCGGCGCCCGGACGGTGCGTGGCGGGTTCAGGGTGGTAGTGGCCATCTGTCAGTCCTCCGCCGGGATCAGGCCCGCGCCCTTGCGCATCAGCAGCAGGGTCACGGCCATCGCGATGACGAACAGCACGAGCGAGAGCACGCACGCCGCACCGGTGTTGAAGTTCTGGAAGCCCAGCTGGTAGACGAGCTGGGGCACGGTCAGGGTCGAGTGGTCGGGGTAGCCGGGCTGCACCACGGAACCCGGGCCGATCGAGACGCCGGAGGCGATCTTCCCCGCCACGAGCGCCTGCGTGTAGTACTGCATCGTCTGCACGACACCGGTCACGACGGCGAACAGCACGATCGGGGTGATCGACGGCCAGGTGACGAAGCGGAACTTGGTCCAGGCGCCCGCGCCGTCCAGGTCGGCCGCCTCGTACTGCTCCTTCGGCACGTCGAGCAGCGACGCCATGAAGATCACCATCAGGTCGCCGATGCCCCACAGGCTCAGCAGCACCAGCGAGGGCTTCGCCCAGTGCGGGTCGTTGAACCAGGTCGGGCCGTGGATGCCGAGCCATCCCAGAACCTGGTCGACGGGGCCCGTCGACGGGTTCAGCAGGAAGACGAAGGCGACGGTCGCGGCCACCGGCGGCGCCAGGTAGGGCAGGTAGAAGGCCGTACGGAAGAAGCCGACACCGGTCTTGATCTTCGTGACGAGCAGGCCGATGCCGAGACCGAACACCACACGCAGCGCCACCATCACGACCACGAGCCAGATCGTGTTCCACAGCGCCGGGCCGAACAGCGGCATCTGCTCCAGCACGTACTTCCAGTTCTTCAGCCCCACGAACGTCGGGGACTTGATCTGGTTGTAGTGCATGAACGAGAAGTAGACGGTCGCGATCAGCGGATACCCGAAGAAGACGGAGAACCCGATCAGCCAGGGCGACAGGAACGCCAGCACCTTCCAGCGGTGCCTTGTGCGCTTGCGCCTGAGCGACATGTCCGGCCGGGCGGCCGGGTCCTTCGGCGCGGAAGTCCCGGCCGAGGACGGAAGTGACAGTGCCATGCCCTGCTCCTCAGCTCTCCGACTGGAGGTTGTCGGCGTCTATCTGCTTGTCGAGCTTCACCAGGCCCGCGTGGAGGTTCTTCTCGCCGCCCTCCTCCTCGGAGTAGGCGAAGTCCTGGAAGGACGTGATGTACATGCCGCCGTTCTCGGACGGCGGGATCGCCGAGCTGTACTTGTTCTGTGCGATCTTGATGAAGGCGCGGAAGTTCGGGTCGGGCGTCAGCTTCGGCGACGCGAGCGCCGCCTTCGTCGACGGCACGTTGTGGATGGCGTTGGCGAAGTCCACGACCTGATCGGTGTTGGTGGTCAGGTACTTGACGAGCTCCCAGGCCGCGTTCTGGTGCTTGCTGCTGTGCGCGATCCCGGTGACCGTGCCGGTCAGGTAGCCGCGCCCGTACGTGTCCGCCTGGCCGTCGGGGACGGGCAGCGGGGCCACGCCCCAGTGGAACTTCGCCCCCGCGTCCTTGAGCATCAGGCCGCGCCACTCGCCGTCCATGTGCATCGCGAGCTTGCCCTGCAGGAACGCGTTGCCGTCCGAGTACTCGTCGCCGAAGCCGGACCGCAGCTTCTCCAGCTTGCCGTGGCCGCCCTCCGCCGCCGAGATGGCGTTCATCTCCTTGAAGAACGCCGTGACCTTCGGGTCGTCGGCCAGCCGCGCCTTGCCGTTCTCGTCGAAGTACTTCGGGCCCCACTGTGCCAGCATGCGGTCGGGGCTGTTCTGGTACAGGCGGAAGTTCGGCATGAAGCCGGCGCGCGTGATCGAGCCGTCCTTGCCGTGCTTCGTCAGCTTGACCGCGTCGGCCTGGAACTCGGACATCGTCCTCGGCGGCGAGGCGATCCCGGCGGCCTTGAAGTCGTCCTTGTTGTAGTAGAGCCCGTACGCGTCGGCGAGCAGCGGCAGCGCGCACTGGTCGCCCTTGTACTGCGTGTAGTCGAGCAGCGTCTTCGGGAAGACGGCGTGCTTGTCGATCCCGTCCTTCTTCATGAAGGTGTCCAGGTCCACCCACATGCCGGACGAGCAGTACTGGCCGACGTTGTTCGTCGTGAACGACGTCACCACGTCGGGGGTGTCGCCGCCGCCCGCGCGCAGCGCCTGGTTGATGGTCGCGTCCGTGACGTTGCCGGTGGAGCGCACCTTGATGTTCGGGTGCAGCTTCTCGAAGCGCGAGATGCCGGCGTCGATCGCCTTGACCTCGTTGGGATCCGACCAGCCGTGCCAGAACTTCAGCGTGACCGGCTTCGTCGGGTCGTCGTTGGCGCTGCCGGTGCTCGGATTCGCGCATCCGGCGAGCAGCAGTGCCGTGGCGGCGCCCAGGGCCACGGGCACGCAGGAGCGTATACGCCGACCTGCCATGGCGGACTTCCTTTGCGAGGAGGAGGACAGGGATGAGAGGCACGTGCGTGCGGCCGTGCCGGCGCGCAGTGCGGTGTGCTGCGGTGTGCTGCGGTGTGTCGTGCTGTGCTGTGTTGTTCGGCTACTTGGCGGTGTCGAAGCGTGAGGTGTCGAAGACCGCGTCCCGCGCCTGCGTGAGCGCCGTGCGCAGCGCCCCCGTCAGGATCGGGTCGCCGTCGATGTCGCTGATGCGCAGCAGGGGCCTCGGCAGCGCGAGGCCGGACAGTTCCGCGTGCACCCGGGCGCGCAGCGCCTCGCCGCCCGCCTGGGCCACCGACCCGGACAGCACGACGAGTTCGGGGTCGACGACCGCGACGACCGCCGCGATCCCGGTCGCGAGCCGCTCGGCGACCGCGGCGAGCACGCCCTCGTCCGCCAGCGCCTCGCCCAGCGGCGCGCCGCCCGCGAGGGCCCGTACGGCCGTCGCGGACACCTGGCTCTGGAAGCCGCCGCCCGCGTCGTCGCCCGCCCATGCGGCGGAGCCGCCGCGGGCCAGCGGCGCGCCGGGCAGCGGCATGTACCCGATCTCGCCGGCGCCGCCCGTGGCGCCGCGCAGCAGGGTGCCGCCCAGCACGATCGCGGCGCCCACGCCCCGGTCGAGCCAGGTCAGCACGTAGTCGTCGTAGTCCTGCGCCGCGCCCTCGTACTGCTCGGCGATCGCCGCGAGGTTCACGTCGTTCTCGATGACGACCGGCGCGCCGAGCACCTCGACGAGGTCCGCGAGCAGGGTGCGCGAGTGCCAGCCGGGCAGGTGCGGCGCGTAGCGCAGTTCGCCGGTGGCCCGGTCGATGGCGCCCGGCGTGCCGATGACCGCGCAGTGCAGGTCGTCGTGGCCGAGCCCGGCCTCGGCGAGCGCGCCGTCCACGGCCTCCGCGACGAGTTGCGCGGTCCTGCCGCGCACGTCCTCGGCCACCGCGTCGGCCTCGACCCGGCAGGAGCCGACGACGGCGCCGGTGATGTCGGCCACCTGGGCGCTGATGCCGGTGTGCCCGACGGCCAGGGCGGCGACGTGCGCGGCCTGCGGGTGGATCTCGTAGAGCGCGGCGTTCGGCCCCGGCCGGCCACTGACCCTGCCGGTCGTCCGCACCAGTCCCGCGGCTTCGAGGCGGGCCAGCAGCTGGGACGCGGTGGGCTTGGAAAGACCGGTCAGCTCACCGATCCGCGTCCTGGTCAGCGGGCCGTGGGCGACGAGCAGGTCGAGCGCGGCCCGGTCGTTCATCGCCCGCAGCACCCTGGGTGTGCCAGGTGAAGGTGGTGTCGTGCTCACGCCCGGTCCCGTTTCCTCGACATCATTGTTAGGAAGGTTTCCTAACCGGCTGCGAGGAACGTATGGCCCGGACAAGCGAGCCGTCAATACCCGAAAGCGTCCTTTTCCCGCCGGGCGGCCGAACCGTTACGCGCCGGCCGCCTCTACTTGTGCCGGTCCTGCTGCGACGGCGGGAGCGGGGAAGCCTGGACGGACTGCGGGGACGTGGGGCTGGCCAGCGCCGACGGGGCGGCGATCCCGGCCGAGGGGTCGGGCGCGATGTCTTCGGCCACAAGCGGCAGCGTGCCGCCCACGATCCGGACGCCCGCCTCGTCCAGCGCGCGCTTGACCCGCCAGCGCAGTTCGCGCTCCACGCCGGCCGACTGCCCCGGCATGGTCTTCGCGGACAGCCGCAGCGTCATCGAGTCGAGCTGCACCGAGTCGAGGCCCAGCACCTCGACGGGTCCCCACAGCCGTTCGTTCCACGGGTCGTCCTTGGCCATGCCCTCCGCCGCGCGTGCGATGGCGGCCTTCACCTCGTCCAGGTCCTCCGAGGGCCGCACCGTTACGTCGAGTGCCGCCGTGGCCCAGCCCTGGCTGAGGTTGCCTATCCGCTTGATCTCGCCGTTGCGCACGTACCAGATCGCGCCGTTGTCGCCGCGCAGCTTCGTGACGCGCAGGCCGACCTCGATCACCTCGCCGGACGCGACGCCCGCGTCGATCGAGTCGCCCACGCCGTACTGGTCCTCCAGGATCATGAAGACGCCGGAGAGGAAGTCCGTCACGAGGTTGCGCGCCCCGAAGCCGAGCGCGACGCCGGCGACGCCCGCCGACGCGAGCAGCGGCGCCAGATTGATCTTCAGGGCCCCGAGCACCATGAGCGCGGCCGTGCCGAGCACCAGGAACGACGTCACCGACCGCAGCACGGAGCCGATCGCCTCCGACCGCTGCCTGCGCCGTTCCGCGTTGACCAGCAGCCCGCCGAGCGCCGTGCCCTCCACCGCCTGCACGCTGCGGTTCATGTGCGCGATCAGCCGGGTCAGCGCCTTGCGGATCAGGTGCCGGAGCACCAGCGCGATCACGATGATCACGACGATGCGCAGCCCGATCGACAGCCATGTGGACCAGTTCTGACCCACCCAGCTGGCCGCGTCGCTCGCGCGGTCCGTCGCATCGCCGACGGTGAGGGATGCCGGGTGCGGCGCGGGTGAGGGGGAGCCGGCCTGCAGGGCGGACCAGGACACGACGGTGAACCTCCAGGATGCGCCGGGCGGGTCCACCACACTACGGCCGGCGGAAGGGGCCGAGGCGCCGTTCCGGGGTGCGAGAGACGGGACTCACGCGGCGCCCGGGCCGGGCCTGTGGCCGAAAACACCCGGAGCCCGTTACCCGGCCGTGGTGGCGTTTCGACCAGGCATGAGGAGAGACTGAGAGCAGATCGTCCCGGCGCGAGCCACGCGTCGCCGGCGTAATAGGAGGCATCCGTGCCGCATGTCCTGGTCCTGAACGCGTCGTACGAGCCACTCGGCGTCGTACCGCTCCGCCGCGCGCTCGTCCTCGTCCTGGAGAACAAGGCCATCTCCCTCGAGGACTCCGGCGCCTTCCTGCACAGCGCCACACGGGTCGTGTCCGCGCCCAGCGTGATCCGGCTCAAGCGCTTCGTGCGGGTTCCCTACCGGGGGCCCGTACCGCTGACCCGCCGCGCCTTGTTCGCCAGGGACGGCGGACGCTGCATGTACTGCGGTGGCGTCGCGACCAGCGTCGACCACGTCGTTCCGCGCAGCCGGGGCGGGCAACACGCGTGGGAGAACGTGGTGGCCGCCTGCCGCCGCTGCAACCACGTCAAGGCCGACCGCCACCTGCGCGAGCTGGGCTGGCGCCTGCACCAGCAACCCGCCCCGCCGTCCGGGCTCGCGTGGCGGATCATCGGGACAGGACACAGGGATCCGCGCTGGCTGCCGTACTTGCAGCCGTACGGCGCGGAGGACGCGATGGCCCGGATCGACGGCGTCTCAGCCTGAGACCGGGCCATCGCCGCAGCCCGCCGCCCGCCGGCCGTCCCGGCCCGGGACACGGCGGGGCGGTGCGCAGCCGTCCGCCGCCACCGGACGCCCGCGCGCAACCGGACGGACCACGGCGCCCCC
>NZ_JAGIQL010000155.1 GCF_017813245.1 Streptomyces montanisoli
AGCCATACACTTTTCCAATCCAGCAGGGAGCACAACGGCGTAGAAGTGGCAGCCGACTGACTACAGCGAACCCGGCATTAACAAGCCGGGCATTCCATACAAGGGGCCGCGCGGCGCCGCGCAGGCCGCGCAGGCGGCGCAGTATGTGCCGGGCCCGGCGGAGGACGCGTTCGACGCGGACGGGCGGCCCGCGGCCGACAGTGAGGAGCAGGAGCCGACGGCCCCCGGCGGCGCGACCGTCCCGCACCAGCAGCCATACGCGGACGCGGAGGCGGACTGGGACACGGCGGGCGGCGGGTACGCGGGCGACGGCTACCCGCGGCAGGAGGAGTACGCGGGGGCCGGCGGCTACCCGCAGGAGAACTACCCGCAGGACCCGTACGCGCAGGGGAGCTACCCGCAGGGCGATATCCCCGGGCAGGACGGCTACGGGCAGGACGGCTACGGGCAGGACGGCTACGCGGAGGGCGGCTACGTGCGGGACGGCTACGGGCCGCAGTACGGAGCCGATCAGCACTACGAAGGCGGCCAGTACGGGGACGGCCGGCAGTACCCGGACGGCCAGTACCCGGACAGCCGGCAGTACCCGGACGGCCAGACGTACGCGGACCCGGCCTACGGCGACCAGCAGCAGTTCGCCGCGCAACAGCAGTGGGGCTACGGCGAGTACCAGGACCCGGCGCAGTACGCCCCGTACGGCTACGACGCGCAGCAGCAGGACCAGCCGGGAGCCGAACACCCGCGGCCGCGCCCCGACGGCGGGCACAGCGGGAACAGTGACCAGCAGCCGCAGCACCCGGACGGGAGCAGCAACCAGTGAACCGTACGACCCTCTCCCTCGGCGCGGCCGTCGTCGCCCTCGCCGCGGTCACCGGGATCGCCTCCGTCACCTCGTCCGGCGGCGGCGGGACAGCGGCGGCCGCCGCGGCGCCGCGGAAGCTGCCCGTGCAGCGTTCGAGCGGTCTTTGCCCCTCGCCCGGCGACTCCCAGACCGCCGACACCACCTACACCTCGTTCACCCCGAAGGGCACCTCAGCCGCGTCGGACGGTGCCGGCGCCGCCGCGCTCGTACCGGCCGCGCCCGCGCCCACGCCCGGTGGCACGCCGTCCGCGAGCAAGGGGTCCGGTGACAAGGGCGGCTCCAAGGACAAGAAGAGCTCCAAGGACAAGACGCCGAAGTCGTCGAAGTCCCCGTCCGCCGGTGCCTCGTCCTCCCCGTCCGCTCCAGCCCAGAAACCCGTCCTCTCCCTCAAGCAGCCCGGCACGCCCGTCACCGCGACCGCGCCCGACAGCCCCACCGCGCTCATCGGCACCGCGACCGGCGCGCTCGCCCCGGGCTGGACCACGCAGGAGACCACGACGGACGACGTCGGCAACGGGCGCGGCCTGGCCGCGCTGACCTGCACGGCGCCCGACACGGACTTCTGGCTGCCCGGCGCGAGCACCGCGTCGTCCAGGGAGGACTACGTCCACCTCACCAACCCCGACGACTCCACGGCCGTCGTGGATCTCCAGATGTACGGCAAGAACGGCGTGATGAAGTCGGACACGGGCGAGGGCATCCCCGTCCCGGCCCACTCCAGCGTCCCGGTCCTGCTCTCCACGCTGACCTCGCAGGCCGAGGACGACGTCACGGTCCACGTGACGACCCGCAGCGGGCGCGTCGGCGCCGCGCTGCGCGCGTCCGACGCGAAGACCGGCGGCGACTGGCTCGTACCCTCGGCCGACCCGTCGCCCACGCTCGTCATGCCCGGCATCCCCGACGACGCCTCCGACGTGCGCCTCGTGGTCTACGCGCCGGGGCAGAACGACGCCGACCTCAACCTCAAGCTGGCCGGCCCGAGCGGCGGCATCGTGCCGGCGGGGCACGAGTCCCTGCACGTCAAGTCGGGCATGACGGCCTCCGTAGACCTGGGGAACGTCACCCGGGGCGAGGCCGGCTCGCTGATCCTCAGCCCGTCGCAGAAGGGCGAGGCGACGCCCGTCGTCGCCGCGCTGCGGGTCACCCGCGGAAAGGGCGACGGGAAGGACATGGCCTTCATCCCGGCCACTGGGCCCGTGGCGTCACGCGCGACGGTCGCGGACAACCGGTCGAAGGGCTCCACGCTGTCGCTCGTGGCGCCGGACAAGGCCGCACAGGTCAAGGTCACCGCGTCGGCGGGTTCCAAGGGCGGGGAGCAGACGCAGAAGACGTACACCGTGAAGGCGGGCACGACGCTCGCCTTCACCCCGCCCGTCCCGAGCGGCCTGAAAGGCTCCTACGCGCTGACGGTGCAGACCGTGTCGGGCGGCCCGGTGTACGCGGCGCGGACCCTGTCGCTGCCGAAGGGCGGCATCTCGATGTTCACGGTCCAGACCCTCCCGGACGACCGGGGCACGGTCTCGGTGCCGAAGGCCCGGCAGGACCTGTCCATCCTGCAGGGCGACGGTTAGCCCGCCGGGCCGACGCGGCCCGCTACTCCTGCCCGTACCTCGGGTCGACGGACTCCGGCGCGAGCCCGAGGAGCTCGGCGACCTGCTCGACCACCACCTCGTGGACCAGCAGCGCCCGCTCGTCGCGCCCCTTCGACCTGATCTCGACGGGCCGCCGGTACACCAGGATGCGCGCGGGCTGCTGCTTGCCCGCCGGCACGGAGCGCCCGAGCGGAACCGACTCCTCCTGCGTGCCCGGCACGTCCATGACCAAGAACTCGACGTCGGCGAGCTGCGGCCAGTGCCGTTCCAGACGGTCCACGGAGTCACGTACCAGGTCCTGGAACGTCTCGGCGCGGCTCGCGGAGAGCGGTACCTGCGGCGGGGCGACGGGGCCGCGCATCCCGCGGCCGTGGCGGTCGCGGCGGCGCGGCCTCGGCTCGGCCGGCGGCGGCGGCGGTACGGGGCTGTCCATCACTGACGCAGCGTACTTCCACGCACGGACGGCGGCGCGGCGCCGCCGCCCGTACGGCGCCCGGGGGAGCAGCGGAGGAGGGCCGGGCGAGCGCTGAGGGTCCCCTGTGGCTGACAGAGAGTCAGCTGTGCGGGATCTCACAGGGCGACACGGGCGGGTGACGTGCAGCTGAGTCGTCGCGGCCCGCTCAAGAGTGCGGTACCGTCCAACATCGTGAGCCCTGTACGTCGCTGTTCGCGCACCGCTTGCGGCCGCCCTGCCGTCGCGACGCTGACGTACGTCTACGCCGACTCGACGGCCGTACTCGGCCCGCTCGCCACCTACGCGGAACCGCACTGCTACGACCTGTGCGCGGAACACGGTGAGCGCCTGACCGCCCCGCGCGGCTGGGAGGTCGTACGCCTCACGGACGGCTCGGCCCCCACCCGCCCGAGCGGCGACGATCTCGAGGCGCTGGCCAACGCGGTACGGGAGGCGGCACGCCCCCAGGAGCGCGCGGCCGAGGCCGGCGGCAAGGGCGCGCCCGGTGCCGACCCGATGGAGGTCGGCCGCAGGGGCCACCTGCGGGTACTGCGCAGCCCCGAGCCCTGACCGGCGGCGCCCGGGAGCGGCCGTGGGCCCGGCGGTACGGTGAGCCGATCGCACGACGGAGCCGTCCGCACGACGGCCCATGACCGACTCGGGAGACACCTCGTGGCTGATGCGGACCTGTCCCAGCTGGTGAAGGCGTACGACGTGCGCGGGGTCTACCCGGACCAGCTCGACGAGGGGCTGGCGGAGCTCTTCGGGGCGGCGTTCGCCGAGGTGACCGGGGCGCGCGAGGTCGTCGTGGGACACGACATGCGCCCGTCCTCGCCGGCTCTCGTGGAGGGCTTCGCCCGCGGCGCGGCGGCTCGCGGCGTGGACGCCACGGTGATCGGCCTGTGCTCGACGGACCAGCTGTACTACGCGTCGGGCTCGCTGGGCCTGCCGGGCGCGATGTTCACCGCGTCGCACAATCCGGCACGCTACAACGGCATCAAGATGTGCCGGGCGGGCGCGGCGCCCGTCGGCCAGGACACCGGTCTGCGGGAGATCAGGGCGAGGGTCGAGGAGGCCATGCGGACCGGCCTCCCGGCGCGGCGGACGGAGCCCCGGGCGGAGCCGCGGAGCGGCCGCGTCACGACGAGGGACACCCTCGCGTCGTACGCGGCGTACCTGCGCGGCCTGGTGGACCTGAGCGGGATCCGGCGCCTGAAGGTCGTCGTCGACGCGGGCAACGGCATGGCGGGCCACACGGTGCCGACGGTCTTCGACGGGCACCCGCTCGACCTCGTCCCGATGTACTTCGAGCTCGACGGCACGTTCCCGAACCACGAGGCCAACCCGCTCGACCCGAAGAACCTGGTGGACCTCCAGGCGCGGGTGCGCGCCGAGGGCGCCGACCTGGGCCTCGCCTTTGACGGCGACGCCGACCGCTGCTTCGTGGTCGACGAGCGTGGCGAAGGCGTCTCCCCGTCCGCGATCACGGCGCTCGTCGCGGCGCGTGAACTGGCGAAGCACCCGGGCGGGACGGTCATCCACAACCTGATCACGTCATGGTCCGTGCCGGAGGTCGTGCGCGAGCAGGGCGGCGTCCCCGTCCGCACGCGCGTGGGCCACTCTTTCATCAAGCAGGAGATGGCGCGCACCGGCGCGATCTTCGGGGGCGAGCACTCGGCGCACTACTACTTCAAGGACTTCTGGAACGCCGACACGGGCATGCTCGCCGCGCTCCACGTGCTGGCCGC
Organism: Streptomyces montanisoli; assembly: GCF_017813245.1. Lineage (GTDB taxonomy): Bacteria > Actinomycetota > Actinomycetes > Streptomycetales > Streptomycetaceae > Streptomyces > Streptomyces montanisoli. The sequence continues at coordinate 4,657 of NZ_JAGIQL010000155.1, forward strand.
CCTGGGCGGCCAGGAGGCCCCGCTGTCCGCCCTGCTCGGTGCGTACCAGCGGTACACGGGCTCCGGGGAGATCAACTCCACGGTGGAGGACCAGCACGCACGCACGGAGGCCGTGCGCGCGCTGTACGCCGGCCGCGACGACGTGTCGTTCGACGACCTGGACGGCCTGACGGTGACCACAGGGGACTGGTGGCTGAACGTCCGCCCGTCCAACACGGAACCGCTGCTGCGCCTGAACGTGGAGGCGCGGGACGAGGAGATGATGGCGGCCGTCAGGGACGAAGCCCTCAAGACCATCAGGGGGTGACAGCCCGGGGACCGCGGCCCTCACGGCTCCTGCGGGTACGCTGACGAGGCCAGTCACCCAGCCCGAAGGGACCCCCACTCATGCCGCTCGAAGCCGGCCTCCTGGAGATCCTCGCCTGCCCGGCCTGCCACGCACCCCTCAGCGACCGCACCGAGGCCGACGACCCCGAGCTGGTGTGCACGAACGAGGAATGCGGCCTCGCGTACCCGGTCAGGGACGAGATCCCCGTGCTCCTCGTCGACGAGGCACGCCGCCCGGCGTAAGCGGCGCCGACGCGTACAGACGGCCCGGAGGCCACACCATGCTCGACGAGTCGATGCTCGACGCCCCGGACGCCCTCGCGCGCGCCGACCACCGCGGCCTGCTGCGCGGCGCCGCCGAGGCGGGCGCACGCGTCAGGACGGCCCTGCGCAACGCGGACGAGGCCGGCGTCGCGCGCCTCGCACCCGAGGGACGGCCGCGCTCCGTGCTGGTCGCCGGTTCCGGGGCCGCCGCGTCCGCCGTCGCCGACCTGATCGGCGCGCTCGCCGGGGCGGTGGCGCCCGTCACGCGCCTGCGCCCGGCCGGTGTCGCGCCCGCCGCGGGCGCGCTGCGCTGGACGCTGCCGGGCTGGACGGGCGCCGTGGACCTGCTGCTCGTCGTCACGACCGACGGCAGCGAACCCGGCCTCGGCCTGCTGGCCGATCAGGCGTACCGGCGCGGCTGCTCCGTCGTCGCCGTCGCGCCGAGCGGCTCGCCGCTCACGGAGACCGTGGACGGCGCGCGGGGCCTGCTGGTGCCGCTGGCGGTCGCCCCGGCACACGAGTACGGCGCTCAGGACGAGTTCGGCGCTCAGGACGAGTTCGGCGCTCAGCACGAGTACGGCGAAGGCGAACGCGCCGGCCGCTCCGCCGGTGAGAGCGGCGACGCCTCCGGCTCCACGCCCCTCGCGGGGCGGTGGCCGCGTGACGAGCCGGTTGCCGCGGGCCCCGGCGCGCTGTGGGCGCTCTTCACCCCGCTGCTGGTGCTGCTCGACCGCATCGGCCTGATCGACGCGCCGCCCGAGACGATGAACGTACTCGCGGACCGCCTCGACCGCGTCGCCGAACGCTGCGGCCCGGCGATCGCCACGTACAGCAACCCGGCGAAGACCCTCGCGGCCGAGCTCGCCGACTCGCTGCCGCTGATCTGGACGGAGGGCGAGGCCGCGGCCCCCGTCGGCCGCAGGTTCGCCACCGCGCTCGCTGAGCTCACCGGCAGGCCCGCCCTCGCCGCGGACCTGCCCGAGGCGCTCCCGTCGCACGGCGCGCTGTTGCGCGGCGCGTTCGCGGGAGGCGCCGACCCGGACGACTTCTTCCGGGACCGTGTCGAGGAGCCCGAGGCGCTGCGGGCCCGTGTCGTACTGCTGCGGGACCGTCCGGCCGACGGGCTCTCGGCCGCGCCGGCCGCCCGGGAGGCGGCCGAGGACCACGACACGCCTCTCAGCGAACTGGAGCCGGAAGAGGGCGGCGCGCTGGAAGCACTCGCGGAGCTGCTGGCCATCACCGACTTCACCGTCGCGTACATGGCACTGACGGCGAAGGACACGTGACGCGGCCCGAGCGGGGTACGCACGGACGCCTGACAGGGCAGCCAGCCGGTATCCATTCGGGCACGGGTGGAGTCGTTCCGGGCAACCGCGCGGCCCGATCGGGCGATTGCCGGGCGTGTGAGGTGGCCGTCCTGCCGATACGGGCAGCGGGCGCGCCTGTTCGGGCATGCCCGATGTCCGGGCGGGTCGCGAGGCCGCCCGTCCGGGCAGCCCTCCAGGCCCTGCCCGCGACCTGATCTCCGCCCGGCCGGGAAGCCCGCGGGGCCCAGCCCGGATGCGCGTGCGTGCAGCAGGCCTCGTCCGGGGAGCCGGAGTCCGGGGGGCCGGAACCGGGCCTGTCTTTCCCGCCGCTTTCCCGCCGCTGTCCCGCCGCTGTCCCGCCGCCCGGACGGACAAGGGAGAATGCCCGCCATGGATCGCCTCTCCAGCCCTGTGCGTCCCTACGCCTGGGGCTCCACGACCGCCATTCCCGAACTGCTCGGCCTCGAGCCCACCGGTGAGCCCCAGGCCGAGGTCTGGATGGGCGCCCACCCGGGCGACCCCTCCCGCGTGACCCGCACCGCGCCCGACGGCACGCAGCGGGAGCAGTCGCTCGCGGACGTCATCGCCGCCGACCCGGAGGGTGAACTCGGCGCCGCCGCCGTCGGGAAGTTCGGGCCGCGCCTGCCGTTCCTCCTCAAGCTCCTCGCGGCCGGATCCCCGCTCTCCCTCCAGGTCCACCCCGACCTCGAACAGGCCAAGGAGGGCTTTGCGGACGAGGAGCGCAGGGGCGTCCCCCTCGGCGCCCCCGAGCGCAACTACAAGGACGCCAACCACAAGCCGGAACTGATCTGCGCGCTCACGCCCTTCGAGGGCCTGTGCGGCTTCCGTCCGGCCGCCGAGGCCGCCGCCACGATGGAGGCCCTCGACGTCGACTCGCTCAAGCCCTACGTGGACCTGCTGCGCGCCCGGCCCGAGGAAGCCGCGCTGCGCGAGGTCCTCACCGCCGTGCTGACGGGTGACGCGGCCGCGACCGCCGCAACCGTCACGGCCGCGGCCGACGCCGCGCGGCGCCTCGGCGGCCCGTACGCGACGTACGCGTCCATCGCCCGCCACTACCCCGGCGACCCCGGCGTCATCGCCGCCATGCTGCTGAACTCCGTGACCCTCAGGCCGGGCGAGGCGATGTTCCTCGGAGCCGGCGTCCCGCACGCCTACCTCAGCGGGCTCGGCGTCGAGATCATGGCCAACTCCGACAACGTCCTGCGCTGCGGCCTCACGCCGAAGCACATCGACGTGCCCGAGCTGCTGCGCATCGTCCGCTTCGAGGCCGGCGACCCCGGAGTGCTGCGGCCGGAGCCCGACGCGGACGGCGCAGAGGTGTACGCCACGGGCATCGACGAGTTCCGCCTCTCCCGGTACGTGCTCGCGCCCGGCGGCACCCCCCGCGACCTGACGGCGCCCTCCGCCCCGCAGATCCTGCTCTGCACGTCCGGCGCGCCGCGCGCGAACGACCTGGAACTGAGGCCCGGCGACGCGGTGTTCGTCAGCGCGGGCGAGAAGACCGAGCTGTCCGGGGAGGGAACGGTCTTCCGGGCGACGGTGGTGGTCTGAGCCCGGCGCGCCGCGCGCGGCTGCAACAATGACCGGCTGTGCGACGTATACGGCGTACGGGACCGCAGGAACGACGAGACCACCCCCGCGACGAAGGGACACCGCGCAACCCATGAGCGCGCAAGGCGGAACCAAGGCGATCGTGGCGGCGCTCAGCGCCAACCTCTCGATCGCGGCAGCCAAGTTCGTGGCGTTCCTCTTCAGCGGATCGTCCTCGATGCTCGCCGAGGCCGTCCACTCGGTCGCCGACTCGGGCAACCAGTGCCTGCTGCTCCTCGGCGGCAAGCGCGCGAAGCGGGCGGCCGACGAGGAGCACCCGTTCGGCTACGGGCGCGAGCGCTACATCTACGGCTTCCTCGTGTCCATCGTGTTGTTCTCGGTCGGCGGCATGTTCGCGCTGTACGAGGGCTACGAGAAGGTCAAGGATCCCCACCCGCTCGACGACTGGTACTGGCCCGTCGGCGTGCTCGTCTTCTCGGCCATCGCCGAGGGCTTCTCCTTCCGGACGGCGATGAAGGAGTCGAACGTCACGCGCGGGTCGCTGTCCTGGATGGAGTTCATCCGCCGCGCGAAGGCGCCCGAACTGCCCGTCGTTCTGCTGGAGGACTTCGGCGCGCTGATCGGCCTCGTGCTCGCCCTGGCCGGTGTGGGTCTCGCGCTCGGCACCCACAACGGCGTCTGGGACGGCGCCGGCACCCTGTGCATCGGCACCCTGCTCATCCTGATCGCGCTCGTCCTCGCCGTGGAGACCAAGTCGCTGCTGCTCGGCGAGTCCGCGAGCACCGACCAGGTGCGCAAGATCCGCGAGGCGGCGGTCGACGGGGACACCGTGACGCGTGTCATCCACATGCGCACCCAGCACCTCGGCCCCGAGGAGCTGCTCGTCGCCGCGAAGATCGCCGTACGGCACGACGACACGGCCGCCGAGGTCGCCGCCGCCATCGACGCCGCCGAGTCGCGCATCCGGGAGGCCGTGCCGATCGCGCGCGTCATCTACCTGGAGCCCGACGTCTACAGCGCGGCGGCCGCCGCCGCGGGCGCCGACCCCGCGGCAACACCGGGCGGCCCCGGCCCCACCGCCCCGGAGCACTGACCTGCCAGAACCGCTCCACCTGCCCGCCCGGGAGCCGCGGGCACCTCCCGGTCCGCTGTGTCCACGGGGCGCGACCGGTGTAGATTCGGGGAAGCCAGACGTCGCTGCTGATGGCGGTCGGGCGGTCCGCCCCGCGCGGACCGGCCGAGGGAGAGAGGGGCCCGACGGACTGTGCCGCGTAGGCTCGGGCATCCGTATGTCCGCTGCCAACAGAGCCAGCCGAACGAACCCACCCTCGACCCATACGAGGAGCAGCTCGAAATGACGACTGTCGCCAACCGACAGGACTTCAAGGTCGCCGACCTCTCGCTCGCCGAGTTCGGCCGCAAGGAGATCACCCTCGCCGAGCACGAGATGCCGGGCCTGATGGCGATCCGCGCGGAGTACGCCGCGGCGAAGCCCCTGGCCGGCGCCCGCATCACCGGCTCCCTGCACATGACCGTGCAGACCGCCGTGCTGATCGAGACCCTCGCCGCCCTCGGCGCCGACGTCCGCTGGGCGTCCTGCAACATCTTCTCGACCCAGGACCACGCCGCCGCGGCCATCGCCGTGGGCCCCGACGGGACGCCGGACGACCCCAAGGGCATCCCCGTCTACGCCTGGAAGGGCGAGACGCTCGCCGAGTACTGGTGGTGCACGGAGCAGGCCCTGACCTGGCCGAACTCGCCGACCGGCGGCCCGAACATGATCCTGGACGACGGCGGCGACGCCACCCTCCTCGTCCACAAGGGCGTCGAGTTCGAGAAGGCGGGCAAGGCCCCCGACCCGGACACCGCGGACAGTGAGGAGTTCCGCGAGATCCTCACCCTGCTGAACCGCACGCTCGGTGAGAACCCGCAGAAGTGGACCAAGCTCGCCTCGGAGATCCGCGGCGTCACCGAAGAGACCACCACCGGTGTGCACCGCCTGTACGAGATGCACCGCGACGGCCTCCTCCTCTTCCCCGCGATCAACGTCAACGACGCGGTCACGAAGTCGAAGTTCGACAACAAGTACGGCTGCCGCCACTCCCTCGTCGACGGCATCAACCGCGCCACCGACGTCCTCATCGGCGGCAAGGTCGCCGTCGTCTGCGGCTACGGCGACGTCGGCAAGGGCTGCGCCGAGTCCCTGCGCGGCCAGGGCGCCCGCGTCATCGTCACCGAGATCGACCCGATCTGCGCGCTCCAGGCCGCGATGGACGGCTTCCAGGTCTCCACGCTGGACGACGTCGTCGGCATCGCCGACATCTTCGTGACCACGACCGGCAACAAGGACATCATCATGGCCGCGGACATGGCCAAGATGAAGCACCAGGCCATCGTCGGCAACATCGGCCACTTCGACAACGAGATCGACATGGCCGGCCTCGCCAAGATCGACGGCATCGTCAAGTCCGAGGTCAAGCCCCAGGTGCACACCTGGACCTTCCCCGACGGCAGGACGATCATCGTCCTCTCCGAGGGGCGCCTGCTGAACCTCGGCAACGCGACCGGCCACCCGTCGTTCGTGATGTCCAACTCGTTCTCCGACCAGACGCTGGCCCAGATCGAGCTGTTCACCAAGCCGGAGGAGTACCCGATCAACGTCTACGTGCTCCCCAAGCACCTGGACGAGAAGGTCGCCCGCCTCCACCTCGACGCGCTCGGCGTGAAGCTCACGACGCTCCGCCCCGAGCAGGCCGCGTACATCGGTGTCGACGTGTCCGGCCCGTACAAGCCGGACCACTACCGCTACTGATCCGCGCCGGTCCCGGCCGCCGCACCGACCACGGCGGCCGGGACCGCCCGCCGCAGCCCAGCAGGCCGCCTCGCCCCCGAGGCGCCACAGGACCGCACGAAGGCCCCGAACGACCCCATGCCCCGCGGCCGTTACTCGCTCCACGATCCGCACGACCACACCCCCGTCCTTCTGGAACACTTCCACTGCGCGCCAGGCCCGTCGGGCTGGCGCTATGTGTCCGAGACGACGACCCCCGCCGGCGCGCACGCCGGCTCCGTCGACCTGACCATCGACGAGCACGGTCGCCCCATCCGCCTCGAACTGCACGCCGGCCCCTGGCAGATCCGCGGCGCCGCCCTCGACGGCGTCACCTGGGTCCGCACCGACCCCACCGGCACACACGCAACCGAGGGCAACGTCGACGCCCACGCCTTCGGCGGCGCATCCCCCGCCTTCCTCGTCGCCACAGCCAGGCTGCTGCGGCTCACCCCCGATTCCCCCGCGAAGCGGGTACGCCTCGTCACCTTCACGGACCCGGTACTCGCCCCACGCACCGTCGACCAGTCCTGGGCCCTGGTGAACAGTGAAGCGCACGCCACTGACAACGGACCCCTGATCGTGGACGAGTACCAGGTCAACGCCCTGGACACGGGGGAACAGCAGACAGTGCACCTGGCCGGCGACGTGGTCGTCGCGGCCCCCGGCATCGAGCTGGAGGACCTGGCGGAGCCGCCCTCGGCCTTCCGGTGACACCGCAAGTCCTCAGGGCGTGCGAACGCCCTGGTCAGGCCGGCGGCACGAAGCCGGTCGCGGGCGGCGGCGCGGGCGCGGACGGCCCCGACGAGGTCCCGACGGCCCGGTCCGCCGCCGCCCCGGGGGTGGCGGCAGGCGCCGCCGCGGGCGCGGCAGCTCCCGGCGAGGGGAAAGCGCCCGGTGCCGCGCCCGGCGCCATGCCCGATGCCGCGTCGCCACCGCCGAACGCGCGCCGGGCATCCCGTACCTGCCGCTCCTGCAGCACAGCGGCCAGGTACGCGGCAGGCGGCACGCCCACGGGCGCGGGAGCGCCGGTCCGCGACGACACGTCGTTCGCGAGCCGGGCGGCCACGGACCAGCTCACCGCGGCGTCGAGCTGACCCATGCGCGTGAGGTACTGCCGCACGGCCAGCCACAGCCCGTCGGGGACCGAGGAGAGGTCAAGACCCGAGAACGCGCCGGCGAGCGCCGCGGGGGGAGGCGGCACCGGCTCGAACCGCGCCGCCGGCGTCCGCTCCCGCACGACGAGCGTGCCGGCGAACACATCGCCGATCCTGCGGCCACGCGCGGACACCAGCGAGGCGACGCAGGCGATCACACCGAACGAGGCGAGGAGTTCCACCGCGCCCACGGCGCCGCGCACGAGCGCGTGCCGGAACCTGATGGGGCCGCCGTCGTCCCGAACGACGCGCAGCCCGCACGCCACCTTGCCGAGCGAACGCCCGCGGCTCAGCGTCTCGACCGCGATGGGCCCGCCGACCAGTATCAGCAGGACCGCGGCGACCTGGAGTGCCGCTACCGCCGCGGCGTCCAGCGAACCGGTCCCGAGAACGAGGGCAATCACGACCACCACGTACGCCGTCGCCACGACGACGGCGTCGACCGCGAAGGCGAGCACGCGGGTGGGGAGCCTCGCAGGCCGCAGCCCCAGCACGACCGCGTCGCCCGTCACCAGCTCGTCCACGAGACCCCCCGCCCCTCCGCCGGCTTCCCCCGGCACCCCTCTGCCCCTGCGGGGGCCAGTCTGCCAAGCTGACGGCCAGCGCGCCGTACTAGTGCCTGGAGCAGCAGCCGATCATGGACCTCGACGTCTTCGTGACAGCCCACCGGGCCGAGTGGCAACGCCTCGACCGCCTCCTGCGCCGGGGCACTCGCCTCGACGGCGCGCAGGCGGACGAGCTGGTCTCCCTCTACCAGCGCACCGCGGCCCACCTGTCCCTGATCCAGTCGGCGACGCCCGACCCGCTGCTCGTCTCCCGTCTCACCCGACTCGTGTCGGGAGCGCGCGCCACGGTGACCGGCGTCAGGCGCTCCACCTGGCGCGACGTGGCCCGCTTCCTGACCGAGGGGTTCCCGGCAGCCGTCTACCGAGCCCGCCGCTGGTGGATACCCACCGCTCTGCTGTCCGTGCTGCTGACGTGTGTCATGGGCTGGTGGATAGGCCACCACCCCGACGTCCAGGCCGCGATCGGCGCGCCCACAGAGCTCAGGCAGATGACGCGCCCTGGCGGCGAGTACGAGACGTACTACTCCAGCCACCCCGAGGCGTCCTTCGCCGCGCAGGTGTGGACGAACAACGCGGAGGCGGCGGGGCTGTGCCTGGTGCTCGGGGCGTTCCTGTGCCTGCCCGTCCTGTGGGTCCTGTTCACCAACGTGCTGAACCTGGCGGTCGGCGTGGGCCTCATGGCGTCCGCCGGCCGCCTCGACACCTTCCTGGGGCTCGTGCTGCCGCACGGACTGCTTGAGCTGACGGCGGTGTTCGTCGCGGCGGGAACGGGCCTCCGCCTGGGCTGGACCGTGATCGACCCGGGTCCGCTGCCGCGCAGAACGGCCATGGCGGAGCAGGGCAGAGCCGCCCTGGGCGTGGCCGTGGGTCTGGCGTTGGTGCTCTGCGTATCCGGCGCGATCGAAGGCTTCGTCACGCCGTCGGGCCTGCCGACGTGGGCCCGCGTCTCCATCGGCGTCCTGGCCGAACTGGCCTTCCTCACCTACGTCTACGTGCTCGGCGGACGTGCGGCACGCGCCGGCGGAACGGGCGACGTGGAGGCCGACGCGAGGAGTGCCGCGCTCCCGGTCGCGACCTGATGTGCGTCCACTGCCCGCGGCCTGTTACGCTCGTCAGCACCCCAGGAAAACTGTTGACGCAGTCGGAACGGGGCAGTAGATTCGTGTAGTTGCCCGGGAGCGTTTGGACATCCCGCGTGGCGAGCGTTAACCTCTACGAGGCTCTGGGCCGGGATGTGATTCCGGTGGGCCGATCGGATCCGAAACTCAGTACGACTGAATTCAGGCTGAGAAATCAGCCGGTACAGCCGTCTGCTAGGATCTGGAAAAGCGGAAAGAATGAAGACGCAAGTCAAATTCTCGAAGCAATCCCTTTCTGACGGGGAATCGGACGGAAACAACGTCTGGTAGAGTTCAGAAACGTAAGGCCGAAGGGAAAGCGCCCGGAGGAAGCCTGAGAGGGTTTTCGAAGGAAGCGTCCGTTCCTTGAGAACTCAACAGCGTGCTAAAAGTCAACGCCAGATATGT
>NZ_JAGIQL010000156.1 GCF_017813245.1 Streptomyces montanisoli
GGCGGCCAGTGCGTCGAGGTGGCCGACGCCGTGCACAGCGTCCACGTACGGGACTCCAAGGACACGAGCCGTCCCGGCCTCACCACCCGTGCCGACGCCTGGCGGGCGTTCGTCGGGTTCGCCGCCGGCACCCCGGTGGTCGCCTGCGAGCGGGACGCAACCCGAGGGGCGGCGGGCGGCGCGCTCGGCGGCATGCCGGCGCGAGCGCGGCATCGGGGCGGCGGGTGTGGCGGGAGGTGGGTTCACTTGGGCGGGTTACTGTTCGGATCGTGCTTCCTGGGATGCTCTGCGCGCTCGGCGCCGCCGTCTGTTTCGGTACCGCGGCCGTACTCCAGGCCGTCGCCACGCGCAGCACCGCGCCCGGCAGCGGCTCCGGAGTCGACGCGGCGCTCTTCCTGCGCGCCGCGCGGCAGTGGCGCTACCTGCTGGGGCTCCTGCTCGACGCGGGCGGGTTCGCGCTCCAGATCGTCGCGCTGCGCTCGCTGCCCATCTACGTCGTCGGCGCGGCCCTCGCCGCGAGCCTCGCCGTGACGGCGGTGGTGGCCGCGCGGCTGCTGTCGGTGCGGCTGAGCCGTACCGAGTGGACCGCCGTCGCGGTCGTCTGCTGCGGGCTCGCCATGCTCGGCCTCGCGTCGGGGCCCGAGGGCAACACGGCGGGCTCGTCCACGCTGCGCTGGGCCATGCTCGCCGTCGCCGCGTTCGTGCTGCTCGTGGGCGTCGTCGGCGGGCGGCTGCCGGGCCGGGCCAGAGCGCTCGTGCTCGGCCTCGGGTCGGGTGTCGGATTCGGCGTCGTCGAGGTGGCGGTGCGCCTCATCGACTCGCTGGACCTCGCGTCGGGCCGCTTCTGGACGAACCCCGCGCTGTACGCGCTGCTCGCGGCGGGCGGCGCCGCGTTCCTGCTGCTCACGTCCGCGCTCCAGCGCGGTTCCGTGACGACCGCGACGGCGGGCATGGTGGTGGGCGAGACCGTCGGCCCCGCGCTCGTGGGCGTCATCTGGCTGGGCGACCGTACGCGGCCGGGCCTCGGCTGGCTGGCGGTGCTGGGCTTCGCCGTCGCGGTGGCGGGGGCGCTGCTGCTGGCCCGCTTCGGCGAGGCCCCGGACGCCGCCGCGGCAGCTGCGGACGTGGCGGGCAACGTCACACCCGGCAGTGCGGCGGGAGCCGTGGAGGCACCCGGGGCACCCGGGGCGCCCGGCGCCACAGGATGACACCGGACGGCCCACCACGGCGGCCGCGGCCGCAAGCGGTGCCGTGACTCCCGGGCGGTCCGCGCCGCCCGGCGCGGCACGTGGTGCGGGGACCGGCCGCTTCGCGCCGGGCCACGCACCAGGCGTCAGCGGATCACATGCGGTACGAACCGCGCGTACTCGTCCGTCACGAGCCCCGACGACTCCCTGATGCTCAGGCCCGCCGCCTCGTCCTCGACCACCCACGCGCCGAGTACGACGCGGTTGCCGTCGAAGTCCGGCAGCGCCGACAGCTCCTGGTAGCAGCAGCGCTCGTCCCGTACCGGCGCGGACTCGCCCGGGCCGTGGATGCCGTGGATCATGACGCCGTCGCCCTCGCGGCCGAGCAGCGGCTTCGAGACGTAGCCCGGGCCGTTCGCGGCGAGCTCGCGCGGGCCGTCCAGGTAGGACGGGAGCAGGTTCGGGTGGCCCGGGTACAGCTCCCACAGGATCGCCAGCAGCGCCTTGTTGGACAGCAGCATCTTCCAGGCCGGCTCGATCCAGCACGTGGTGCCCGTGCCGCCGCCGTTGTCCAGCGTGGCGAGCACGTGCGGCCCGAACTCGTCGGTGGCCAGCCACTCCCACGGGTAGAGCTTGAAGCAGCCGCGGATGAAGCGGAGCTTGTCGTCGACGAACCGGCCCGCGATGTCGTCCCAGCCGATCGACTCGACCGACAGGGCCTCCGTGTGGAGTCCGGCCTGTTCGGCCGTCTCGCGCAGGTAGGCGACCGTCATCAGGTCCTCGCCCAGCTCGTCGAGCTCGCTGTGGACGAAGTGCAGCGGGCCGGGCGGCAGCAGGGCCGCCTGCTTCTTCCACGCGTCGACGAGCCGCTCGTGCAGGGAGTTCCACTGGTCGGCGCCCGGGAAGCGCTCCTCCATCCAGAACCACTGCGCGCTCGCCGCCTCGACCAGTGACGTGGGCGTGTCGGCGTTGTACTCCAGCATCTTGGCCGGGCCGCCGGCCCCGTCGTAGCGCAGGTCGAACCGCCCGTATATCGAGGGGAGTTCGTCCCTGCGGCGCCAGGAGTCCGCGACCGCGTCGGCGAGTCGGCGGTCGGTGATGCCGAGGTCGGCGAACCGGTCCTCGGCCACGATGTGTTCGGCCGCGGCGAGGCACATCGTGTGGAGTTCCTCGACGACCTCCTCAAGCGCCTCGACCTCGGGCAGTGTGAAGGAGTAGTACGCGCTCTCGTCCCAGTACGGCCGCAGCGAGTCGTCCGGGTAGCGGGTGAGCGGGTAGATCACGCCCTGCGCCTCGACGATGCGCTGCCAGTCGGGGCGCGGTTCGATCGTGTGGCGCCTCACCGGCAGCTCCGTGCGGCGGCCCCGATGCGCGCGCCGCCGTCAGCCACCGCTCGAACCCTTGCGGCTGCCGCCGAACCCGCCCCGGTGGACGGCCGACTTACTGAACCCGCCGCCCGAGACACGTCCCTTGGTGACCGTCCCGCCGTAGTAGTAGCGGCCGTCGCCGTGGCCCTTGCACCTGCTGTCGGGCAGCAGCTTGTGCGTCGTCGGGTCGACACAGCGCTTGTCGGGATCGTTGCCGCACGCCACGAGCGTGGTCGCGAGCAGTCCCATTCCCCCGAGCACGACAGCGCTCGACCTCAACTTCCGGCGCGTGGTCACGCGCCACCCCCTTGTTGTCCTTCTTCACGTCAACAGCGTGCCAACCACCGTAGTACGTACGTGCGGAACGCCACCAGCCGCGCAGCGCCCAAGTCAGGGCAGGACGCGGCACAGTGCGTCGAGCGCGCCGTGCCACGCGCTGTCCGGCGGCGTCCCGTAGCCGACCACCAGCGCCGCACGCTTCCGCACGCCCGGCAGGCCGGCCGCGTCCTCGTGGACGTAGGAGCGCAGCCCGTCCACAGCGAGGCCCTGCCAGGCGGCCGCCGAGGTCACCGACTCCTCGGTGCCCGGCGGGAGTTCGAGCACCGCGTGCAGGCCGGCCGCGATGCCGGTGACCCGGATTCCCGGCGCGCGCTCCGCGATCGCGTCGACGAGCTGGTCACGGCGGCGGCGGTAGCGCAGCCGCATCGCGCGCACATGCCGGTCGTACGCCCCCGACGCGATGAACTCGGCGAGGGTCAACTGGCCGATCGCGCCGGGCGCCCAGTCCGAGTGGCCCTTGGCGGCGACCACCTCCGCGACCATCGCGCGCGGCACCACCATCCAGCCGATGCGCAGTCCTGGCGCGAGCGACTTGCTCGCCGTGCCGAAGTACACGACGCGTTCGGGGTCGAGGCTCTGGAGCGCGCCCACCGGCTGCCGGTCGTAGCGGAACTCGCCGTCGTAGTCGTCCTCGAGGACCAGCCCGCCGGTGCCGCGCGCCCAGTCCACGACGGCCGCGCGGCGCCGCGGGGTCAGGGGCACCCCGGTGGGGAACTGGTGGGCGGGCGTGAGCAGGACGGCGCCCGCGCCGCGCACGCCGGGCAGCGCGGAGGTGACGGTGCCGTCCCCGTCGAGCGGCAGGCCGGGCGTGTGCAGCCCCGCGTCCGTCAGCAGCGACCGGTACTGCGGGACCCCGTACGCCTCGACGGCGACCGTACGCACGCCCCGCGCGCCGAGCACGGAGCCGATCAGCCGGAGGCCGTGGACGAAGCCCGCGCACACGATGACGCGGTCCGGGTCCACGCGCACCCCGCGGGCGCGTGCGAGGTAACCGGCGAGCGCGGTGCGCAGCTCGATCCGTCCGCGCGGGTCCCCGTACCCGAAGGCGTCGTTCGGCGCCGCGGTCACGGCGCGCCGGGCCGCCGCGAGCCACTGCGCGCGCGGGAAGGCCGCGAGCGTGGGGCTGCCGGGCAGCAGGTCGTAGCGGGCGTTGGCGCCGCGCACGGGCCCTGGCGCCGACGGCGAGGGCCCGGGCAGCGGTTCGCCCACGGCCCTGCGGGGCGCCGTGCGGCGGGCGACGCGCGTGCCGGAGCCCTGCCGTGAGGTGAGCCAGCCCTCGGCCGCGAGTTCCGCGTAGGCGTCGGCGACGGTGTTGCGCGCGACGGACAGGTCGGCGGCGAGGACGCGGGAGGAGGGCAGCCGGGTGCCGGGCGCGAGGCGTCCGCTGCGTACGGCTTCGCGCAGCGCCTCCATGAGCGAGGCGCGCAGGCCGTGCCCGGCGCGAAGCTCCAGGTCGTCGAGGTGCAGGTCGGCACCGAGCCCGGATGACGCGCCCGCCTGCCGGCTCACCGCGCCGCCGCCGTGCCGTCTGCCGGATTGGCCCACCGTTCCACCACGGGAATGGACCATACACCTGTGCCACTGGCTGCCTACCGTGGACGGCATGACAGCCAACGAACGCAATGACCAGCGCATCCAGGAGCACACCCCGCGGCTCGACATGGCGAAGCTCGCCCCCGACGTCTACAAGGCCATGGTCCGGCTGGACGCGGCGGCCAGGCAGGGCGTCGACCCGACGATCCTCGAACTGGTCAAGATCCGCGCCTCGCAGATCAACCACTGCGCGTTCTGCCTCGACATGCACACCAAGGACGCGTTCGCCGCGGGCGAGTCGGTCGAGCGGGTCGTCCAGCTCAGCGCCTGGGAGGAGTCGCGGCACTTCTACACGGAGCGGGAGATCGCCGCGATCGAGCTGACCGAGGCGGTCACGGTCCTGACGGACGGCTTCGTGCCGGACGACGTGTACGAGAAGGCGGCCAAGCAGTTCGACGAGACGGAGCTGGCGCACCTGATCTCGGCGATCACCGTGATCAACTCGTGGAACCGCTTCAGCGTCACCACGCGGATGGCACCCGGCCACTACACGCCCGCCGGGCACCACCACTGACGCGGAAACGCCGGAACTCCCCGCTTCGTGCGGGGAGTTCCGGCGTTTGGCTGAGTCAGTACCGTCAGATCAGGCCAAGCGCGCGGACGGCGTCGCGCTCCTCCGTGAGCTCCTTGACGGACGCGTCGATGCGCGAGCGCGAGAACTCGTTGATGTCCAGGCCCTGGACGATCTCGTACGTGCCGTTCTTCGTGGTGACGGGGAACGAGGAGATCAGGCCCTCCGGGACGCCGTACGAGCCGTCCGAGACGACACCCATGGACGTCCAGTCGCCCTCGGCGGTGCCGGTGACCCAGGTGTGGACGTGGTCGATCGCGGCGTTGGCGGCGGACGCGGCCGAGGACGCGCCGCGCGCCTCGATGATCGCGGCGCCGCGCTTGGCGACGGTCGGGATGAACGTGTCGGCGAGCCATGCCTCGTCGTTCACGGTCTCCGCGGCGTTCTTGCCGGCGATCTCCGCGTGGAAGATGTCGGGGTACTGGGTGGCGGAGTGGTTGCCCCAGATGGTCAGGCGCTTGATGTCGGCGACCGACGTGCCGGTCTTCTGCGCGAGCTGCGTCAGCGCGCGGTTGTGGTCGAGGCGCGTCATCGCGGTGAAGCGGCCGGCCGGTACGTCGGGCGCGGCGGCGCGGGCGATGAGGGCGTTGGTGTTGGCCGGGTTGCCCACGACGAGGACCTTGATGTCGTCGGCCGCGTGGTCGTTGATGGCCTTGCCCTGCGGCTTGAAGATGCCGCCGTTGGCCTCCAGCAGGTCGCCGCGCTCCATGCCCTTCGTGCGGGGGCGCGCGCCGACGAGCAGGGCCACGTTCGCGCCGTCGAACGCCTTGTTCGCGTCGTCGGTGATCTCGATGCCGCGGAGCAGCGGGAAGGCGCTGTCGTCGAGCTCCATCGCGGTGCCCTCGGCGGCCTTGAGACCCTGCGGGATCTCCAGGAGCCGCAGGCTGACCGGCACGTCCGCGCCGAGGAGTTGGCCGGAAGCGATGCGGAACAGCAGCGCGTAGCCGATCTGGCCGGCCGCGCCGGTGACGGTGACATTCACGGGAGTGCGGGTCATGGCGGTCTCCGATAGCAAGCTGACGGTGGGGTACCGCCCTGGTGTGCGGGCCCCCTGGTGTGCGGGACGGCTCCCCACACCCACCGGAGCGGCCACCGGTCCGGATCGCGGCCGGAACCTTCCGAATCTTGATGTGAAGAGAAATCCAGCGGCCAGGCTATCCGACCGGCGCCCTCGGACACCTGCGCCCCCGGGTGGCGTGGCTCACCGCGCGCTCGCGCAGCCGCGGGGCCCGTGGGCGGGGGTGAGGCAGGCGCGGAGGCCGTGCGGGTCCGCGGCGGCGACCATCGGGGTGTACGTGCCGACGCCGGCGCCCGCGTCCGCTTCCGCGCCCGCGGCGACGGGGCTGCCGCCCGGGGTGATCCGCAATGTCGCGCCGGACGGGGCGCCGGTGACGCGCGCCCATGCGGCGCGGCAGGTGGCGCTGTACCTGACCTCGACGTAGGCGCCGCCGACCCGGGCGGCGGCGAGGGTCGATGCGTTACCGCCCGCGCATCCCGTGGCCTCCGGGTCCTCGCCGGCGCAGGCCCCGGGGGCGCACCGGACGCCGCCGGGGAGCGACGGGCCGGCGGACGCGGACGCCGAGGCGGAGGGTGAGGGCGAGGCGGTGGCGGCCGGGTCGGTGGCCGTGGGTGCGGGTGCGGGCGCCGCCGCCTTGCCGCCCGAGCGGCCCGAACCGCCGTGGCCGCCGGGGGCGGCCGGTGACGTACGCGAACCGGCCGCCGCAGTATGCCCGTCACCGCCGCCGAGGCCGGTCAGCAGCACGACGGCGAGCACGACCAGGGCGACGCCGACGGCGGTGGCGACGAGCGTGCCGGTACGCGCGTGCCGCGGCCGCCGGTCGCCGTGCGGGCGCCCACCGGGCCGGGAGTGACGCGGGGCGTGCGGGTGCCCGGTGCCGCGCCGTGACGGGGCCGGCCGACCGCCCTCCCCCGTCACGGAGGCGGGCGCGTGCGACTCGGCGCGGTCCCAGAGTTGGAGCAGGGGGTCCCTCTGCGTGCCGAGCGCCTCGGCGAGTGCCGCCGTCGCCTCGCGCGAGGGCCTGCGCAGGCCGCGTACGTACGCGTCCCACTCGTGACGGCCGCGGCCGGTCCTCGCCGCCACCGCGTCGAGGCTGAGGCCGCTGCGGTCGATCAGCTCCCGTATGCGGTCGGCGAGTTCACCCGCTGGATCCGTGCCACGGCGCGCCATCCGTTCCCCTCCCCGGGCGCACTCACGGCGCCCGGGCAAGTGTCCCACCGTTGCCGGGCGATCACACCGGGTCGCGACGGGCGCGAAGGCTCCGGCCTACGGCACGGTCGAGTGGACCACGCTCTGCAGGAACGGGATGTCCAGCAGCGGCCTGGGCTGGATCATCAGCGCGAACAGGATGATCGCGACGCCGAGCAGGCCGTACGTGACCATGTCGGTGAAGCGCGACCGCACGGCGAGCATGCCGACCGACGACACGGTCCTGCGGAGCACCGCCCCGCCCACCAGCGCGGCGCCGACCATGATCGTCCCCACCCGGAAGGCGGCCTCGAAGGGGTGCACGCCGACCGTCAGCAGCCCGAACGCGGCCACCACGAGCACGCTGACCAGCGGCCACTGCCTGACGGGCGCGGGCGCGTCGCCCGACGCGGCGCGCCCGGCGCCCTCGGGCGGCGGGAAGTCCCTGGTGCCGGGCGAATCCGTCGGTCCCTCCGCGGGCCCGACGGCGGTGGCGCCGTGCAGCCGGGCCGGCTCCTCGTCCCGGCTCTCCGGCGCGGCCTCTCCCGCGCCGCCCGCGCCGCTGCCCTCGGCCCCATCGCCGGACTCGCCCGCGTCCCGCTCCTCCCCGGACGCGGGGGCGGGGGCGGGGGCCGGCTCGACGGCAGCGGGGCGGCCAGGCGCCGGCGCGTCCTCGCTCACGCCGCGCCCACCGCGCGCTCGGCCGCCTCGACGACGTTGACCAGCAGCTCGGCACGCGTCATCGGGCCGACACCGCCCGGGTTGGGCGAGAGCCAGCCGGCCACCTCGGCCACGCCGGGGTGCACGTCGCCGACAATCTTGCCGTTCTCGTCGCGGCTCACGCCGACATCGAGCACGGCCGCGCCCGGCTTCACGTACTCGGGCTTGACGATGCCGGGCACGCCCGCCGCTGCCACGATGATGTCGGCCTGCTTGAGCTGCGCCGCGAGGTCACGCGTGCCGGTGTGGCACTGCGTGACGGTGGCGTTCTCGGACTTGCGCGTCAGCAGCAGCGGGATCGACCGGCCGACGGTGATGCCACGCCCCACGACGACGACGTGCGCGCCGTTGATCTCGACGCCGTGGTGGCGCAGCAGGGTGACGATGCCGTTCGGCGTGCAGGGCAGCGGGCCCGTCTCGTTCAGCACCAGGCGGCCGAGGTTGGTGGGGTGCAGCCCGTCGGCGTCCTTGGCCGGATCGATGAGTTCCAGCACGCGGTTGGTGTCGACGCCCTTGGGGAGCGGCAGTTGCACGATGTAGCCGGTGCACGCGGGGTCGTCGTTGAGTTCCCGCACGACGGCCTCGATCTCCTCCTGCGTGGCGGAGGCGGGCAGTTCGCGCTGGATCGACGCCATGCCGACCTGCGCGCAGTCGCGGTGCTTGCCGTTGACGTACCAGCGGCTGCCGGGGTCGTCGCCGACGAGGAGCGTGCCGAGGCCGGGCGTCACGCCCCGCTCCTTGAGGGCCGCCACGCGGGCGGTCAGATCGGACTTGATCGCGGCCGCAGTGGCCTTGCCGTCGAGAATCTGGGCGCTCATACCCCCATCCTCGCGGATGACCCCGCCCGGGTTCCAATTCGGCCCCTCCGCTGCTCCGGGCACGTTGCGCTTGCACAACGGCGACGCGAAGCGACTGGACAAGGTACATATCGCGCCACGACGATGTCCCGGTAGAACCGCGGCAGTGCAGGGGGGCGTCCGCTCAGTTCGTCATGCTTCCTCCGCGCGGACCGCTCGTCCCCGCACCATCACGGAGGAATCGTCCATGAGCTTCGGCGAGCCGAACAGCCCGTACGGGCAGCCCCAGGGCCAGCCGCAGGGCCCGGCCCAGGGCCAGCAGCCCGGCTACGGCTATCCCGCGGGCCCGCCGCAGGGCCCGGCCCAGGGACAGCCCGGCTACGGCTACCCGCAGGCCCCGCCCGTCCAGGCGTACAACGGCGGCTACCCCGGCGCCAACACGATGACCGAGATGCCGGGAGGGGTGAAGGCCGCGCGCGTGATGCTGTGGATCATGTCGGGCCTGTGCCTGATCGGCGGCCTCATCTTCATCGTCGCCGGTGTCGCCATCAACGGTGCCAAGGACCACACGAGTGACTCCCAGCTCACCAGCCTGATGGACAAGAGCACGTCCATGGTGATCGGCATAGCCGTCCTCGCACTGGTGTGGTGCGTGCTGCTGGCCGTGCTCGCCGTCAAGGTCAAGAACGGCGGCAACGGCCTGCGCGTCACCCTGATCGTGGTCGGTGTGCTCACCGCCATCCTGGCGCTCTACCCGTTCACCGTCCTGGGCATCGTGCACCTGGTGCTGTCGATCCTGGTGATCGTGTTCGTGGCGAAGTCCGACGGCGCCGCCTGGTTCAACCGCCGCCGCGCCTGATCCGGACGCGAACGGCGACGGCCGGGCCCCTCGAGCGAGGGGCCCGGCCGTCGCCGTTCCTGATGGGCGCGGCTCAGTGGAAGAAGTGGCGCGTGCCCGTGAAGTACATCGTCGCGCCGGCCTTCTTCGCCGCCTCGATCGACAGCTCGTCGCGCACGGAGCCGCCCGGCTGCACGACCGCACGCACGCCGGCCTCCAGCAGGACCTCAAGACCGTCCGGGAACGGGAAGAACGCGTCCGACGCGGCGAACGAGCCGCGCGCACGCTCCTCGCCCGCCCGCTCCACCGCGAGCTTCGCGGAGTCGACGCGGTTGACCTGGCCCATGCCGACGCCGACGGACGCGCCGTCCTTCGCCAGCAGGATCGCGTTGGACTTCACCGCGCGGCACGCCTTCCACGCGAACGCCAGCTCGCGCAGGTCCGCGTCGGACAGGGCCTCGCCCGTCGCGAGCGTCCAGTGGGCCGGGTCGTCGCCCTCGGCCTGGAGCCGGTCGGTGGCCTGGAGCAGCACTCCGCCGTCGATCGGCTTGACCTCGTGCGTGTGCGCGGGCGCCTCGGGGCAGCGCAGCACGCGGATGTTCTTCTTGCGCGACAGCGCCTCGACCGCGCCGTCCTCGTAGGCCGGGGCGACGATGACCTCGGTGAAGATCTCCGCGACCTGCTCCGCCATCGCGACCGTCACCGGACGGTTGACGGCGATGACGCCGCCGAACGCGGACAGCGGGTCGCACGCGTGCGCCCTGCGGTGCGCCTCGGCGACGTCGTCGGCGATGGCGATGCCGCACGGGTTGGCGTGCTTGATGATCGCGACGCACGGCTCGGCGTGGTCGTACGCGGCACGGCGCGCGGCATCCGTGTCCGTGTAGTTGTTGTACGACATCTCCTTGCCGTGCAGCTGCCCGGCGCCCGCGAGGCCCGCGGCGCCCGGGGTGCGGTAGAGCGCGGCGGGCTGGTGCGGGTTCTCGCCGTAGCGCAGGACGTTCGAGCGCTCGTAGGTGGCGCCGAGGAACTCCGGGAAGCCGCTGTCGTCGGCAGCCTCGCCGGTGGCCGTGTAGTCACCCGCGAACCAGGTCGCGACGGCCACGTCGTACGCCGCGGTGTGCTGGAACGCCTCGGCGGCGAGCCGCTTGCGCGCCGCGAGGTCGAAGCCGCCGCCGCGCGCGGCGTCGAGCACGTCCGCGTACCGCGCGGGGCTCGTGACGATCGCGACGGACGGGTGGTTCTTGGCGGCGGCGCGCACCATCGAGGGGCCGCCGATGTCGATCTGCTCGACGCACTCGTCGGGCGTGGCACCGGACTCGACCGTCTCACGGAACGGGTAGAGGTTCGAGACGACCAGCTCGAACGGCTCGATGTCGAGGTCGGCGAGCTGCTGCCGGTGCGCTTCGAGGCGCTGGTCGGCGAGGATGCCCGCGTGGACGCGCGGGTGCAGCGTCTTGACCCGGCCGTCGAGGCACTCGGGGAAGCCGGTCAGCTCCTCGACCTTGGTGACGGGCACACCCGCGGCGCCGATCCTCGCGGCGGTCGAGCCGGTGGAGACGAGCGTGACGCCCGCCTCGTGCAGCCCCTTGGCGAGCTCTTCGAGGCCTGTCTTGTCGTAGACGCTGACCAGTGCGCGGCGGATGGGCCGCTTCGTACCTTCGGCGGTCACTGGATCGTTACCTTTCGTCCCTCGATGCGGTAGCCGTGCCGGGCCAGACGCCCCACGACATCGACGAGCAGCCGTCGCTCGACTTCCTTGATGCGCTCATGGAGCGCGGTGCCGCCGTCCTCGTGGTCCTCGTCCCGGATCTCGACCACTGACTGGGCGATGATCGGGCCGGTGTCGACGCCGTCGTCGACGAAGTGGACGGTGCAGCCCGTGACCTTCGCCCCGTACGCGAGCGCGTCGCGCACGCCGTGGGCGCCGGGGAAGCTGGGCAGCAGGGCGGGGTGCGTGTTGACGAAGCGCCCGCCGAACGCGGCGAGGAACTCCTTCCCCACGATCTTCATGAAGCCCGCGGAGACCACCAGGTCGGGCTCGTACGCGGCGGTGGCCCCGGCGAGCGCGGCGTCCCACGCGTCGCGCGTCGCGTGGTCGCGAACCCGGCAGACGAACGTGGGGATGCCGGCGCGCTCGGCGCGTGCCAGGCCCTCGATGCCGTCGCGGTCGGCTCCGACCGCGACGATCTGAGCCCCGTAGGCGCCGCCCTCGGCGGAGATCCGGTCGATCAGCGCCTGGAGGTTGGTGCCGGAACCGGAGGCGAGGACGACGAGGCGTGCGGGGCGGTCCTCGCGCTCTTGGCGGTCCTCGCGGTCCTGGCCGTCTGAGGGGGGCGGTGGGGGCGGGAGAGCCACGGCACGGGCGCCTTTCTCGGAGCGTGCACGACCCGGCTGGGACGGATGCGGGCTTTGTACGGTCGTACGAACGCGTCGTGCCCCCGGATCTGGGGAACTCTACGAAGGAGCCGACCGTCAGCAACGATACCGGCATCTCCTTCGGCCCCCACGGGACGGGGGCGTGGCCGGGAGGTAGCGTCAAGGGACAGACCTGTCCTTATGACGGGCCATGACGACGACGGGACCCCGGACTGCGGGTCCGAGGGGAAGACGTTCACCAGATGCAGGACCGACGCAGCACGGTACTCCGCCTCCCGCAGCACGCAGGCCCTGTGCTGCTGCGGGAGCGCCAGTCCTCGTCTTCCACGGGCCCCTCGGACTCCTCCGGCTCCTCGGGCTCGGGCTCGGGCTCCGGCTCCGGTACGTCGGGCGGCTCGGGCTCGGGCTCCGCCTCGTCGGGCGGCTCGGGCTCCGGCTCCGGCTCGTCGGGCGGCTCGGGCTCGGGTTCCGGCTCCGACGACAACCCGTTCGCGCCGCCGCCCGAGGGCAGCCCGGACCAGCCGTGGAGCCCACGCCACCGGCCGCAGGGCGGCTCCGAGGGCGGCGAGGAGCACGGCGGCGGCCGGGAGGGCGACGAGCGTCCCGTGTGGGGCGGCCAGTGGAGCGGCAGCCAGCCCGGCAGGTCGGGCGACGGATTCGGCGGCCGCACGGGCGGCCAGGGCCCTTACGGTCCCGACCCGCGCCAGGGCCAGGGCGGCGGCCCCGGCGGCCCGGGCGGGCCCGGCGGCGGCCGCGGCATGCGCTGGGACCCGACGGACGTGTACCAGCGCCGCGCGCGCTACGCGCTGCTCGCCGGCATGTGGGCCTTCTTCTTCTCGCTGTTCAGCATCCCCGAGGTGGCGCTGCTGCTCGGCGTGCTCGCCATCTACTGGGCGATCAGCAGCCTGCGCGCCAAGAACCGCGGGAACGGCGCGGCGGGCGAGGGTGCCGGGCCGGCGGGCGCGGGCTCCACCGCGGCCCGCAGGCCCGACCCGTTCGCCCCGCCGCCGCACCAGGAGGCGTACCCGTCGACGTCGGACCGCGCCTACGCGTCCGCCGGCGTCCACCACCCGCCGCCGTCACCGGAGGAGCAGGCGAGGCCGCAGCACACGGTGGCCATCAGCGGCCTGGTGGCGGCGGGCCTCGCGCTGCTGATCGTGGCGTCGACGTACTCGATGCAGTTCGTCTACTCCGACTACTACACGTGCGTGCACGACGCCCTGACCCACGAGGGCCAGGTGGCGTGCAACAGCCACCTGCCGAAGTCGCTGGTGCCCTTCCTCGGCCTGAGCGACTGACGGGCCTCGTCGCGTCGTCTCAGTGCTCGTCCTCTTCGCCGTCGGCGGGGGCCGGGGCGGGCGCGGGGTCCGCGGTGGGCAGTGCGGGTGGCGGGGACGTTGGTGAGACCGGGGTCGGGGGTGCCGGCGGGGCCGAGGGTGGCGCCGGGGCCGTGGGTTCCGGGGTGCGGAACTCGGGGGGCTGCCAGGAGGTGTACGGCGTCGAGAAGTTGGTCATCGTGTCCTCGGAGACCTGCTTGAGGCCGGCCAGACGTGCCTCGCGTGCGCCGCGTTCGTGCCAGGAGTCCGCGGACAGGAAGTCGTAGGCCCCGCCGCCCGCCTGGGCCCCCGCCTCGGTGTCGTGCGGTGGGCGCGCCTTCCGGCGCCACCAGGTGGTGGGGCGCGTCCAGCGCCGGGCCGGGGTTTCGGCCTCCGCGTCCGGCGGCTGCGCGGCCTGCGTGACGGATGCGACGGGCGTGATGGGCGTGACGGATGCGATGGGCGCGGGCTTCGCCGACTCGTCGGTCGCGGCGTCCGCCTCGTCAGTCTTCGTGCGCCTGGTCCACCACGTCGTCAGCCGCGCCCACCGGCCCTGCGCCGGCTCGTCCGCCTCGTCCGTCTGGTCCGGCGCCGTGGACGAGCGCGGCTCCGGCACGTCCTCGGCGTACGCCGCCTGCTCGCTGTCGCGCAGCCGCCAGGCGCGCACCGCCAGCGCGTACGGGACGGCGAGCGCGGCCGTCCACAGGAGCGCGGCGGCGCCCGCCGCCCACCACACCGGGCCGAACGCCGCC
>NZ_JAGIQL010000157.1 GCF_017813245.1 Streptomyces montanisoli
GACGGCCGGCCCCGGCACGCCGACGGGCGCGTGGGTGGGCGCCGGGGTGGGCGGCGCGGCGGTGCTGCTCGTCCTGCTGCTCCCGCTGCTGTACCGGGCGCGGGTCAGGGCGCGCAGGCTCGGCAGCGGCGTCCATCTCGGGCGCGGCACGGCCGCGCCGGCCCAGGCCGCGTGGCGCGAGCTGATCGACACCGCGTGGGATCTCGGCATCCCACCGGACGAGGCGCAGACGCCGCGGCGGGCGGCGGAGCGGATCGTGCGGCTCGGCGAGCTGGACGAGGAGGGGGCCGCCGCGGTGCACCGGCTGGCCGGAGCGGTGGAGCGCGCCCTGTACGCGCCGGGCCCGGCGGAGCCGTCCGCGGGCCTGGTGCAGGACGTGCGCCGCGCACGGGCGGCCCTGCGGGCCTCGGCGCGACGCGGCGCACGGCTGCGCGCACTGCTGGCGCCGCGCTCGTCCGTCCGCGCGGTATGGGCACTGTCGGCCCGCTGGGAGACACTGACGACCCGCCTCACCCCCGACCGCCTGGTCCCCGCCTCTTGGCGCCGCCACTGAGCCCGCGCGGCGCGGGCCTCACCGCCAGTGCGGGACCACCGTCCCGGCCGAGGGCACACACGGCGTGGGCCGGTACGGACAAGACCGCCGTCCCGGCCGGGCAGGCGGCGCGGCTGGCGCGCACGGGGGCACCGCCCCGTCCGGGGCGTCCGGAACCACCGCCATGGCCGGGGCATGGGCGTCACCGCCAGTGCGGACGGGCACCCCGTCCCGGCCGGGGGCACGTGCGGCGCGGCCGGGGTGGGCGGGAGCGCTCGGTGTCCGGGGCGGCACTCGTGTGCCCTGGGGCGGCGCGGCCGACGCCGGAAGGGGCCGCTCACGGGCGCCGGTCCGGGTCTGTGGCGACCTGGGGCGGGGGTCGCGGGGCGTGCGGCTCCGGCGGCGCGCCGGCCTGCGGCCCATGGGGCGAGCGGCAGGTCCGGCCGGCGGTGCCCGTCCGTTGGCGGCGGACGCCGGCCCGGCGCGGTGGCGGTCACGGGCGCTCGGTCGTTGAGCCGGGGCCCAGAGGGCGGCTCCGCCGCCGGCCGCGCCGCGGACGGCACGCGCACGCGCACGCGCGTACGCACGGCGAAGGGGCGGGCGCTCGATGCGTCCGCCCCTCGTCGGTGCGTGCGGTCAGTGACCCGCGCTCACTGGCCCTGTTCGTCTCGGCGCCGCTGCCAGCGCTCCTCGATCCTGTCCATCACCGACCGGTGCTGCCGCTGCCTGCGGCCCCCGCCCATGACATGGCCGGGCGCCGCGACCTGCTGCTCGCCCCGCTTGGGCGCCTTGCGCCAGCCTGTGACGGCCAGTACGGCGCAGCCGAGCATGACCAGGAACCCGACCACGCTGATCCAGATCTGCTGTGCGACCATTCCTGACATCAGGAGCGCGATACCCACCAAGAAGCCAACGACCGCCTGGTAGACCCGTCGCCGGGTGTGTGTACGCAGCCCGCTTCCCTCGAGCGCTGTCGCGAACTTGGGATCTTCGGCGTACAGCGCTCGCTCCATCTGCTCGAGCATTCGCTGCTCGTGCTCCGAGAGCGGCACGGAGTCCTCCTAGTCGTCGGCCGCGGGGGCGGCCGGTATGCGGCTCCTCCAGGATAAGCGGCGAATCGCCCCCGAGAAACCCGCCCTCAACGCCAATTCGCCTGCCGGACCGCCATGCGGGCTCGGCTGCTGAGGCGTTGATTCCCCAACACGTGATCCCTCATGCCGAATCGTGTACCCCGATCATACGGTGCCAAGCCCGCGCGCGGGCGGGCTTGTGTCGTACTCCATGCGGTGCCCCGAGGGGCACGGCAGCACCGATCAGGACTGATCAGCCGCGCTTGACCGCGAGCACGTGCAGCTGCGTGGCGACGGCCTTGAACGCGGGCAGGGAGGCCGCCGCCTCCTCCAGCGCGAGGAGCGCTTCGAGAGCGCCGGGCTCGTTGTCCACGAGGCCGCCCGGCACGAGGTCGGCGAAGACGCGCACGCCGTGCACCGACTCGACCGCGAGGCCGGCCTGGCCGGCGAGGCCGGTGAGCTGCTCCACGGTGAAGCGCCGCGGCACCGGGTCGCCGGCCCCCCAGCGTCCGTCCGGGTCGGCCAGCGCCTGCCGGGCCTCCTCGAAGTGCCCGGCGAGGGCGCGGGCCAGCACGGCGCCACCGGCCCCGGCGGTGAGCAGGCTCAGCGCGCCCCCGGGGCGCAGCGCCTCGACCGCCTTGCTGAGCCCGCCGGCCGGGTCGTCGACGTACTCCAGGACGCCGTGGCACAGGACGGCGTCGTAGCCGCCGCGCTCGGCGACGTCGAACAGGCCGCCGACGTCGCCCTGGACGCCGCGTACGCGCTCCGCCACCCCCGCCTCCGCCGCCCTGCGCTCCAGCGCGAACAGCGCGTTCGGGCTCGGGTCGACGACGGTGACGCGGTGGCCGAGGCGCGCGACGGGGACCGCGAAGTTGCCCGTGCCGCCGCCGGTGTCCAGTACGTCGAGCGAGGCCGTCCCCGCGGCCTGCGCCCTGCGGGCGAAGGCGCCGTCCAGGACCTCCCAGACCACACCGGTGCGCAGGGGTCCGCGGCGGGACGACGGCGACTCGGCGCCGACGGCAGGGGAAGGGTCCGACACGGCAGTTGACTCCTCGGCGCGGTGCCGCTTCCTGCGGCGTTGCGTGGACGGTGCGTGCCGCCCACCCTATTGCCTCCCGCCGCGACACCCGCGCTCCGCCGTGACGCGGCCCATCAGCCGGAGGCGGCTGACCCCTCGCGGCGGGGCAGGGGCAGTGTCGGCTCCCGTATGAGCAGCCGCTCCACGAGGCGCAGGAACCTCTCGACGTCCCGCAGCAGGTCGTCCGCGTCGCGTGTGCCGGCCGCGCCCCTTATCCCGGCCTCCGCACGGGCCCGGCGCTGCGCGCCCGAGGCGAACAGGGCGCTCCACTCAGCGAGCTCCGGGGCGATCTCCGGCAGGACCTCCCAGGCGCTGCGTATGCGGCGGCGGCGCTGCGGCGTGGTCTCGGGCCGGCCGCGGGCGGCGAGCACGGCGGCCGCCGTACGCAGCGCGGCGAGGTGTGCGGTGGCGTAGCGCTCGTTGGGCGTTTCGAGCGTGCCCGCCTCCTCGATCCCCGCCCGCGCCTGGGACAGGAGGTCCAGTGCCGCGGGCGGTGCCCCCGCCTGCCGCAGCACCGGGTGCACGTCGGTGGGCGGACCGCTCGGCGAGGGGGCGGGGCCGCGTGCCGGTCGCCGGCGCGCGGCGTCCGCGAAGGAGCCGGCCATGACGAACCTCCTGTCGCGTGTGACGGCACGGTTGCCATCTGTGTCCCATGGTGAGGGCCACCACTGACAATCGGCTCCGACCAGGCCTTTCGTGCCTGCGGACACGCGTCGGGCGCCGGGCCGCTCATCCGCGGTCCGGCGCCCGAAGCGCCTCGTCCCCCGTCCCCCGTCCCCCGTCCCTCCCGTGGCCCGGTGTGGTCGACACCGGCCCGCGGGCCCCCGTTGCTCCCCTCCCGGTTCACGGGCCGCCGTGTCCCCCGTCGGCCCGCTCCCCTTCCTTCCTTCCGTTCCCCACCCCGTCCCCCGGTCCGTGAGGCGGGAGGGCCGGGCCCGGCGCCTTGCGGGCCGCCGTGCCCTGTGCCGTGCACCCCCGTGCCCCCGTGCCGGTCCGGGCCACCGCACCGTTCCGCCGCCCCGTGCCGGCGGTGCCGATGCGGCGCCCCTTCCGTGGTCCCCACTCTTCCGTGCCGCCGGAAGATCCCCATCCGCCGCTCTACTCATCTCTGGGCCTGAGTACGGGTACTCAGGCGGCCGGGCCGGGCTGTCGGACGAGGCGCCGGTGGCGGCCGTTAGAGTCACCGGCATGGCACGGATTGCGGTGATCGGCGCCGGGATGGGCGCGATGGCGGCGGCCGCGAGGCTGGCCGTGGCGGGCCACCGGGTGGCGGTGTACGAGCGCGGGGCGACGTACGGCGGCGCGGTGGGCAGGTACGAGCGGGACGGCTTCGTCTTCGACACGGGCCCCGGCCTGCTGCACGTGCCGGCCGTCTACCGCGACCTGTTCGTCAAGACGGGCAAGGAGCCGCTGGAGAGCCGCGTCGACCTGCACCAGCCGCCGCACGACGCGCGTCATGTCTTCGCCGGCGGCGCGGACGTCCTGCTGCCGAACGCGTCGCGCGGCGGTGTGGTCGCCGCGCTCGACGCGGCGTTCGGCGACGGCGCGGGCGGACGCTGGGCGGACTTCCTCGGCAGGGCGGGCGACACCTGGGCGCGCGCCCGCCGCCCGCTGCTCGAGGAACCGCTGACCGAGGACACGCGGCCGCTCGCCCGCGACCCGTACCCGGCGCTGCGGCGGCGGAGGCTGCTGGGAGGCGCACGGCAGGCGTCGACGCTCGCGGAGATCGGCGCATGGGAGCTGCGCGTGCCGGGCCTCGCCGCGCTGCTCGACTCGTACGCGCGGGGCTACGGGCTCGACGCGCGCGTGGCGCCCGCGAGCGCGGCGGTACTGCCGTACCTGGAGCAGACGTTCGGCACCTGGTACGTGCGGGGCGGTGTGCGCGAGCTGGCGCGGGCGCTGTACGAGCGCTGCGTCGCGCGCAGGGTGGAGTTCGCCTTCGGCGCGGAGGTGGTGGCGGTCGCCGAGAAGGACGGCGCGGTGGCCGGCGTGGAGCTGGCCGACGGGTCGTCGGCCGACGCCGACCACGTCGTCTCGGGCATCGGTCCCCGGCCGCCGGCCGGCCTGGCGCCGTGGGGCGGCGGGAATCAGGGCGCGCCGGGTGGGCGGCCGGCGCAACGCGACGTGGTACCCGGCCGGTTCACGGTGCTGCTGGCGCTGCGCGGTGCGCGGCCGGCGGGCACGGCGCACCGGACGGTCGTGCACACGCCCTCGTCGGCCGAGGAGGCGGCCGCGGTGTTCGACGCGGGCGCCCGGCCCACTGAGCGGCCCACCGTGACGGTCCTGCGGCCCGACGACGCGTCGACGCGGCCGGACGGTGACCACGAGGCGGTGACGCTCACCGCGACGGTCGCGCCGCACGGCCGGGTCGACTGGGCTGACGGTGCGCTGCGGGAGCGGTACGCGGACGTCCTGGTGCGCGCGGCGGACGCCGCGGTGCCGGGCCTCGCGGACCGGGTGATGTGGCGTGAGGTGCGCACGCCCGCGCACACCGAGGCGGAGACGGGGGCGCCGGGCGGCGGCGTGCCCGCGCCGTCCCTGGCGGGCGCGGGCGGCCGGCTGCTGCACCCGGCCAACTCCACGCCCCTGCGCGGCCTGTACGCCGCCGGCGGCTGGTCGCACCCGGGGGGCGGGCTGCCGCACGCGGGCATGTCGGGGGCCCTGGTGGCGGGGCTGATCGTCGAGGGCCCCGCGTTCCGGGGCTCGCAGTGAGCGCGTTGCTCGCTGCCGCCTGACCGGCCGCGCGGACGCCTCAGTACGAGGGGTAGTTGCCGCCCGCGTCGGATTCCGGCTGATGGTCGAGGTCCGCGTGCGGCTGCGCGTAGCCGTGGTCCTGGCCGTAGCCGTCCTGTCCGGGCTGCTGGCCCTGGGCGCCCTCCCGCTGCTGCGGGACCCAGACGCCGCCGGGCGGGGTGTCGGTGGCGTACGGGTCCTGGTACTGCTGCGGGTAGCCGTAGCCGCCGTAGGTCCCGTACGAACCGTCGGAGCCGTAGGTCCCGTACGAGCCGTACGACCCATCGGCCCCGTCGGCCCCGTCGGCCCCGTACGACGAGCTGAAGGAGGCGCCGTAGGCAGCGTACGAGGCGTCATAGCCCGCGTATTGATCCTGCTGTTGCTGGTCCGTGCCGTAGCCGGCGGCCTGGTCGCCGTAGCCGGCGTCGGCGTAACCGGCGTAGCCGTACTGCTGTTCCTGTGCCGCCGGCGCCTCCGCGTAGCCGTCATAACCGGCGTACGTGCCGAACGCCTCCTGACTCAGGGGCTGTTCGTACCCCCCGTACGGGTCGTAGCCCGCCGCGGCGCCGAGGCCGCCCGCGCCGCTCGACGTCTCGTCGTAGACGCCGTACTGCTGGCCCGTGTCGTCCGGCAGCGGCTGCGGCGAGTAGACCGTCTCGTCCGTCGCGGCGATTCCCGCGGCGATTCCCGTGGCGTCCCCGGCCTGTTCCGGCTCCGGCCCCTCTCCCGGCCCCATCGGCCCGGCCGCCACCATCGTCTGTTCCTGCGGTGACTCCTGCGCCACGCCCGGGCCTTCGGCGGCCTGCCGGGGCGGCTCGTCGCTCGCCGCGCCCGCCGCTGTCCTGCGGCGGCGGCTCGTACTCGGGCGCCCGCCGATCGCCCAGCCCGTCGAGAAGCCCTTGCGGAACGAGAGTGTCACGTACGACTGGCCGACGCCGAAGGCGACAGCGCCCACCACGATCACCGCGATCGACGGGATCGCCACGCCCGCGACGACCGCCACGAACCCCACGAACGCCAGCACGCGCCACCGCAGCCGCGCCTTGTACTGGAGCAGGACCTCGCCGAGCAGCCACAGCGCGACAAAGCCGAACGCGATGTAGAGGACCGTCCAGCCCATGTACGCCCCTCTCGTACGGCAGCCGCTCCCGAGGGGTGGCGGCACCGGTCAGGATTGCCTGTGCAGTCCGAGATTCTCGTAGATCTCAAGTGTCGCAGTGGAGTTGTTGAGCGTGATGAAGTGCAGTCCTGGAACTCCCTCGGCGAGGAGCCGTGCACAGAACTCCGTCGCGAACTCGATGCCAATGGAGCGTACAGCGACCGGATCGTCCTTGGCCGCGAGGATGCGCTCTTTCAGCCCGTCGGGGACCGACGCGGTGCTGAGGCTGGGCAGCCGCTCCAACTGCCGCACGCTGGTGACGGGCATGATCTCCGGGATGATGGGCGTCTCGCAGCCCGCCGCCGCGACCCGGTCACGCAGTTCGAGGTAGCCCTCGGGGCGGAAGAACATCTGTGTGATCGCGTAGTCGGCACCGGCACGGCACTTGTCGACGAAGTGCCGGATGTCGCTGTCCCAGTCGGGCGAGCGCGGGTGCATCTCGGGGAAGGCGGCCACGCCGACGCAGAAGTCGCCCGAGTCCTTGATCAGCCTGACCAGGTCCGCCGCGTACTCGACCCCCTCGGGGTGCCTGACCCACTCCCCCATGGGGTCGCCGGGCGGATCGCCGCGTACGGCGAGGATGTTGCGGATGCCGACCGCCGCGTACTGGCCGATCATGTTGCGCAGTTCGGCGAGCGACTGGTCCACCGCCGTCAGGTGCGCGACCGGCGTCAGGGTGGTGTCGGCGGCGATCTGCTCGGTGGCCCTGACGGTGCCGGAGCGGGTGGAGCCCCCGGCGCCGTACGTGACGGAGACGAAGCTCGGCGCGACCGCCTCGACCCTGCGCAGCGCGTTCCACAGGTTGCGCTCGCCCTTCGGGGTCCTGGGCGCCCAGAACTCGAACGAATAGCTGGTCTCGCCGGCGGCGAGCACGTCGCGCACGGTGCGTGTCTGCGGGGTCCAGGTCGAGGAGGTACCGAGGGCCATACGAGCAGGTTATCGATTGGCGGCGGGCGGCGTCACACCGTCCGTCATACGGTCTCGGCGCGGTCGCGGACGCGAGCGGCGAGCGCCGCGGTCGCGGCGGCGGGGTCGTCGGCCTCCGTGATGGCCCGTACGACGACGATGCGCCTTGCGCCCGCGTCGAGCACGAGGTCGAGGTTGCCCGCGTCGATGCCGCCGATGGCGAACCACGGGCGGTCGATGCCGCGCGCGGCGGTGTGGGCGGCCGTGTGGCGCACGAGGCCGAGGCCGGGCGCGTGCCTGCCGGGCTTGGTGGGCGTGGGCCAGCAGGGCCCTGTGCAGAAGTAGTCGACGCCGGGCTGCACGGCGGCCGCCTCCGCCTCGGCCTCCGCGTGCGTGGAGCGGCCGATCAGCGGGGCGTCGCCGATGAGGGCGCGGGCCGCGGGCACCGGCAGGTCGCCCTGGCCGAGGTGGAGGACGTCGGCGCCGGCGGCGTGCGCCACGTCGGCCCGGTCGTTGACCGCGAGCAGCTTCCCGTGCCTGCGGCAGGCGTCGGCGAAGACCTGGAGGTGGTCGAGTTCCTCGGCCGCCTCCAGGGTCTTGTCGCGCAGCTGCACGATGTCGACTCCCGACGCGAGTACCGCGTCGAGGAACGCGGAGAGGTCGCCCTGGCGCTTGCGCGCGTCCGTGCACAGGTAGATCCGGGCGCCGGCGAGCGCCGCGCGAGCCGTGGACATCGGGTGTTCCCCCCACTTGTGCCGCCCGCGCTCCTGCGCGCGGGCGGTCGTGCGTCGGTCTTCCCGCCGCCGGCCGTCGGCCGGCGGCGGGTCGTGGTGTGTTGTTCGTCCGCCGTCAGACGGCGAGCGCCTGAGCCCGGCGCTTCACCTCCGTGCCGCGGTTCTCGCTGAGCGCCTGGGCGGGGGTGCCCGGCAGGGTCGGGTCGGCGGTGAACAGCCACTCCAGCATCTCCTCGTCGGAGAAGCCGTCGTCCTTCAGGAGCGTCAGCGTGCCGGCGAGTCCCTTGACGACCCTGTCTCCGTCGATGAAGGCGGCGGGCACCTGGAGTGCGCGGTTCTCGCCGCGGCGCACCGCGATCAGCTGGCCCTCCTTGACCAGTTGCCGCACGCGCGTCACCTCGACGTCCAGCTTCTCCGCGATGTCCGGGAGGTACAGCCACTCGGGGACGAGAGCATCGATCTTCACGTCAATCTCGGTCACGAGGACAAGACTGCCATCCCGGACCGGCGGGCGGTAGCGGTGGCGGTCCGTGCGGGGCACGCGCGCCGCCCGGAGGGCGCTCACGGCGCGGGCTCGACCACGGATTTCTTGAGGGAGACGGCCGGGTCGGCGGCCAGGCCCGCGTCGAGCCGCGCGCCCGATTCGATGAGCTTGCGGCCCTGGGCCAGGTCGCGCGGCCGGCCGACGGCCAGCAGCGCGACGAGCACGCCGTCGCGCAGCCACACCGCCGACCAGGCGGGCGCGGCCTTCTCGCCCCGCTCGATCAGCGTGTCGGCGCCGGTGTGGTGGCCCGCGTACTGCACGAAGCGGCCGAACTGCTCGGACCAGAAGTACGGCACCGGGTCGTACGGGTCCATCGACGCGCCGGTGATGCGGGCGGCGACGGTCCTCGGGCCCTGGAGCGCGTTGTCCCAGTGGTGGACGAGCAGCCGCTCGCCGTAGCGCGCGGACGGGAAGGAGGCGCAGTCGCCGACCGCGTACACGTCGGGGACCGAGGTGCGCAGCCAGGCGTCGGCCAGGACCGCGCCGTCGGGTCCGAGCTCCACGCCGGATCCCGCGAGCCAGCCCGTCGCCGGGCGCGCGCCGATGCCGACGAGCACCGCGCCCGCGTCGAGCCGCCTGCCGCCTTCGAGCACGACCGCGCCCTCTTCGACGCGCTCCACGCGCGCGCCCGTCATGAGGGTGGCGCCGCTCTCCTCGTACCACCCGGCCATGGGGGCGGTGACCTCGGCGGGCAGCGCGCCCGCCAGCGGGCGGTCCGCGGCCTCCACGACGGTGACGGCGCAGCCCGCCGCGCGCGCGGCGGTCGCGAACTCGGCGCCGATCCAGCCGGCGCCGACCACGACGACCTCGTGCTGCCGCTCCAGGACCGGCCGCAGCCGTTCGACGTCGTCGAGCGTGCGCAGCACGTGGACGCCCGGCACGCCCCGGGTGCCGGGCAGCGTCACGGGCTCGGCGCCGCTGGCGATGACGAGCGCGTCGTAGGGGACGGGCCCCTGGTCGGTGTCCACCTCGCGCGCGTCCGTGCGCAGGCCGGTCGCCTCGCGGCCGAGCATCAGCTCCACGCCGAGGGCGGCGAAGTCGATGTCGAAGGCGGAGCCCTCCGCCTGGCCGAGCAGCACCGCCTTGGACAGCGGCGGCCTGTCGTACGGGGGGTGCGGCTCGGCGCCGACGACGGTGACCGGCCCCTCGTGGCCGCTCTCGCGCAGTGCCACGGCGCTCTGCACGCCCGCCATGCCCGCGCCGACGATGACGACTCTCCGCTCCTCGCTCACGCGATCACCTTAATTCCCTTTGGATCGCTCCGGTGGATCGCTCCGGACGCCCGCGTCTTAACGCGGGAGGAGGCAGGGACTACGCTGGCCGTGGAACCTCGCGGGAGCCCGGGCGCACCGGACTGAGAGGGAGGCTGAGCGGCCTCCGACCGTACGAACCTGATCCGGGTCATGCCGGCGAAGGGAGGGGCTGACGACCGTGCAGCCTTCCGAACCACCCACATCCACATCAATGTCCTCCGCGTCATCATCATCATCGTCGACGCGCGCGTACGACGTGCTGGTGATCGGCGGCGGCATCATCGGCCTGGTCACGGCCTGGCGTGCGGCGCAGCGCGGGCTGCGCACCGCGGTCGTCGACCCGGAACCGGGCGGCGGGGCCGCGCGGGTCGCCGCCGGAATGCTGGCCGCCGTCACCGAACTGCACTACGGCGAGGAGACCCTGCTCGGGCTGAATCTCGCGTCGGCGCGCCGCTACCCGGAGTTCGTCGCGGAGCTGGAGGCGGCGAGCGGCCTGGACACCGGGTACCGGACGTGCGGCACGCTCGCCGTGGCGCTCGACAGCGACGACCGCGCGCACCTGCGGGAGCTGCACGCGTTCCAGGAGAAGTGCGGCCTGGCGTCCGAGTGGCTCGGCGGCCGTGACTGCCGCCGCCTCGAACCGATGCTCGCGCCCGGCGTGCGGGGTGGCCTGCGGGTCGACGGCGACCACCAGATAGACCCGCGCCGCATGGCCGCCGCGCTGCTCGCGGCGTGCGAGCGTGCCGGTGTCGCCCTGCACCGCATGTGGGCCGAGCGGCTCTCGGTGCGCGGCGGCCGGGCCGTGGGCGTGGTGGCGGCGGACGGGACGGCGCTCGCGGCGGACCAGCTGGTGCTGGCGGGCGGCAGCATGAGCGGCCGGCTCGCGGGCGTGCCCGACGAGGTGCTGCCGCCGGTCAGGCCGGTCAAGGGCCAGGTGCTGCGGCTGACGGTGCCGCGCAGGTACGCGCCGTTCCTGTCCAGGACGGTGCGGGCCGTGGTGCGCGGCGGGCACGTCTACCTGGTGCCGCGCGAGAACGGCGAGCTGGTGGTGGGCGCGACGAGCGAGGAGCTCGGCTGGGACACCACGGTGACGGCGGGTGGCGTGTACGAGCTGCTGCGCGACGCCCACGAGCTGGTGCCCGGCATCACGGAGTTGCCGCTGACGGAGACGCGCGCGGGGCTGCGGCCCGGCTCCCCCGACAACGCGCCGCTGCTGGGTCCCACGCCGCTGCCGGGTCTGCACCTGGCCACCGGCCACTTCCGCAACGGCGTGCTGCTGACGCCCGTGACGGGGGACGCCATGGCGGCGCTGCTGACGACGGGCGAACTCCCGGAGGTGGCACGGCCCTTCACACCGTCCCGGTTCGCGGGAGCCGGGGTTGGGGCCGGGGCCGGGGACGCGCGAGAGGAGCAGCACGCATGAGGCGCGACGGCACGAACGGTGCGAACGGTGCGACGGACGGCAGAGGTGGTGGCACGGTGCGGGTTTCGGTGAACGGCAGGCCGCGCGAGGTGGCCGCGGCGACGACGCTCGACGCGCTGGTCGCGACGGTGACGACGGCGCCGTCCGGGGTCGCGGCGGCGGTCAACGAGACGGTGGTGCCGCGCGGCGGCTGGCCGGGCACGGCACTCGAAGAGGGCGACCGCGTCGAGGTCCTCACCGCCGTGCAGGGAGGCTGATAGGGATGGCGGACGACGAACTGACCATCGCGGGGACGGCCTTCGCCTCCCGGCTGATCATGGGCACGGGTGGCGCGCCCAGCCTCGACGTGCTGGAGCGCTCGCTCGTGGCGTCGGGCACGGAGCTGACGACGGTGGCGATGCGCCGCCTCGACCCGAGCGTGCAGGGCTCCGTGCTTTCGGTGCTCGACCGGCTCGGCGTCCGGCCGCTGCCGAACACGGCGGGCTGCTTCACCGCGGGAGAGGCCGTGCTGACGGCGCGGCTCGCGCGTGAGGCGCTGGGCACGGACTGGGTGAAGCTGGAGGTCGTGGCGGACGAGCGGACACTGCTGCCCGACCCGGTCGAGCTGCTGGACGCCGCGGAGACGCTCGTCGACGACGGGTTCACGGTGCTGCCGTACACCAACGACGACCCGGTGCTCGCGCGGAAGCTGGAGGACGTCGGCTGCGCGGCGGTCATGCCGCTCGGCTCGCCGATCGGCTCGGGCCTGGGCATCCGCAACCCGCACAACTTCAGCCTGATCGTCGAGCGCGCGGGCGTCCCGGTGATCCTGGACGCGGGCGCGGGCACGGCGTCCGACGCGGCGTTCGCGATGGAGCTGGGCTGCGCCGCGGTGATGCTGGCGTCGGCGGTGACGCGGGCGCAGGAGCCCGTGCTCATGGCGGAGGCGATGCGCCGCGCGGTGGAGGCCGGCAGGCTGGCCCGCCTCGCGGGCCGCATCCCGCGCCGCCACCACGCGCAGGCGTCGTCACCGGAGAGCGGCCTGGCGGCGCTGGACCCGGAACGCCCGGCGTTCTGAGGCGCGAGCGCGCCGGCCGCAGGGCATCGCGGCTCCGGGGCAGCGCCTGTCCGACGGGCGCCCGCCACGGCGGCGTCCGGGCCCGGGGCCCCGCCCCTGCGGTGGTGGCCCGCGAACGCGCGCTCGTGGCTGCCCGGGCACCCGGCGGGCCGCCAGGGGTACGGAACGGCGGCGACACAGGTCGCCACGGCCCCGGTCGACGGGCGCCCGCGTCAGGCCACCCTCCGCGCCACCACCTCCCCCGCGCAGCACCTGCCGGAAGGTAATCCACCACGGCGGCATCCAGGCCCCGGGGCGCCGCCCCCGCAGTGGCGGCCCGCGCACGGGCGCTCGTGGCCGTTCGGACGCCCGGCGTCCCCACCGGCGCACCGCGCCTGTGGGTGCACGATCCCCGGGCCGCGAGAGGCGGGTCGCCACGGGGCGGGAGGTCCCGCGCCCGCGGGCCTGGCGCCGCCGGTGCGCGGAAGGGGACGAGCACGCGGTCGTCCGGGCGCACAGGGCGCGACGCCGGCCGCCCTCGCCGGAGGCGTCACCGCGGTGCGGTGACGGGCGCGTCACAGGTGCGTCGCGGACATCGGGCGGAACCGTCGGTGTCCGTGGCGGAAAGTAGACTCGGCGCGTGGACATGACCCTGGGCGACCCGATCGTCGGGCAGGTGGTGGACGGCCGGTACCGCGTGGACGCGCGCATCGCGGTGGGCGGGATGGCCACGGTCTACCGGGCCGTGGACACCCGCCTCGACCGCGTGGTCGCGCTCAAGGTGATGCACCCCGCGCTCGCCACCGACGCCGCCTTCGTCGAGCGGTTCATCCGCGAGGCGAAGTCCGTGGCCAGGCTCGCGCACCCCAACGTGGTCGCCGTCTTCGACCAGGGCGCCGACGGCGCGTACGTGTACCTGGCGATGGAGTACATCGCCGGCTGCACGCTGCGCGACGTCGTGCGCGAGCGCGGCGCGCTGCCGCCGCGTGCGGCGCTCGACATCGCGGAGCCGGTACTTGCCGCGCTCGGCGCGGCCCACCGCGCCGGGTTCGTCCACCGCGACATGAAGCCGGAGAACGTGCTCATAGGGGACGACGGCCGCGTGAAGGTCGCCGACTTCGGCCTCGTCAGGACCGTGGGCGACGTCACGAACACGACCGGGGCCGTCCTCGGCACGGTGTCGTACCTGGC
>NZ_JAGIQL010000158.1 GCF_017813245.1 Streptomyces montanisoli
GCCCTCGACCGTCACCGCGACGCGGCCGAGGCCGCGGCCGCCGCGGCGAGCGCGGCCCGCACGCCGCGGATCGCCCCGGCCACCGCCTACGCGCTCGGGGTGCTCCACGCCGACCAGCGCCTGGAGGTCGAGGCGGCCCGCTTCGCCTTCCAGCGGCTCTGGCAGCAGCACGCGGCCGACGCAGCATCCTGAGAGCACGGTCCCGCGCCTCGCCCGCCCCGCGCGTCGCACCGGATCAGGACCCGGCGGGCCCGTCACCCCGGCGGCCCCGCAGCACCAGGACCAGGAGAGCCCCGAGCAGCGTCACCGCCGCCATCACGACGATCGCCGTGTCCGCCCCGCGCGCGGTGGTGCCCGCCGAGGTGACCAGCGCAAGCATCAGCGCGACGCCGACGGACGACCCGATGTAGCGGGCGGTGTTGTTCGCCCCTGAGCCCATCGCGGCACGCTGCGGCGGCACCGACTCGACGGAGAGCCGGGGCAGCGCCGCGTTCAGGAGGCCGCTGCCGAGGCCCGCGACGAACACGCCGGGCAGCAGCCGCGCCTCCGACGAGGCGCCCACGGCGCCCAGCATGGTGAGGATGCCGGCGGCGTGCAGCACGAAGCCGGCCGCCATCTGGTGGCGTACGGCGAACCGGGCGTGCAGTCGCTTGGCCTGGTACGCGACCACCGCGGCCGTCCCGGCCCACAGCACCACGATCCAGGCCGTCTGGAACACCGACAGGTGCAGCACGCCCTCGACGACGACGGGCAGGTAGCTGAAGAACCCGATCACCGCGATCCCGGTGAACAGGGCGCCCAGCACCGACGACTGGAACGGCGTGTGCTTCAGCAGCCCCAGGTCGACCAGCGGGGCCGCCGAGCGCCGCTCGATCAGGGCGAACACCGCGAGCAGGACGACCATGGCCGCCAGCAGGAGCAGCACGGGGGCGGCGAGCCAGCCGTTGCGGCCCAGCGTCAGCGCGGTCAGCAGCGCGGTGAAGGCGAGCCCGAGGGCGGCCGCGCCCGGCAGGTCGGGACGGGCGCGGTGCGCGGCGCGCGACTCGGACAGGACCCGGGCCGCGTACACGCCGGCGCCCAGCGCCGCCGCGCCGAGCACCAGGTAGAGGGCGCGCCAGCCGAGACCGTTCAACGCGGCGGCGAGCAGCGGCCCCAGGGCGATGCCGCCGCTGACGGCGGCGCCCCAGGCGCCGGTGGCCCTGAGGCGGGAGGGACCGGCGGGGAACGCGTGGGCTATCAGCCCGAGGCTGGCGGCCAGGATGGCGGCGCTCGCCGCCCCCTGGGCGACGCGGGTGAGTGTGAAGAGGAGGGTGTCATCCGTGAGGGCGCTGAGGGCGGTGGTGACGGCGAGGCCCACCGTGCCGATCAGGAACAGCCGTCGCCTGCCGAAGTCGTCCGCGAGGCCGCCGGCCACGAGCAGCACCGCCGCCAGCCCGAGCGGTGTGCCGTTGAGCAGCCAGGCCTGAGCGGACAGCGAGGTGTGGAAGGTCCCGGAGAGCGTGGGCACGGTCAGCAGCGGGGCCGTATAAACCATGAGCGCCACGAAGGTGGCGACGAGCGTGGCGAGCAGCGTGCCGCGCGCGTTCGGCGCGGGAGCGGGGTGGTCGGTCACGCGTCCCTGCGCAGCTTCCTGGGGAGCCACGCCGGGAGCCGAGGCGGAAATCGGGGCGGAAGCCTGGGCGGGAGACTCGCCGGGGGCCGGGCCGGGAGCCACGCCGGCCGTCCAGGTGCCGGTCGCGGCGGCGGAGTCGAGTGGTCGGGACATGGCCCGTCTCCCTTGTGAGTTCGGTGATTGAACCTGTGACGTCGAGGGTAGCACCATAGGTTCAATGAACGAACTCATGCGAGTAGACTGGAGTCATGGCTCTCGGCAAGGACTACGCGCAGCAGCACTGCTCCATCGCCCGCGCGCTCGAGGTGGTCGGCGAGCGCTGGACGCTCCTCATCGTGCGGGACGCCTTCTACGGAGTCCGCCGCTACAAGGACTTCCTGGTGCACCTCGGCATCCCGCGCGCCGTACTGGCCGCCAGGCTCCAGTCGCTCGAACAGGCCGGCGTGCTGGAGAAGCGCCGCTACCAGCAGGCGCCGCCGCGCGACGAGTACGTGCTGACCGACGCGGGCGCGGCCCTGTGGCCGACGCTGTTCTCGCTCGGGACGTGGGCGAGCGGCCACCTGGAGGGCATGGACGTCCCGCGCTCCTTCCTACACGCGGCCTGCGGCTCGGAGCTCGGCGCCTACGGGCAGTGCCCGGCCTGCGGTGACGTCGTCACCGCAGGCGACGTGGTGCTCGCCCCGCGCCCCGGCCTCGACCCGAACCCCGGCAACCCCGTGAGCAGGGCACTCCTGGAGCCGCACCGGCTCCTGACACCGCTCGACGTGGACCGGTAGGCGAGTCGACGTGGACCGGTAGGCAAGCAGGCAGGGCGAGCGGGCGAGCCCCCCGGGAGCGCGTCCGGACGACACACGAAGGCGGCACGAGCGGTGCCGCCCGGGACGGAACCAGGCCGTCCCTCACGGTTCACCGTGCGTTCATTTCCCCCCGTCGGCGCCTTCATCTCATCTGCCTAATTTCGGGCTTACACGGTGCCGGCCGAACGCCGCACCACGAACCCGACGCACGCCGCCCTCCGTTCCGTACGCACGGCGGCTCCTGGAAGGAACGACCCCAAGTGAAGCTTCTGCGCAAGAACGGGCTGCGTGCCACCGCGCTCGGTGCCCTCGCCGTCTCCGGCGCCCTGGTTCTCACGGCGTGCGGCTCGGACGACAACAGCGGCGGCAGCGGCAGCGGCAGCGCGAGCGCCGGCACCGGCGCGAGCGCGTCCGCGGCCGGCTCCGCCGACTGCGGCAAGGGCTCGGGCAACCTGCTGGCCTCCGGCTCCACGGCCCAGCAGAACGCCATGGACCAGTGGGTCAAGAACTTCACGCAGTCCTGCTCGGGCATCCAGATCAACTACAAGGGCATCGGGTCGGGCGCGGGCGTGCAGCAGTTCCTGCAGGGCCAGACGGCCTTCGCCGGCTCCGACTCCGCGCTCAAGCCCGAGCAGATCGCCCAGTCCAAGAAGATGTGCACCGGCGGCCAGGCCATCGACCTGCCCATGGTCGGCGGCCCCATCTCCGTCGTCTACAACGTCCCCGGCGTCGACAACCTGACGCTGGACGCGAAGACCATGGCGCAGATCTTCAACTCGAAGATCACCAAGTGGAACGACCCCGCGATCGCCAAGCTGAACCCGGGCGCCAAGCTGCCCTCCACGGCGATCCAGCCCTTCCACCGCTCGGACGACTCCGGCACGACGGACAACTTCACCAAGTACCTGATCGCCGCCGCGGGCAGCGACTGGCCCTACTCGGGCGGCCAGACGTGGCAGGCCAAGGGCGGCCAGTCCGCGCAGGGATCCGCCAACGTCACCGCGCAGGTCAAGCAGACCACCGGCGCCATCGGCTACACCGAGCTGTCCTACGCCAACGCGAGCAAGCTCTCGACCGTCGCCCTGGACACCGGCGCGGCCCAGCCCGTCAAGATCAGCTCCGACGCCGCGTCCAAGGCGATCGCGGACGCGAAGGTCGTCGGCACGAACGGCGACCTCGCGCTCAAGATCAACTACACCACCAAGGCGGACGGCGCCTGGCCGATCACCCTGGTGACCAACGAGATCGTCTGCGACAAGGGCAACAAGCAGGCGACGCTCGACGCCACCAAGTCGTTCCTGACCTACATCGCGAGCGCCGACGCCCAGAAGCAGATCACCTCGCTGGGCTACGCGCCGCTGCCGGAGAACATCGCGAGCCAGGTCCGCACGGCGATCAAGTCGCTGTCCTGACCCGGCCGGCCGTCCTCCCCGCCGAACCCCTGCTCATCCGCTACCCCTGATTCGTGTACGGCGGGTCCCCGCGCGGCCGGCGCCCGCGGGACCCGCGTACATCCGGTGCACCGCCGCCGGGGGAGCCCTGCTCCCCCACCCAGACCGGAGACCTCACCCATGGACATGACGCAGACGGCCGACGCGCCGCCGCCGAGCCCGCCCCAGCCATCCGCGAAGCCGGAAACGGAGGTGCGGGAGCGCCCCGCGCTCCGGGCCGGCGACCGCCTGTTCCTCGGCCTGTCCGGGGGATCCGGCATCCTGCTGCTGGTCCTCATGGCCGCCATCGCCGGCTTCCTGAGCTACCGCGCGGTCAACGCGATCTCCCAGGACCACGGCAACTTCTTCACCACCTTCGAGTGGAACACGGACACCACACCGCCGGTGTTCGGCATCGCGGTCCTCGCCTTCGGGACGATCGTCAGCTCGATCATCGCGATGGCCGTCGCGGTGCCGGTCTCCATCGGCATCGCGCTGTTCATCACGCACTACGCGCACCGCAGGATCGCCTCGCCGCTCGCCTACGTCGTCGACCTGCTCGCGGCCGTGCCCAGCATCGTCTACGGCCTGTGGGGCGCGCTGTTCCTCGTCCCGCACATGAACGGCCTCGACCTCTGGCTCGACCGGTACTTCGGCTGGACGTACGTCTTCGACCAGTCGACGCCGGGCTCCGCCGCGCGTTCGCTGTTCACGGTGTCGATCCTGCTCGCGATCATGATCGTGCCGATCATCACCAACGTGAGCCGCGAGGTGTTCCGGCAGGTCCCGCGTGCCCACCAGGAGGCGGCGCTCGCCCTCGGGGCGACCCGCTGGGAGGTCGTGCGCCTCTCGGTGCTGCCGTTCGCGCGCTCCGGCATCATCAGCGCGTCCATGCTCGGCCTGGGCCGCGCGCTCGGCGAGACGATGGCCGTCGCCACCGTCCTGTCGTCCTCCTCGGTGCTGTCGCTGCACCTGCTGGACCCCGAGGGCGGCACCTTCGCGCAGAACATCGCCTCGCACTTCGGCGAGGCCACGAACTTCGGGCGCGACGCCCTGATCGCCGGCGGCCTCGTCCTCTTCGTCATCACGCTGATCGTCAACGGCGCGGCCCGCCTGATCATCGCCCGCCGCAAGGAGTACTCGGGGGCGAACGCATGAGCCACACCGCAAGCGACCTGACCGCGCCTCAGGCGCGCCCGCAGGGCCGCCTCGCGCAACGCAGACTCCCCCGCTGGACGCCGCTCGCGATCGCGGTGGGCGCGGTGCTCGCAGGCGCCGGCATCGGCGC
Organism: Streptomyces montanisoli; assembly: GCF_017813245.1. Lineage (GTDB taxonomy): Bacteria > Actinomycetota > Actinomycetes > Streptomycetales > Streptomycetaceae > Streptomyces > Streptomyces montanisoli. Next base: position 5,128 of record NZ_JAGIQL010000158.1, read on the forward strand.
GGGCGCGGGCCTCGGCAGCCACGTGCAGTGGGGGCTGATCGCGCTGATCCTCTTCGTCGCCGCGAACTACACGCTCACGCGTGCCGTCGAGGGGCGGCGGCAGGCGAAGGACCGGGTCGCCACCAGCCTCGTCTACGCGTGCTTCGTCCTCGCCATCGTGCCGCTGTACTCGCTGATCGAGACGACCGTCGCCAAGGGCGTCAAGGTACTCAACGGCACCTTCCTCAGCCACTCCATGAGCGGCGTGCTCGGCACCCAGCCGGGCGGCGGCATCTACCACGCGATCATCGGCACGCTCGAACAGGTCGGCATCGCCACCGTCATCGCCGTGCCGATCGGCGTGTTCACCGCCGTCTACCTCGTCGAGTACGGCAAGGGCGCCCTCGCCAAGGCCATCACGTTCTTCGTCGACGTCATGACGGGCATCCCGTCGATCGTCGCCGGCCTGTTCGTCCTGTCCTTCTGGATCCTGATCCTGGGCTTCGGCTTCTCCGGCTTCGCCGGGTCGCTGGCCCTGACGATCCTGATGATGCCGATCGTCGTGCGCTCCACCGAGGAGATGCTGCGGCTCGTGCCGAACGAGCTGCGGGAGGCCTCCTACGCGCTGGGCGTGCCCAAGTGGCGCACGATCGTCAGCATCGTCGTCCCGACGTCCATCGGCGGCATCATCACCGGCGTCGTCCTCGCCATCGCGCGTATCGCGGGCGAGACCGCGCCGGTGCTGCTGCTGGTCTTCGGCAGCCAGGTGATCAACAACGACCCGTTCAACGGCCCGCAGTCGTCGCTGCCGTTCTACATCTACGAGCAGTACAACCTGGGCAACACGGCCAGCTACGACCGCGCCTGGGGAGCGGCCCTCGTGCTGATCATCCTCGTGATGATCCTGAACCTGATCGCCCGCGGCATCGCCCGCCGGCAGGCCCCGAAGACGTCCGGCCGCTGACGCGGCCATCCACCACCTGATTGCGAGCAGTACCCATGGCCAAGCGCATCGACGTCAGCGGACTCAGCGCCTTCTACGGCGGCTTCCGCGCCATCGACGACATCTCGATGACCGTAGAACCCCGCACCGTGACGGCCTTCATCGGCCCGTCGGGCTGCGGCAAGTCGACCTTCCTCCGCACCCTCAACCGGATGCACGAGGTGACCCCGGGCGGCCGCGTCGAGGGCAAGGTCCTGCTGGACGACGAGAACCTGTACGGCTCGGACGTCGACCCCGTCTCCGTGCGCCGCACGGTCGGCATGGTCTTCCAGCGGCCGAACCCGTTCCCGACCATGTCGATCTACGACAACGTGGCGGCCGGCCTGAGGCTCAACGGCAGGCGCCGCAAGCAGGAACTCGACGAGATCGTCGAGAAGTCCCTCACCGGCGCCAACCTGTGGAACGAGGTCAAGGACCGCCTGGGCAAGCCGGGCGCGGGGTTGTCCGGCGGCCAGCAGCAGCGGCTGTGCATCGCCAGGGCCATCGCCGTGGAGCCCGACGTGCTGCTGATGGACGAGCCCTGCTCGGCGCTCGACCCGATCTCCACGCTCGCGATCGAGGACCTGATCGGCGGCCTCAAGGAACGCTTCACGATCGTGATCGTCACGCACAACATGCAGCAGGCTGCCCGCGTCTCGGACCGCACCGCGTTCTTCAACCTCGCGGCGGTCGGGCAGCCGGGCAAGCTGATAGAGATCGACGAGACCGAGCGCATCTTCTCCAACCCGTCGGTCCAGGCCACGGAGGACTACATCTCCGGCCGCTTCGGCTGACGGGCGACTGTCCTGGGCCCCGGCCCCGGCCCCGGCGTTTTCCGAGCCTCCCGCGGTGCTGCATGGCGGTGTCACCGCGGGACAGGGCCCGCCCTCCCCGGAGGGCGGGCCCTTCTTCGGCCCTTCTTGCCGTCAGGTCCCGCCGTCAGTGCAGGATCTCGACGTACCCGTCGCTGCCGTGCACGCGGATCCGCTGCCCGTCCCTGATCAGCCCGGTGGCGCCCGCCACGCCCACGACGGCCGGAAGGCCGTACTCCCTGGCGATCACCGCGCCGTGCGTCATCAGGCCGCCGACCTCGGTCACCAGACCCGCGATCCCGACGAACAGCGGCGACCAGCTCGGGTCCGTGTGCGCCGTGACCAGGATGTCGCCGGCCGTCAGGTCGGCCCGCGCCATGTCGAGGACGACGCGGGCCCTGCCCTCGACCGTCCCGGCGGAGACCGGCAGCCCGGCCAGCGCACCGGCCGGCACGTCGTCGCGCCGGTACGAACCGGCGACGGCCTCGCCCTCCGACGTGAGCACCCGGGGCGGTGTGAGCGCCTGGTACGAGCGGAACGCGTCCTTGCGCCGCCCGAGGAGCCGTTCGTCGACCCGCCGCGTGCGCACGGCGTCGTGGAACTCCTCGAACGTGAGGTAGAAGACGTCCTCCGCCTCATGGACCACGCCGGCCCCCGCGAGGCGCCCGGCCTCCGCGAGCAGCGCCCGCTTGTAGACGAGGTAGCGGCTGACGATGTCGTACTTCGGGTACTCCCGGTACCCGATGAACGTACGGACCCGGTCGATCATCCGCTTCGTCCCGTCCGCCTTGGCGTCACCGTCAGGCAGTGCGCGCAGCCGCGCCAGCACGTCCCGTTCCTTCCGCTCGGCCTCCTGCCGGCCGTGCTCGAAGCGGCGCGCGGCGGCGCCCGGCTCGAAGTTGCGCACGTTGTCGAGGATCACGGGCACGAGCGTTTCGGGGCGCTCGCGCCAGCGCGGCCGCGTGATGTCGATCTCGCCGACGCAGCGCATGCCGTACCGGTCGAGGTAGGCCTCGATGGCGTCACGGGCCGCGGGGCCGCCCTCGATCTTCGCCAGCTCGTCCAGGAAGCCGCCGTCCCCGGGGCCCGTTTCCGCGGCGCCGTCGACGCCCCGCAGGAACGCGACGACCCGCGGGTACGGGCGGATCACGTCGGCGACGTCGAGCAGCGCGAGACCCATCTCCGACGTGACGTTGCCGGGCGCGGACAGCGTCAGCGCGTCGACGGCGTTCCTCTCGCCCAGCCACTCGTCCAGCTTGTCGCCCAGCCACCAGGTGGCCTCCATCCCCGCCATGATCACCTGGATGGAGAGCGGGTCGGTGAGCACCCGCTTGTGCTCCGCGAAGGCCTCGTGCAGGAAGTCGAACAGCGCGGGCCCGGTCTTCGCCGCGATGTCGCGTTCCAGCACGCCGAGGGACGCCCGGCTGCGCTCGATCAGCCCGGTGACGATCGCCGGATCGGTCTCGATCGGGGCGGAAGCAGCGGCTGCGGCGGGCTTGGCGTCCCCGGCGGGCTTGGCGCTCCCGGCGGGTGGCCCTGCGGGGTCCGCGTCCGAGGGCGGTGGGAGGAAGCCGTCGCGGCCGAGTACGGTCTCCAGCGCGTCCCTCGTCAGCGGGTCGCCCCTGCCCACGAGGTCGACGAAGGCGGCGCGGCTCGCGGGCGAGGCCAGGCGCCGGGTGGCGTCGACGAACAGCCTGCCGCCCGCCTCGACCATCGGCGCCATGGCCGTGAGCCGCCACATGGAAAGACCCAGCGGCCTCATGGCATCGGTCATCATCTGCTGGTGGCCTACGGAGAGGTAGACGTGGTTCTCGTCGTCGCCGGCCTCGGGGACGGGGAAGAGCGTCGTGATCGGCCGGCTCTGGACGATGCTGAAGCCGCCGTCCACCAGGCACCACTCGATGTCCTGCGGGCGGCCGAAGTGCGCCTCGATCCGCCGTCCGAGTCGTACGAGCGCCACGACCTGCGCGTCCGTCAGCGCGGGCTCCTCGCGCCACCGCGGGTCGACCGCCACCTCCTCCGTGCCACCGCCCGGCAGGGCGTGGACGGCGCGGTGCTTGGCGGCGAACGTCCTGGCGACGACCTCGCCGTGGCGGACGGTGAAGACGTCCGGGTTCACCAGTCCCGAGACGAGCGCCTCGCCGAGGCCGGGGCCCGCGTCCACGGTGGCGGTCCCGCGGTTGCCGGTGACGGGGTCGGCGGTGAACAGGACGCCCGCCGCCTGCGGGAAGACCATCCGCTGCACGACCACCGCCATCCGGACCGCACGGTGGTCGATGGAGTTGCGCCGGCGGTAGGCCACGGCACGCTCGGTGAACAGCGAGGCCCAGCACCGGCTGATGTGCCGCAGGACCTCGGCGGCCCCCACGACGTTGAGGTACGTGTCCTGCTGGCCGGCGAAGGAGGCCGTCGGCAGGTCCTCGGCGGTCGCGCTCGACCGGACGGCGAAGGCGGCGTCCCCGCCGGTTTCCTCGCCGAGCCCGGCGAGCGCGCGGGCGATCTCCTCCGCGACATCACCCGGGACCGGGGTCTCCTCGATGGCCCGGCGGATCTCCGCGCTGAGCGCGCGCACCGCCTCCCGGTCGTCGGGATCGCTGCCCGACAGCCGGTCGAGCAGGTCGTCCATCGACGGCGCGTCCGCCATGATCCGCCGGAACGCGTCCGTCGTGACGCAGAAGCCGCCCGGCACGCGGACGCCCTCGATCCGGGTCAGCGCGCCCAGGTTCGCGCCCTTGCCGCCGACGACGGCGATCTGGGTCTCGTCGACGTCTTGAAGGTCCCGCACGTACACACGCACGTATGCCCCGTTTCCGCAGGTTGTGGCCATGGCCGACGATGCTGCGCCACGATGGGGGCCTTGTGGCAAGCCCCCCTGTGCGCTATAAGTTGAGAGTGGCAAGGAGAGGATCTCGTCCTCCTTGCCTTTGTTATTGCCTTTGCCTTTGCCGCGGCGGCGAGCATCCTTGACGGATGCACATCAGGGAAGCCCACGCGCAGGACTGGGCCGCCATCTGGCCCTTTTTCCACACGATCGTCGCCGCGGGCGAGACCTTCACCTATCCGTGCGACCTCGACCAGGAGCAGGGGCGCGGGTGGTGGCTGCTGGCGCCGCCCGACCGCACGGTCGTCGCCGTGGACGAGGCTGGGACGGTCGTAGGCACGGCGAAGATGAACCGCAACCAGGCGGGCAACGGATCACACGTCGCCAGCGCCAGCTACATGGTCGACCCGGCGCACGCCGGGCGCGGGATCGGGCGCGCACTGTGCGCGTACTCGCTGGAGTGGGCGCGCGAGGCGGGGTTCCGCGCGATGCAGTTCAACGCCGTCGTGGAGACGAACGTGCACGCGGTCGCGCTCTACCGGTCGCTCGGCTTCGCGGTGGTGGGCACGGTCCCCGAGGCGTTCAGGCACCCGGCCGAGGGCTACGTCGGCCTGCACGTCATGCACCGCGCACTGCCCTGAACGGCGGCCGCGCGCAGGGCCCTGCTCAGCCGAAGATCGCGCTGATGATCCAGTAGACGATCGCCGCCACGGCCCCCGCCGCCGGCATCGTGATGAACCAGCCGATCACGATGTTCCTGCCGACCCCCCACCGCACGGCGTTGACGCGCTTCGTCGCGCCCACGCCCATGATCGCCGACGTGATCACGTGCGTCGTCGACACCGGCGCCTGGAAGACGTACGACGTCGTGTACAGGATCGACGAACCCGTGAGCTCCGCCGCGAACCCCTGCGGCGGGTCCAGCTCGATGATCTTGCGGCCCAGCGTGCGCATGATCCGCCAGCCGCCCGCGTACGTGCCGAGCGACAGCATCAGCGCGCAGACGATCTTCACCCACACCGGGATGTTGCTCGTCGAGCTCTCGTCACCCGCGATGACCAGCGCGAGCACGACCACGCCCATCGTCTTCTGCGCGTCCTGCAGTCCGTGCCCGAGCGCCATGCCGGCCGCCGACACCGTCTGCGCGATCCGGAAGCCGCGCTTCGTCTTGTGCGGGTTGGACTTCCTGAACAGCCACAGGATCGCCACCATCACGAGGTAGCCGACGATCAGGCCCACGACGGGCGAAAGGATCATCGGGATGACGACCTTGTCGATCACCCCGGACCAGATGACCGCGCTGCCGCCCGCGAGCGCGGCCCCCACCAGGCCGCCGAACAGCGCGTGCGACGACGAGGACGGCAGCCCGAGCCGCCAGGTCACGACGTTCCAGACGACCGCCCCCGCCAGCGCGGCGAAGAGGATGCCCATCCCCTGGTTGCCGTGCGGGGTCTCGATCAGGCCCTTGCTGACGGTCTCGGCGACGCCCTGCCCGAGGAACGCGCCGGCCATGTTCATCACGGCCGCCATGGCGAGCGCCGCACGCGGCGTGAGGGCGCGGGTCGACACGGAGGTCGCGATCGCGTTCGCGGAGTCGTGGAAGCCGTTGGTGTACGTGAAACCGAGCGCGACACCGATGGTCACGATCAGCGCGAGGGTGTCCACGAAGCTCAGGACTCCTTGACCGCGATGGTCTCCACCGTGTTCGCGACGTGCTCGAACGCGTCGGCGGCCTCTTCGAGTACGTCCACGATCTGCTTGAGCTTGAGCACGTCCATGGCGTCGTACTTGCCGTTGAAGAGGTGCGCGAGCAGCTTGCGGTGGATCTGGTCGGCCTGGTTCTCCAGCCGGTTGATCTCGATCCAGTACTCGGTGAGGTTGTTCATCGTGCGCAGGTGGGGCATCGCCTCGGCGGTCAGGTCGGCTGCCCTGCTCAGGACCTCGATCTGCTCCTCGACGCCCCGCGGCAGCTTCTCGATGTTGTAGAGGACGACGAGATCGACGGCCTCTTCCATGAAGTCCATGATGTCGTCGAGCGAGGAGGCCAGCGTGTAGATGTCCTCGCGGTCGAACGGCGTGATGAACGAGGAGTTCAGCTGGTGGAAGATCGCGTGGGTCGCGTCGTCACCCGCGTGCTCCGCGGCCCTCATCCGTTCGGCGATCTCGGCTTTCGCGGATGAGTCCGCACCGAGGAGTTCCATCAGGAGTTTGGAGCCCGAGACGATGTTGTCCGCGGACGCGGCGAACATGTCGTAGAAGCTCGTCTCCCTGGGGGTAAGACGAAAACGCACCTGGAGTCCTCGGGGTCCCTGGAATTTCGGTCAGGCTGATGCTAGATGAGTGGGGTCCCAGTGTCGCTCATCCTGCGGGACCACCCTGAAGGACCCCCTGACCCAACCTCCCCGTAGAGGTATCATATACCCGCAGGGGGTATAACCACCCAAACGGACAGCAACGGGACCATGACGGAGGACGCCATGACGACCACGGACGCGGCCGACGCGACCGGCGAAGCGCCCTCCCAGGCGCCGCCCGCCCCGCACCCCGGGCACGGCCCCCACGACGAGCACCAGGTGTACGGCTACCACAAGAGCAAGGACGAGCACCTCAAGCGGCTGCGCAGGATCGAGGGCCAGATCAGGGGCCTGCAGCGGATGGTCGGCGAGGACGTCTACTGCATCGACATACTCACCCAGGTGTCGGCGTCCACGAAGGCGCTCCAGGCGTTCGCGCTGCAACTCCTGGAGGAGCACCTGCGCCACTGCGTGGCCGATGCGGCCGTCAAGGGCGGCGCGGAGATCGACGAGAAGGTCGAGGAGGCCAAGCAGGCCATCGCCCGCCTGCTGCGCACCTGACCCGGGACGTGAGATATCCGACGCGCGTGCCGCGCTCGCGCGTCAGGCGCCCCTGCACCGGTCCTGCTGCCTGAGGCGCGCGGCGCGGTCGGCCTCCACCTTCAGCACCTCGTCGATGCGGTCGGGGCTGAGCCGGTCCCCGTCCGCGTCGGACGCCGCGATCATCAACTCGCCGCACAGCTCGATCTCGACCAGGGCCACGTGGTCCTGAACGGTCGGCGTACGCAACGGAGCCACGTGCATCACCTCTCTCGGTCGGTACCGGCTTCCTAGCGTAGGGAGGTTGATACGCACCGCGCATGGCACTTCCGGACCATTTAGCGCTCTATTCTCATCCCTCGACACGCCCCGAGTAGATGTCCCCGCGCGGCGGCAGCCTCACCGGCACCGGCGTGCCGAAGTCGTACAGCAGCGTCGTCGAGTACACCGTCACGGCGCCGCCCTTGTTGACGTAACGGAAGCGCTGCCTCACCTTGCGCAGCCGCCCCGCGTCGTCCAGGTACGCGTCGAAGGGGACGGTACGCGAGGCGAAGCCGTGCACCGCCGCCTTCAGCGCGCCCCGCGCGTACGGCGCCGCCTGCCTGCCCGCGGTGGAGAGGTCGGCGACGCCCTCGTAGTGCCGCACCTCGGTGCCCGCCAGGTCCTCCTCGCCCTCGTACGACACCTTCGTGGCGGTGCGCAGCAGCTCGGCGGCGGCGAGCGGATCGGTGGCGCCGCCGGTGACGAGGTTGCCGTCGTCCAGCGACGCGGCCTCGATCCGCACCCACTTGTCGGCGGGCACGCCCGCGCCGCGGTTCTTCATGTAGAGCAGCGACGGCGACAGCAGCTCCGTGATCGGCCGGTGCTCGGAAGCGCCGGCCGGGTCCTTCGGCAGCGTGACGGTGAGCGTGCCGATCCGGTCGCGGAAGTCGTAGCGCCCCTCGCCGCGGATCGTGACGCGCGTGCCGCCCGAGGCCATCTCCATCGACGTGGCGAGCCTGGCGCCGCCCGCGGCCGCCAGCGCGTCCGCCGCGCCCCGCACCGCTGACGTCCCG
>NZ_JAGIQL010000159.1 GCF_017813245.1 Streptomyces montanisoli
CCCCCCCCCCCCCCCCCCCCCCCCCCCCCGCTCCCCCTCCCTGCCCCCCCCCCCCCCCCCTTCTATCAAGCAGAAGACGGCAGGCGAGAGACATGGGAGACAGGAGTTCAGACGTGTGCTCTCCGGATCTCCTGCTGCTCGGCGAGCGGCCGACGCGCCTGCCCGGCGGCCGCGGCCGTGGGCCGCTGCTCGGCCTCCGAGGTGCGGGACCGCGCCGCTGTGGCGTCCCCTGGGCCCGGCTCGGCGGCCGGGGAGTGCTCCTCCTCGGCGTGGGCGGCCGCCGTGGACCCCGCGCCGGAGCCCTCGGCCTCCTTGCCGCCCTCGCTCCTGCCGCCCTCGGCCGGCGCCGGCACCCGTGCCTCGCCGTTCGCGCTCCGGCGGCGGTCCGCGGGCGAGGAGGCCTGCAGGGCCGTGCCACCGGTCGTACGGAACAGTTCGTCGGCGCCGGGCAGACTCACTCGGCGTGACACCGGGCGAGCACCTCCCTGGCGAGCTGTCGATAGGCGGCCGCGCCGACGGAGTTGGAGGCGTACGTCGTGATCGGCTCGCCGGCGACCGTGGTCTCCGGGAAGCGCACCGTGCGGCCGATCACCGTGTGGTACACGTTCTCGTCGAACGCCTCGACCACGCGCGCGAGCACCTCGCGGCTGTGCACCGTGCGGGAGTCGTACATCGTGGCGAGGATGCCGTCGAGCTCCAGGTCGGGGTTGAGCCGCTCCTGCACCTTCTCGATCGTCTCGGTGAGCAGCGCCACACCGCGCAGCGCGAAGAACTCGCACTCGAGCGGCACGATGACCTTGTGCGCCGCGGTGAGCGCGTTCACGGTCAGCAGGCCGAGCGACGGCTGGCAGTCGATGACGATGTAGTCGTAGTCCTGCATCAGCGGCTTGAGCGCGCGCTGGAGCGTCGACTCGCGGGCGACCTCGCTGACGAGCTGGACCTCGGCCGCCGACAGGTCGATGTTGCTCGGAAGCAGGTCCATGTTGGGGACCGCCGTCTTGAGCAGCACCTCGTCCGCCGCCATGCCCCGCTCCATGAGCAGGTTGTAGACGGTGAGGTCGAGCTCCATCGGGTTCACGCCGAGGCCGACCGACAGAGCGCCCTGCGGGTCGAAGTCGACGAGCAGCACGCGCCGCCCGTACTCGGCGAGCGCGGCGCCCAGGTTGATGGTCGACGTGGTCTTGCCGACGCCGCCCTTCTGGTTGCACATCGCGATGATCTTCGCGGGGCCGTGGTCGGTCAGCGGTCCCGGGATCGGGAAGTAGGGCAGGGGCCGCCCGGTCGGGCCGATGCGCTCCCTGCGCTGCCGCGCGGCGTCGGGGGCGAGCGTGGCCGCGTACTCGGGGTCGGGCTCGTACTCGGCGTCGGGGTCGTAGAAGTGGCCCTCGGGCACTTCGTCGTATGCGGCCAATGGGGTGTGCTCTCGGCTTCCCTCGTTGCCGGCCGTGGCGTTCACGTGTTGGCCGTCCGTCGTCTGGTGGTCTGTCGTCGTGTGCTGGGTGGTGGCGGAGGTGCGAACAGCGACGGAGCCGACAGCCTCGAAGCCGGACGGAGCGCTCACGCCCGCCGTGGGCATTCCTGGTTGACCACCCCCGGGAGTAAATGTCGACTCATTCACAAGTCGTCTTACCTCCTTGGGTGTGACCAGGACACTTAATCGATAGGTCAGCGTGGCACCATGCCGACGGTTCGCGACTCTATGGCGTGTCACCGCTTCACAGCAACACAATCCGCCGGACCGGGCCCGATGTGTCGGCAACCGAACACCCGCGTGTCAAGGGCGCACACCCCTCTCACCAAGGCACGGCGCACGGCCCGACCGGGCGAGCAAAACAGCACAAGACCGACTTTCAGCGCGTGTTGACGCCGAGCCGCTCCGGCCGTGAAAGTGGCCGGACACACACCCGGGCCGGACCTCGCGGGGCAAGGTCCGGCCCGGGGCGCGACGTTGACGGCGCCGATTGACGGCTCAGCCGAGCAGCGCGTCCAGTTCGACGTGGTCGAGGCCGTGGGCCTCGGCGACCTCGCGGTAAACCACCTGGCCCTCATGGGTGTTGAGGCCCTTGGCGAGCGCCGCGTCACGGCGCAGGGCGTCGCGCCAGCCGCGGTCCGCGAGCTCCACGATGTACGGGAGCGTGGCGTTCGTCAGCGCGTACGTGGAGGTGTTCGGGACGGCGCCCGGCATGTTGGCGACGCAGTAGAAGACCGAGTCGTGGACGCGGAAGGTCGGCTCGGCGTGTGTGGTCGGCCGGGAGTCCTCGAAGCAGCCGCCCTGGTCGATCGCAATGTCGACAAGGACACTTCCGGGCTTCATCTTCGCGACGAGTTCGTTGGTGACGAGCTTCGGCGCCTTCGCGCCGGGGATGAGCACGGCGCCGACGACGAGGTCCGCCTCGGTGACCGCGCGCTCCAGCTCGTACGCGTTGGAGACGATCGTCTGGACCTTGGTGCCGAAGAGGCGGTCCGCCTCGCGGAGCTTGTTGATGTCCTTGTCGAGCAGGGTCACGTGGAAGCCCATGCCGACCGCGATCTGCGTCGCGTTCCAGCCGGAGACGCCGCCGCCGATGACCACGGCGCGGCCCGCCGCCGTACCGGGCACGCCGCAGGGCAGCACGCCGCGGCCGCCGGCCGACCGCATCAGGTGGTACGCGCCGACCTGCGGCGCGAGCCGGCCCGCGACCTCGGACATCGGCGCGAGCAGCGGAAGCGCGCGGCCCGCGGTCTCGACGGTCTCGTAGGCGATGGCGGTGGTGCCCGAGGCGAGCAGCGCGTCGGTGCAGGCGCGGGACGCGGCGAGGTGCAGGTAGGTGAAGAGGGTCTGGTCCTTGCGGAGCCTGTGGTACTCCTCCGCGATCGGCTCCTTGACCTTGAGCAGCAGGTCGGCCGCGGCCCACACCTCGTCGGCCGTCTCCAGGATGGCGGCACCCGCGGCGGTGTACTCCTCGTCCGTGATGGAGGAACCTGCGCCGGCGTTCCGCTCGACGACGACCTCGTGGCCGTGGCGCACCAGCTCGTGCACGCCTGCCGGGGTGATCGCCACCCGGAACTCGTTGTTCTTGACCTCGCGGGGGATGCCGACCTTCACGTGGATCACGGTCCTTGGCTCAGAGGGGCGCCTGTAGTGCATACGTACCCGGATGAACGGCGCATCCAGCTGCCAGTGGACATGAACAGGCACAGACAGGCATGGATGCCGCACATCGGGAGAGGCCACGGAAAGCCGCAGCGGAGCCAGTCTAATGAAGGATTTGCCGCTGTCTAGCCTTGTAAAGCTGGAATCTTTCCGAAGGGTGCTGCGGAATTCGTAGGCCAGACCCTCTCATGCCCGTGCTTCGTCCGGTCCGAGCAGGCGGTTCGCCCTCGTCCTGTGCAGCGCGGCGGCAGCGGGATCGCCGACCCGCTCCAGGGTGTCCGCGAGCCTGAGGTGCAGGGCCGCGCGCAGCCGCTCGTCCTCGGCGAGGCCCGCCCACTCCAGGGCCTCTTCGCAGGTGCGCAGCGAGTCGTGCGGCCGGTCCGCGTACTCCTGGACCCTCGCCACCTCGCTCAGCGCCCTCGCCACGCCGGGCAGGTCGTCGAGGCGCCGGTAGCAGGCGACGGCCGCGCGCCACTCGCGCAGCGCCTCCCCGTACGCGCCCGCCTGCGCGTGGACGGCGCCGAGGCGGCCGTGGAGGCGCGCCTCGTCGGCCCGCTCGCCGCGGCTGAGGCGCTGCGCGAGCGCCCTGCCGTACCAGTCGCAGGCGCGGGGGAAGTCCTCCAGGCCCTGGTACGCGCCGCCGACGGACTCCATCGCGCGGCCCGTCGCGTAGTGGTCCTGGGCGGCGCGTCCCGCGTCCAGCGCGGCGCGGTAGCGGGCGAGGGCGTCGCGCGTGCGCCCGGTGCGGGCGTCCAGGTCGCCGATGTTGAGCAGCGCGGCCGCGCGCTCGCGGTGCAGTCCGCGCCGCTCGGCGACGTCGAGGACGAGGTGGTGGAGACCGTAGAGGTCGGGGGCCGCCGCCTCGGTGCCCTCGTGGGCGGCGAGCGCGCGGACGAGGGCGGCGACGAGGCGGCGGGCCAGCGTGTCGAGCTCCCCGTCGGCGACGGCGAGGCGGGCGGCCGCGAGCAGCGCGGGCCGGTGGACGCGCAGCCAGCCGGCGGCCGCGACCGCGGTCGGGAAGCGCAGCGCCCTGGGCACCGCGGCGAGCTGGGTGCGCGCCGGTGAGCCCTCGGGTTCCGTGATGGCGCGGCAGGAGCGCAGCAGCCGGACGGTCCGCTCCAGCATGCGCGCCCTGGCGAGCTGCAGCTCGCCCGGCCTGTCGTGCGCGGCACTGCGGGCGCGCAGCAGCGGCACGAGGCAGCCGGGCAGCACGTACCGGCCGCCGGGGCCGTGCACACCCTCGTCGCCGCGGCCCGCGGGCAGGCGGCCTGGCCCGGTGACGGCGGGGGTTGGCGCCGGCCTGAGCATGCCGAGGCCGACGAGGTCGCGCAGGGTGGCGGCGGCGTCCTGCACGGAGCAGCCGGCGAGTGCGGAGGCGACATGGGCGTCGGTGAGGCCGGCGGGGGCGAGGGTGAGCAGCCGCGCCAGGCGCGCTGCCGCCGGCGGCAGCGACTCGTACGCGAGCCGGAAGGCCCGGGCGAGCGGCCGGTCGCCCTCGGGTACGTCGAGGTCGGGCGGCAGCTCGCGCAGCCGTCTGGCCAGGTCGGCGACGGACGCGGTGGGGCGGGCCGCGAGCCAGCCGCCGGCGAGCAGCAGCGCGGCCGGCTGGCCCCCGCACTCCTCGGCGAGCGACTCGGCGGCCTGCGGGTCGACGGTGATCCGTACGGCGCCGGTGCGGCGCCCGAGCATCTCCACGGCGGCGGCGCTGTCGAGGCCGCCGACGGTGCAGGGCCGCACGTCGGGGATGCCGGTGAGCGGGCCGCGCGAGACGGCGACGACCAGGCAATCCGCGGTGTCGGGGACGAGCGGGTCGACCTGCTCGGCGTCGGTGGCGTCGTCGAGCAGCAGCAGCGCCCTGCGCGCGGCGAGCGTCTCGCGCACCCGCTGGGTGAGGCCGTCCTCGGCCTCACCGGGCGGCGCCTCGACGCCGAGCGCGCCGAGGATGTCGCGCGCGCAGCGCTCCGCGGGCACGGGCTCGCCGCCGGGCTCGGTGAGGACGGCGCGGACGACGCCGCCCGGGTAGCCGCCGCGCAGCCGCCTGGTGATCTCGTCGGCGAGCGCGGTGCGCCCGGAACCCGGACGCCCCGCGACGAGCAGGACGCGGGCGCGCGGCTGTTTGCGGCCCGAGATGGTGTTGAGTCCGGCGCGCTCCAGGTCGGCCCGCAGGTCGTCGAGCTCGCGCCGGCGCCCGAGGAACGGTGGCTCCGCGGCCTGGCCGGGGCTGTCCACGTCCACCGCCTGATCCGTCACGGGACCACGCTCCGTCCACCTGCCCGCACGCCGAGCCCACGGGGCCCCGCGGGCGCCCCGAGCCTAGTTGACCACGCACGGGGCTCACGGCGGACGTGCCCGGAGTATCACCAGATCGGATCAGCCGATAGTCGGACCGTCAGGACGATCCGACCGTCGGGATGATCCGGCGGTCAGGACGAGAAGGGGCGGGCGGGCCAGGGGGCGTCGGCCGGGCGGAGTGAGTCGAGCCCGTCGCCCGCCAGGGCCGCCGTCAGCGCCAGCACGCCGATCGCCAGGCAGCTGTTGTGCAGTTCGCCGGCGAGCACGCCGCGCGCCAGGTCGGCGAGGGGCACGCGCGCGAGCTGCATGTCGGCCTCCTCCTCGGAGACGGCGAAGCGCTCGCCCTCCGCCGCGCCGAGGTCGCGTGCGAGGAAGACGCGCACCGCCTCGTCCGAGCCGCCTGGCGAGGTGAACACGTCGGCGAGCACCCGCCAGTCCCCCGCCTTGACGTGCGCCTCCTCGTACAGCTCGCGCTGCGCCGCGTGCAGCGGGTTCTCGCCCTCGACGTCGAGCAGGCCGGCGGGGATCTCCCACAGCTTCCGCCGCACCGGGTGGCGGTACTGGTGCAGCACGACGACCGCGCCGTCGTCGTCGAGCGCGAGGATCGCCACGGAACCCGGGTGCACCTGGTAGTCGCGCTTGACGACCGCGCCGTCCGGCATGACGACCTCGTCGGTGCGCACGCCGGTCTTGTTGCCGCGGAAGGGCGTCTCGGTCCCGGTGACGCGCCACTCCTCGCGGGTGTCCCTGATGGTCATGACACGGCCCTCCACACGTACCGGCGAAACGGACAACCGGGGCGCCGGACCAGCTCGATCGGCCTGATCGGCCTGATCGGCCGGACCTGCTTGATCCACGCCCCGGTCCCACCGTATCGCCAGGTGGCCCGGCGCCCGGCCGGCGCCCGGCCGGGCCCGCGCCTACGCGCCGGCGCCGGTCTTGCGCTCGACCGCCGCCTTCACCAGGCCCGCGAACAGCGGGTGCGGCCGGGTCGGCCGGGACCGCAGCTCCGGGTGCGCCTGGGTGGAGACCAGGTACGGGTGGACGCTGCGCGGGTACTCCACGTACTCGACGAGCCGGTTGTCGGGCGACGTGCCCGAGAACACCAGGCCCGCCTTCTTCTCCAGCTCCGCGCGGTACGCGTTGTTGACCTCGTAGCGGTGGCGGTGGCGCTCCTCCACGTACGGCTCCTCGCCGTACGCCTCCCGCACGAGCGAGCCCTCGGCGAGCTTCGCCGGGTAGAGGCCGAGGCGCATGGTGCCGCCGAGGTCGCCCGCGCCCTCCACGAACGCCTTCTGCTCCTCCATGGTGGAGATCACCGGGTGCGCGGTGCCCGCGTCGAACTCGGTGGAGTTGGCGTCCGGGATCTCGGCGAGGTTGCGCGCCGCCTCGATCACGATGCACTGCAGGCCCAGGCAGATGCCGAGGAGCGGGAGGCGGTTCTCGCGCGCGTACTGGATGGCGCCGATCTTGCCCGTGACGCCGCGGTCACCGAATCCGCCGGGGATCAGCACACCGTCCACGTCGCCGAGCTGCCGTGCCGCGTCCGCCGGTGTCTTGCAGTCGTCCGAGGTCACCCACTTGACGTTGACCCTGGCCCGGTTGGCGAACCCGCCGGCGCGCATGGCCTCCGTCACGGACAGGTACGCGTCCGGCAGGTCGATGTACTTGCCGACGAGCGCGATCGTGACCTCGTGGTCGGGGTTGTGCACCCGGTCGAGCAGGTCGTCCCAGACCGTCCAGTCGACGTCGCGGAACGGCAGGTCGAGCTTGCGCACGACGTACGCGTCGAGCCCCTCGGCGTGCAGCACCTTCGGGATGTCGTAGATCGACTTGGCGTCGATCGCGGCGACGACGGCGGCCTCGTCCACGTCGCACATCAGCGAGATCTTGCGCTTGATGGGCACCGGGACCTCGCGGTCGGCGCGCAGCACGATCGCGTCGGGCTGGATGCCGATGCTGCGCAGCGCCGCCACCGAGTGCTGGGTGGGCTTGGTCTTCAGCTCGCCCGAGGGGCCGATGTAGGGCAGCAGCGAGATGTGCACGACGAAGACGTTGTCGCGGCCCACCTCGTGGCGCACCTGACGGACCGTTTCGAGGAACGGCTGGGACTCGATGTCGCCGACCGTGCCGCCGACCTCGGTGATGACCACGTCGACGTCGTCGGTGGCCATGCGCCGGATGCGGTGCTTGATCTCGTTGGTGATGTGCGGGATGACCTGCACCGTGTCGCCCAGGTAGTCGCCGCGGCGCTCCTTGGTGATCACGGTCGAGTAGACCTGGCCGGTGGTGACATTGGCGCTGCCGTCGAGTTCGACGTCGAGGAAGCGCTCGTAGTGGCCCACGTCCAGGTCGGTCTCGGCGCCGTCGTCCGTGACGAAGACCTCACCGTGCTGGAAGGGGTTCATCGTGCCGGGGTCGACGTTCAGGTACGGGTCCAGCTTCTGCATGGTGACCCTGAGACCGCGCGCCTTGAGCAGCGCTCCGAGGCTGGAGGCGGTCAGGCCCTTGCCGAGGGAGGAGGCGACACCCCCGGTGACGAAGATGTGCTTGGTCGTCGAGGATGTCGTGGATCGGTTCGGCATGGCCAAGAGGGGCTCCCGTGGTCGCGGTCTGAGGTGGCGTCGCTGCGGCTTCGGTGCGCCCTGCGTGCGGCTTTCGCGCCTAGAGGGAGACCACCGGCCCACGGGCTACCAGACTAACAGCGCCGGGGACCGACTGCTTCCGGCCATACGTCACGGACGGCGCCGGCCGCCTCGCGC
Source organism: Streptomyces montanisoli (assembly GCF_017813245.1). Lineage (GTDB taxonomy): Bacteria > Actinomycetota > Actinomycetes > Streptomycetales > Streptomycetaceae > Streptomyces > Streptomyces montanisoli. The sequence continues at coordinate 8,188 of NZ_JAGIQL010000159.1, forward strand.
GTGACTCGGCGGTTCGTCGAACCTATGGTTCGGATCTATGGTGCGGTGAGCGTGACGCGGACGACCAGGTGCGTCGTATCCTGCTCGGACATTCGCTGCCGAGTCAGGCCGGCAAACGGCAACACCCCGCCCGTATTCCCGGAAAAAGAGCTCGTCAACGACCCCTTGACCGCAGTAAGAGCCCCTTCGGGGCGACGTGGCCGTTGGACTGGAGATGCACGTGGCAGGGCGCATCGAGGATTACGCACTCATCGGAGACATGCAGACCGCGGCACTGGTCTGCCGGGACGGCACGGTCGACTGGCTGTGCCTGCCCCGTTTCGACTCCCATGCCGTGTTCGCCTCCCTCCTGGGCACCGACGAACACGGTTTCTGGCGACTGGGACCCTCGTTCCCTGCGGAAACCGCCCCGCCGAACGCCGACAGGCGGCGCTACGCGGGCGACTCCCTCGTCCTCGAGTCGGAGTGGGACACGCCTCGCGGCACGGTCAGAGTGACCGATTTCATGCCCCCGCGCGACGGGGCACCGCAGCTCGTGCGGATCGTGGAGGGCATCAGCGGACGTGTGCCGATGCGCTCCGCGCTGCGCATGCGGTTCAGCTACGGACGGGTCACCCCCTGGGTGCACAAGGTCGACGACCGCACGGTCGCCGTCGCGGGACCCGACTCCGTGTGGCTCGACACCGACGCGGAGACGTACGGGAAGGACCTGACGACCTACTCGGACTTCACGGTCTGTGCCGGCGAGCGGGTGGCCTTCACGATCAGCTGGCAGCCCTCGCACCGCGACCAGCCCGCGCTGTCCGACCCGGAGAGCGCCCTGGTGGCGACGGCCGAGTTCTGGCGCGACTGGGTCGACCAGTGCACGTACCACGGCCCCTACCGTGAGGCCGTGGTCAGGTCGCTGATCACACTGAAGGCGCTGACGTACGCGCCGACGGGCGGGGTCGTCGCGGCCCCCACCACGTCGCTGCCCGAGGAGATCGGCGGCGTGCGGAACTGGGACTACCGCTACACCTGGCTGCGTGACGCGGCGATCACCCTGTCGTCGCTGCTGCGCACCGGCTACCGGGAGGAGGCGCGCGCCTGGCGCGAGTGGCTGCTGCGTGCCGTCGCGGGCGACCCGGAGAACCTCCAGATCATGTACGGCATCGCCGGCGAGCGGGAGTTGGGCGAGGCCGAACTCGACTGGCTTCCCGGCTACGAGGGTTCCACCCCCGTCCGCGTGGGTAACAACGCGGCGCACCAGCTGCAGCTCGACGTGTACGGCGAGGTCATCGAGGCGCTGCACCTGGCGCACATGACGGGCCTGGCGCGCAACGACTACGCGTCGGAGCTCCAGCTCCGGCTGATCCGCTACCTGCAGACCCACTGGAACCAGCCGGACGAGGGCATCTGGGAGGTGCGCGGCCCGCGCCGCCACTTCGTGCACTCGAAGGTGATGGCCTGGGTCGCGGTCGACCGCACGATCAAGCTGCTGGAGTCGGGCGACGCGGGCGGTCCGCTGGAGCAGTGGCGCGAACTGCGCGACGACATCCACCGTGACGTGTGCGAGAAGGGCTACGACGCGGAACGCAACACGTTCACGCAGTCGTACGGCTCGCAGGAGCTCGACGCGTCGCTGCTGCTGATCCCGCAGGTCGGCTTCCTGCCGCCGGACGACAAGCGCGTCATCGGCACGATCGAGGCGATCCAGCGGGAGCTGTCGACGCCGGACGGGTTCGTGCTGCGCTACCCGACGTCGGGCGGCGAGGCGGGCCTCGACGGGCTCGCGGGCGACGAGGGCGCGTTCCTCGCCTGCTCGTTCTGGCTCGCCGACGACCTGGCGATGATCGGCAGGGTGGACGAGGCGCGCAGGCTCTTCGAGAAGCTGCTCGGCCTGCGCAACGACCTGGGGCTCCTCGCGGAGGAGTGGGACCCGCACGCGAGGCGCCAAGTCGGCAACTTCCCGCAGGCGTTCAGCCATGTGCCGCTGATCGACACGGCGCTGCGGCTGACGGCGTCGGGCGCGTACCAGGGCTGAGCGGCTGTTGTCCTGCCCAGCACGGGAGGGGGCCCGGCATGACGGATGACGGCGGCATCACCGTACGGCGGGCGCTCGAGCTGCCGGGGCTGCGCGGCGGACTGCCCGAGGTCGTCGCGGGGGACGGCAACCTCGGCCGTACGGTGCGCTGGGTGCACGCGGGCGAGGTGCCGAACATCGCGTCCCTGCTCAAGGGCGGCGAGCTGCTGCTGACGACGGGGCTGAACCTCGGCACGCGCCCCGCCGAGCAGCGCGCGTTCGTGCGCCGCCTCGTGGAGCGCTCCATCGCCGCGCTGGTCGTCGAGCTGGGGCCGCGCTTCGAGCAGTTGCCTCCCGCGCTGGTGGAGACGGCGCGCGCCGCCGGCCTGCCGCTGGTGCAGCTGCACCGCGAGGTGGCGTTCGTCTCGGTGACCGAGGAGGTGCACACCGAGATCGTCAACGGCCACTACGCGATGGCGCGCCAGGCCGACGAGGTGCACCACAGGTGCACGCGCGCCCTGCTCGGCGGGGGTGGCGTCCCGCAGGTGCTGCGGGTGCTCGCCGGCTTCTGCGGCGGCCCGGCCTTCCTCGAGGCGGCGGACGGCCGGTTGCTCTACGCGGCGGCCCCTGAGGCCGCGCCCGGCGCGGACCGGGCGGCGGCCGACCCGCTGGAGGTCTGGGAGGGCCTGCGCGGCGGCCGCGCGGCGCGTCTTGCCGGGCCCCCGGCGGGCTCGGTGCTGGTGGACGTGGCGGGCGGCGGTCAGGGCACGGGCGCGGTGCGGGCGAGGCTGCTGCTGCTACTGCCCGCGGTGCCGGCGCCGCTCGGGCAGGTGCACCGGCTCGCGGCGGAACGGACGGCGGGCACGCTGGCCGTGGTGCTGATGCAGGCGCGCCAGGAGGAGGAACTGGCGGCGCGCGGCCGCGGCGACTTCCTCACCGACCTGGCGGAGGGCCGGATCGCGCCGCAGGACGCGCCGGGGCGCGCGCGGGTCCTCGGTTTCCGGCCAGGTTCCGGGCCGCTGCTGCCGGCCGTGATGCGGCTGGCGCCCGAGCCGGACCCGTCGGGCAACTGGGCCGTGCTGGCGCGTGCCGTGCTGGAGGAACTCGCGTCGGTGGGCGTGCCGGTGCTGCTCGGGGTGCGCCCCGTGGAGGGCCGGGTGCCGCTGCTGCTCGGGCTGCGTGCCGAGCAGGAGCGCACGGCGGTGGCCGACCGTGTGGCGGCGGCGCTGCGGGCCGGTGTCGAGCGGGCGGGCCTCGACCGGGCGGGCGCGCATCCGCCGGTGGTCGTCGTCGGGATGGCGGGCGGCTGGGCGGCGGCGAGCGCGGGCCTTCGGCACGCCGGGGAGACGGCGGCCGCCGCGCACGGCCTCACGGACCGTCCGTGGTACGACGCGCGCGGTCTCGACATCGACCTGCTGCTGTGGCGGCTGCGCGAACACCCCGACCTGGCGGCCTTCGTGGAGCGGACGATCGGCCCGCTGCGCGCCCACGACCTGGCGTCGCGGCCCGCGCTGACGCCGACGCTGGAGGCGTATCTCGCGCATGCGGGCAGGAAGGCGGAGACCGCGCGCGAACTGCACCTGAACAGGCAGACCTTGTACAACAGGCTGGCGCGGATCGCGGAGTTGCTGGGCCGCGACCTGGACGACCCGCAGACGGTCCTGACGCTCAGCCTCGCCCTCCAGGCGCGCCGCCACACGCCGTGAGGAGCCGCTTCGAGCGGCGGCCCGCGGATGTCACGGGTTCCCGCGGGCCCCGGTCACCTCGTCGTAGACGCTGAGCACCTGCGCGACCGTCTCGTCCTCGGTGGGCCACGCCGCCGCCTGCGCCTGCCCCTCGGCGGCCAGTTCGGCGCGCCTGCCGGGATCGGTCAGCAGCCGCAGCAGGGCGGCGGAGAGGGCGAGGGGATCTCCGTACGGTACGAGCTCCGCGGCGCGGCCCACCAGTTCGGGCACCCCGCCCACGGCGGTGGCGACGAGCGGCACGCCGAGCCGCAGCGCCTCCTGCGCGAGCAGGGACCGCGACTCCCACCGGCTGGACACGACGGCCACGTCCGCGGCGGCGAGCAGTTCCGTGACGTCGTCGCGGCTGCCGAGGAGGAGGACCGGCAGGTCCTCGTCGATGATGCGGCGTTGCAGCGCCGGGCGCTCCCGGCCCTCCCCCGCGATGACGACGAGCGGTAACGGGTCGATGTCCTGCCCGCGCCACAGCGCGACGGCGTCGAGCAGCAGAGCGTGGCCGTGCTCGGGCACGAGGCTGCCGACCGCCATGGCCAGCGGCCGTTCGACGGCGCCGAGTTCGGCGCGCGCCTTGCTGTCGGGCCCGGTGGCGCCCGGGACGCGGGGCGCGGGCACGGCCAGCGGCGCGAGCCGCACGTCGCGGGCGCCGCGCGCCCGTGCCGTGTCGACGAGATCGGACGAGGTGGCGAACACGACGGACGCCGCGCGCAGGGCACTTCGCTCGAAGAGCCGGGTGACGCCGCCACGCGCGCTCTCGTACGCCGCGGCGCGCGTGTGCCAGGTGACGACGAGCGGCACGGGCCTGCCGCCGAGGGCCAGCGCGGCCCGGGAGGCCGCGTGCAGGCCGTTCGCGTGCACGACGTCGGCGCCGGCGCACGCGGCGCGCAGCGCGGCGATGGACACGGGGTCGCCGCGGCGCGGCACGTGCAGGTGGAGCGCGCCGCACGCGCGGAAGTCGTAGGTGCGCTCGACCTCTTCGGGCGCGCAGACGGTCACCCGCACACCGCGCGCGACGAGGCCGGAGGCGAGCGACCTGACGTGCGCGCTGCTGCCCGCGCTGCCGCCGCCCAGCACCTGGACCGAACGCAGCGGTGTCACGTGCACGGCTCCCGGGGCGAGATCGGATCGGAACGACGGAATCGACGGAAACGACGGAATCGACGGAATCGGAGGCATCAGCGGAATCGGCTTCCAAGGATGCCAGGAAGAGGCCGCGCGGCTCAGCCGCCTCGTTCACTCGGTCGGGTGAATAGCGGCCCACTCGCCGTACGCGGCACCCGCCGCGACCCCCAGCGCGTGCGCGGCGAGCCCGAGACGCCCGTTGGTCCCGACGACGGCGGCGCCGAGCGCCGCGCCGAGCGCGTACGCCCCGCCGGCGCCGAGCGTCGTGTCCTCCGCGAGGTCGCCGCCCGCCACGGCGCCGGATCGGAGGGGCGCACGGCTGAACTCCAGTCTGCGATGCAT
>NZ_JAGIQL010000016.1 GCF_017813245.1 Streptomyces montanisoli
TCGGCCGCCGCCCCCGACCACCCGAGATACCGCAGGCGGCCTGGATCAACGACCCGGCCAAACGCAGGGAACCCGCACCACAAACCTCATAGCCTCACGACCGTCTCACTGGACTTGAAATCTTCCGGGCCCCCCTGCCTGCTTGGCGTGGGTGGGCCGTCGGGGCCTTCCGTCGAAGGGTTGCCCCCGATGTTCGACACCAGTTTCGCGTTCCCGCCCGCCCTCCTGCGGCCGGTGGCCGGCCCGGGCGGCCGGGTGGTCGTGGTCGGGGCGGGCATCGCGGGTCTGGTGTGCGCCTACGAACTTCAGCGGCGCGGTTTCGACGTGGCTGTCTACGAACGCGGTAACCGGCCGGGTGGGCGCGTGCGCACGCACCGGTTCTGGGACGGCGTCCACGCCGACCTCGGAGCGATGCGTATCCCCGCGAACCACCACTGCGTTCTGCACTACGTTTCGCGGTTCCGTCTGGCGACCAGACCCTTCGTCAACGCCAACCCACAGGCCTACTATCACCTGCGTGGCCATCGGGTCCGGCGTACGCGAGGTCGCGTCGCTGTTTCCCGCCTTCACTCTGCGGCCGGAGGAGCATCTTGAGCCGTCCGTCCTGCTGGAGCGGATCCTCCGCCCCGTCTGGCAGGCCTTGACCGTCGATCAGCAGCGACGCGCACTGGAAGGCGACTGGGACGGACCCGCACTGGAACACGCGGCCTCGCTGTCCTTGTGGCAGTTCGTCCGCGAGCATCTCTCCCAGGACGCCTGGGACCTGTTCGGCCACGCCAGTGGCCTGTTCCACTACGAACACTCCTCCCTGCTGGAGGTCCTCGTCGACTACTTCGGTCTCTTCCACCGCGGGCAGGTCGAACTCGCCGACGGCCTGGACTCCCTCATCCACGCCTTCGCCCGCGCACTGCGACCCGGCACGCTGCGCCTGTCGACCCGGATCGACGAGCTCGCCCTGACACCAGGCGGCGTCCGCGTGCACGGCCGGCGCATCGGAGGCCGGCTCGACGACATCGCCGACTTCGTCGTCTGCTGTGTCCCCGCTCCCGCGCTTGACCAGATCACCCTCACGCCCGGCCTGCCCCACCCGCAGCGCCACGCCGTGCGCGGCATCAGCTACGCCAGCAGCGCCAAGACCGTGCTCCACGTGACCCGCCGCCGCTGGGAGAGCGAGGACGGCATCCACGGCGGCGGCAGCTTCACCGACCTGCCCATCCAGCAGGTCTGGTACCCCTCCGACAACGCCGTCCGCGTCGACGGCAACGTCAACGGCACGGGCACGCCCCGCTGGGGCTCCCACGACCCGCGGCGCTCGGCCGAGCCCGCCGCGCTGCTCGGCGCATACCTGTGGGGAGCCAACGCCCGCCGGTTCGCCGCACTGGAACAGGCCGACCGCGAGACCCTGGTCCTGAAGTGCCTGGAAAAGCTGCACCCCGGCATCACCGCGGACGTCGACGACGTCGTCCACTGCAACTGGGACACGCAGACCGGCATGGGCGGTGGCGCGTTCGCACACCTCACCCCCGGCGAGCACCTTCGCTACCTGTCCGTACTCGGCGCCCCGCACCCGGCCGAGCAGCCACGGATCTTCTTCGCGGGCGAGCACCTGTCCGGCGCACACGCCTGGTGTCAGGGCGCGGCGCAGTCCGCGCTCAGCGCCGTCGGCAAGCTGCTCGAACAGGCCCGGCAGACACGCACCTCAGCGTCGGTGACGACCCGATGAGTCAGCGGAGGCCACTCGACGAAGCAGCCCTGCGTACGCCGCTGACACCGGCCCCGCACGCCGTGGAGCAGGTCGGCGTGGAAGTCGAATGCGCACTGCTCGACCCGGAGACCGGAATCCCGGCCCGCTACCACGGCCGATGCGGCGTACGCGCGGTCCTGAAGGCAGTGCTGCGAGACTGGGGCGGCGAACCCGCGTACGACGCCGGGCAGTTGACTGGCGTCCACCTGCCCGGCGGCGGCAGCGTCACGTTGGAGCACGGCGGCCAGATCGAGTACTCCTCGAGGCCCGCGCCGGGCGTGGGCAGAGCCGTGGACGAAGTGCGGGCGGCGCTGGCCCGGCTCGCCGACCTGGCCGCACGATTCGACCTGGCTCTCGTCCCGGGCGGCAACATGCCCTTCGGACGGCTCGCCGACGTCGATTGGGTACCCATGACGCGCGGAGCCATCATGCGCCAGTACTTCGCCGACCTCGGCCCGTCCGGCGCCCGGGCCCCCCATGTGATGGCGCAGTCGCTGTCCACCCAGGTCACCCTCGACTTCGTCAGCCCCGGGGACTTCACCCACAAACTACGGATGCAGACCGCCGCCGCGCCCGTCGTGTCCGCCCTCCTCGTCAACTCCCCGATCCACGAGGGCCGTCCGTGCGGCCTGCTGTCCCACCGGTCCTGGGCGTGGCTGAGGATGGACCCACGCCGCCATGGCCTGCTGACCCCGGCCCTTCGGCCCGACGTCACCGCCGAAGACATCGTCGACTGGGCCCTTCGCATCCCGCTGATCCACTACCGCACCGACGACGGCAGCTACCACCGCGCTCCCGGCAGCACTTTCGCCGACCTGCTTCGAGACGGCCTGCACGACGGCGCACCCCCCACCCCGGACGACTGGGCCGGCCACCTCGACCAGCTGTGGACGGACACTCGGGTACGCCGCACCCTGGAGCTGCGCGGAGCCGACGGCCCGCCCCAACAGCACATCGCAGCCCTGCCCGCACTGTGGACAGGCCTGACCTACCACCCCGAGTCCTGCCAAGCGGCCTGGGATTTGCTGGCACATCACACCGCTGACGACCACCGAGCAGCCCGCATCGAACTGCCGGCCCGCGGCCTGGACACCCGCCTCGGCAACACCCCGGTCCGCCCCCTGGCCGCCGAACTGCTCCGCCTCGCCCGCGTCGGTCTCAACGCCCGCGTCACCGCCGGCCTGGAACCGCCGCACGTCCCCGCCTACCTCGACCCACTGGACGAGATCGTCACCACAGGCCGCACCTTCGCTGAACAGTGCCTCACTCGCCGGCACGGCGAACTGGACACCAACCCCGCCCGTTACGTCGCCGCTTACCGGATCTGACACCATCCGCCGATCCGACGGACCGCAAGGCACGGTTCCACGGGAGGGAAACCTGAGGGCCCGGCCCGCGGAACGTCCGAGCGGGGACGAGGCAGCGGGAGGTCGTCGCGACATGACGGCCTCAGAGGGTGGTGCCGGCACCACCTCCCGATTCGGGGCCTGCGCCACCTGCTTCCCCGACGGTCGCGGAGGAGGGTTGGTCCCGCACCACCAATCCGGCCGGCAGGCCGGCACCTGCGACGGAGCGAGGAAGCATGATGGCCAGTCACACGCGGCGGAGACTTCTCAAGGGCGCAGCGGTCGCGGCAGCGGGCAGTGTGGTCGGGAGCGGTCTGGGGACCGGGTTCTTCACGGCCGCGGCACAGGCGAGTCCCGTGGCCTCGACGAGCGGCGGGACGGGGGCGACCCCGTTCCTGGACGGGGCCTTCGCGCCGGTCACCGAGGAGCTGACCGCCTTCGACCTCAAGGTCACCGGACGCATCCCGCGTGACCTGGACGGCCGCTACCTGCGTAACGGCCCGAACGCGCTGGCCCTCGAGGATGTACGTGCCCATCACTGGATGATCGGCGACGGGATGGTGCACGGTGTCCGGCTGCGCGGCGGGCGCGCGGAGTGGTACCGCAACCGCTGGGTGCGGTCCTCGCAGGTGACGGCGAAGCTGGGGGAGGCCTACCCGGGCCGGGTACCGCCGGACGACTTCGCGTGCAACACGCACGTGATCCCCTACAAGGGCCGCATCCTGGCGATGCAGGAAGGCGGGCCGCTGCCGTACGAGCTGGACGGCGAACTCGGCACCGTGCGCCCGTACGACTTCCGCTCCACGCTCACGGGCGCTTTCGCCGCGCACACGAAGTACGACGCGGCGGCCGACGAGTTGCACGCGATCGCGTACTACCCCACCTGGGACCACGTGCGCCACATCATGATCGACCGGACCGGCAGGGTGGCGCGGACCACGCGGGTCCCCGTCGCGGACGCGCCGATGATGCACGACTTCGCACTCACCGAGAAGTACGTGGTGATCGTGGACGTGCCGATCACTTTCGACGGTGCCGCCGCGGAGGCGGGCGCGATCGTGCCGTACGTGTGGAACGACAGGCATCCCATGCGCATCGGGCTGTTGCCGCGCGCCGGCGGTACCACGCGCTGGTTCGAGATCGATCCCGTGTACTACTCGCACACCCTCAACGCCTACGACCAGGGTGACACGGTCGTGGTGGAGTACATCGGGTTCCCCGCGCCGTTCTACGCCGCCGGGCGCGGCATGGGCGGGCCCACCGCGACCGGGTCCCCGACGCTGGATCGATGGACGATCGACCTGCGCGCCGACCGCGTCAGCAGCGCTCGGCTGGACGACCGTCCGCAGGAATTCCCCCGCATCAACGAGTCCCTGGTGTCGCGACGGCACCGCTATGCCTACACCGCGAGCGCGGCCGAGATGTGGCGCGCGTACGAGACCGTCGACGGGGTGCCGCCGGACGAGAAGTTCACCAACTACCTGATGAAGCACGACATGCTGCGAGGCAGCAGGCAGGTCCGCCGCTTCGCCGGGGACGCGGCGGTCAGTGAGCCGGTGTTCGTCCCGCGGCGCGGGGCGCGCGACGAGGACGACGGTTACGTCCTCTCGTACGTGAACGACCCCGATCGCGGCGCGACCGACTTGGTGATCCTCGCGGCCCAGGACTTCGCCGGTCACCCGCTGGCCCGCGTTCAGCTGCCCGGCCGGGTACCGCTGGGATTCCACGGCAGCTGGATCGCGGACGCCTAGCCGCCAAGCATCCGAGCCCCTGCCCGAGCTCTGGCACTGTCACATATGCCATTGCGAGCCGGCGAATGAGGGCCGGTCGGTATTCGGCAACGCCGTTCATGTGCCGGCTGCTCTCTGTCCTGTGCGCTGCAGGACGAGCTGTTGCGTCAGGTCGTGCAGGAAGGTGAGGACCACGTTCTGTGCGTCCGCGTCCATGCCGTCGAGGGCGGTTCTGAGGCTGTGTGCCAGCGGTTCGAAGTAGGCGCGGGCCATGTCGGCGGCGGCGGGTTCGTACGTCAGGTGGACGACCCTGCGGTCCTGGCTGTCGCGCGTCCGCCGCACGTGCCCGGCCCTCTCCAGCCTGTCGAGGCATGCGCTGACCGCTCCGGACGTGAGGCTCAGCCGTTCGCGGAGCCTCCCGGGTGTCATGGGGGCGCCGTCCGTGGAAGGCGCGTCCATGATGGCCACCAGCGCCTGCACATCGGTCGGGTGCAGTTCCTGCGCGTGCGCGAAGCCGTGGGCCACCCGATTGAACTCCGCGTTCATCGCGCGTAGTTGCACGGCATAGGCGCGCAGGTCGGGGCCGTTGCCCGGCGAAGGCTCAGCTGGTTCCCGTGGTGGCATGCGGGCAGTCTATAACCTCAATCATTGAGATACTTTATGGTTGAGATATATCGTCGTCTGTCGAGGAGTCGAGGAGCTTCCATGGCCGGTGCACGCTCTCGTCTGCGGTGGCTCGTGCCCGCGCTCCTCGTCGTCGCCTGGCTGGCCGTCGGCGGCACCCTCGGCCCCTACGCGGGAAAGCTCGGCCAGGTGGCGACCAACGATCAGGCCGCCTTCCTCCCCAAGAGCGCGGAGTCGACCAAGGTCCTGCACGCGCAGAAGGCCTTCGACCAGCGCCAGACGCTGCCCGCGATCGCCGTGTGGAGCACCGGCGACTCACCGGTCACCCCGGCGCAGCGGGCCCAGGCGGCTGACGCGCTGTCGGCCATGAGTGACGTCCCCGGTGTCGTGGGGGCGCCGTCGCCGCCGATGCTCTCGAAGGACGGCCGCGCGCTGGAGGGTGTCGTGAACGTCCGTTCCGATCTCGGTGACCGGCTGGCCCCGGCCGTCACGTCCCTGCGGCACCGCGCGGACCACGTCGACGGGGCGCGGGCCGAGATCGCCGGGCCGGCCGCGAGCCAGGCCGACCTGTCCGACGCCTTCGCCGGCATCGACGGGCTGCTGCTCGGTGTCGCCCTCCTCGCGGTCCTGCTGATCCTCGTCCTCGTGTACCGAAGCGTGCTCATGCCGTTCGTCGTGATCATCAGTGCGGTGTTCGCGCTCGGTGTCGCCTCCGCGGTCGTGTACGCGCTCGCCCGGCACGGCGTCGTCCATGTCGACGGGCAGGTGCAGGGCATTCTGTCCATCCTCGTCATCGGTGCGTCGACGGACTACGCACTCCTGCTGACGGCCCGTTTCCGCGAGGAACTCGCCAGAGCCGGAGACCGGTTCGCGGCCGTGCGGGCAGCGGTGCGCAGGTCCGTCGCTGCCATCACCGCCAGCGCGGCGACCGTCGCGCTCGCCCTGCTCGCTCTCCTGCTGAGCGACCTGTCCAACAACCGCGCCCTGGGGCCGGTCGGCGCCATCGGCATCGTCTGCGCGGTGGTGTCCACCCTCACCTTCGTACCCGCCGTACTCGTCCTGCTCGGGCGGGCCGCCTACTGGCCCACCAAACCCCGCGCCGCCTCCACCGGCCGTCGCGGAAGCGGGATCTGGAACCGCGTGGCCGGCCAGGTCGACCGCCACCCACGCCGCATCTGGGCCGGGGCGCTCGTGCTACTGTGCGCCTGCGCCGCCTTCGCGCCCACTCTCGACTCCCGGGGCGTCCCGCTGGACGAGACCTTCACCGGGACCGCGCCGTCCGTGCAGGCACAGAAGACCCTCGACGCCCACTTTCCCGGCGGCTCGGGACAGCCTGCCGTGGTGATCGCCGCTGCCGGCAGCGCGAAGCGGACCACCGCGGCGGCGGCCGCGACGCCCGGCGTGACCGGCGCGGCGCCCGTCTCCGCCGGCGGCCGGCCCGGCGGCACGCCCAAGGTCGTCGGCGGAAAGGTCAGCATCGAGGCGACACTCGCCGCCGCGCCCGACAGCGATGCCGCCAAAGCCACCATCGTGCGGCTGCGCGAGCGCGTCCGCGCCGTGCCCGGCGCGCACGCCCTCGTCGGGGGCTACACGGCCCAGCAGTACGACACCCAGACGACCGCGGAACACGACAGGACACTCATCATCCCGGTGGTGCTCCTGATCATCCTCGTCATCCTCTTCGGGCTGCTCCGCTCCGTACTGCTGCCGCTGCTGCTCGTCGCCACCGTCGCGCTGAACTACGGCGCCACTCTCGGCGTCTCCTCGCTGGTCTTCCAGCACCTTCTCGGCTTCACCGGCACCGACGCGTCCGTCCCGTTGTACGGGTTCGTCTTCCTCGTGGCCCTCGGCGTCGACTACAACATCTTCCTGATGACGCGCGTGCGCGAGGAGTCCCTGCGGCTCGGCTCGCGCGAAGGCGTGCTGCGCGGACTGACCGCGACCGGAGGCGTGATCACCTCAGCGGGAGTCGTCCTGGCCGTCACCTTCGCGGCGCTCGCCGTCATCCCCCTGTCCTTCCTCGTGCAGATCGCGTTCATCGTCGCCTTCGGCGTCCTGCTCGACACCCTGCTGGTCCGCTCGCTGCTCGTGCCGGCGCTCGTACGGGAACTGGGCGATCACGCCTGGTGGCCGGCTCGCCCGCGGACTCGAACGGACGCGCACAACGGGTCGGCCCAGTGACCGGATGCTCCGATTGAGGCAGTATCCAGAAGAAAGGGCTGCTTACATGATCGTTAAGACCCTCCACGAGAACGGGCTGCGCAGCGAGCACTGCTACCTGGCCGCCTTCGCGTCCATCGCGGCGTCCTACGTGGCGTGGGGCATCTCCCAGCAGGCCGAGGACGCCGACGTGGACCGCGCGGACCGTTGGGGCATCTTCATCGGCCACTGGGCCCCCTCGTTCTTCGGCCTCGGCCTCGCCCTCGCGAACTACGAGAAGAAGTAGACGGGCGGCAGTGGAAGGCGCCCGCGGCCACCTCCGCGCCTTCCACCGGCCGGCCGGTGGCTCGGCCGGCCGGTGGCTCGATGAGGGACGGAGGACAATTGGTCGCACGATGACCCGACGGGACATCCTCAACCGTCCGGAAGCATGATGCCCCCACCTTCTGATGACCACACCGCGGGCCAGGGCGCGCTCTTCCCCGCGGAAGCGCTCTCGCCCCACCCGGAGCCCTCACCGCCGTCGTCGGCCGCCGCCCGGTTGTTCGACATCCGCGAGATCTACGCCGAGCCCGACGCCGCGGCTTCTCCCCGCGGCCGCGCCGTCCTGGATCGCTTCCCGGATGCTCGCGTCATCGAAGTGGACTCCCACTGGCGCATTCCTCATCTCCACGGCAATGAGGGCAACGTCGAGCGATGGGTGCGAGTGAAGACGGAGACACTCGTGCTGGGAGTACGCAAAACCCTCACCGTACGCCCCAACGGCCGCTCCGCGGACTGGATCGCCCCCGGCGCCTCCAACGGCTGCGCGATGGCGTGCGCCTACTGCTACGTACCGCGTCGCAAGGGGTACGCCAACCCGATCACGCTGTTCACGAACACCGACCGCATCATCGCCCACCTCGCCAGGCACATCGCCGGCCAAGGCCACAAGGACACGCCGAGTCAGTGCGATCCCAAGGCGTGGGTCTACGACATCGGCGAGAACGGTGACTGCTCCGTCGACGCGCTGATCTGCGACAACACCGCCGACATGATCCGCGCGTTCCGCGGGTGGCCGACGGCGAAGGCATCGTTCGCCACCAAGTTCGTCAACCGCGAGCTGCTCTGCCTCGATCCGCGCGGCCGTACGCGGATCAGGTTCTCGGTGATGCCACCGGAGGACTCCCGGCTGCTCGACATCCGCTCCAGCCCCGTCCCGGAGCGAATCGCCGCCGCCGAGGACTTCCTCGAAGCCGGTTACGAGGTGCACTTCAACCTGTCACCCGTCGTCCTGAGACCCGGCTGGGACAAGGATTGGGCCGTGCTGTTGCGGCACATGGACGACGTCCTGCCGCCCGCGGTCAAGAAACAGGCCGCGGCGGAGGCCATCCTGCTGACGCACAACAAGGCGCTGCACGAGGTCAATCTGGGCTGGCACCCGAGCGCCGAGGAACTGCTGTGGCGACCGGACCTGCAACAGGCCAAGCACTCACAGAACGGCGACACCAACGTCCGCTACCGCACCGGCGTCAAAGGCCCCGCCGTGCAACGGCTGCGCGAACTCATCGCGTCACACGCTCCCTGGCTCACCCTGCGCTACGCCTTCTGAGGACGCGTGCGTGCGGGGTCGCCGAGCCCCAGCGTGGTGGCGACCGCGTGGGCCACCCGGCGGCCCGAGTGGAGCGCGCCCTGGATGGAGCTGGTGTCGCGGTGGTCGCCGCAGACGAACACGTCTCCCGCGCGAGCGGGGCGCGTGAAGGGGTGCGGCGCGGTCATCGCGGGCAGGGCGTGCGGGATGTCGTAGGTGGCGACGAGGTCCCAGTCGCGGGTGGGCTCGCGGTACAGCTCGGCGAGCCTGCGCCGCACCACGGCTTCGGCGGCCGCACCGCGCGGCGCGTCTTCGCGGTGGGCGGTGGACGTGGCGACGAGGGCGCGGCCCGGGGGAGCGTAGCCGGGAGCGGCGGCGCTGATGACGATGGTGTTGTCGACGGGGGAGTCGTCGGCGTCCACGAGGAGTGTCGCACCGGTGGCGGGCGGCACGGCCGTGGAGTGGTACCAGGTGGTCACACCGTGCCAGCGGGGTACCGGCAGTCCCGGCAGCAGCCCGGCGGCGGTGTCGGCGTCCGTCGCGACGATCACCGCGCGCGCCCCGACCGTGCCGCTCTCCGTGACGGCGCTGCCTGCCGTCACCTCCCGTACCGGCGTCGACAGGTGCACCGTGCCGGCGGGGAGCCGTGCGGCGAGGCCGCGGGGCAACGCCGCCATCCCGTCGGCGGGCACGGCGACCTCGCCGCGGACGAACATGCGCAGCATGAGGTCGACGAAGCGTCCCGATGTGGTGGCGTCCGGGTCCAGCGTCAGGCCGGTGAAGAAGGGCCGCAGCAGGCGCTCCACGGTCTCGTCGGCCAGCCCCATGGCGCGCCAGTGGCGGCCGGCCGGCACGTCGTGGCGGTGCAGGATTCCCTCCACCGGCAGGAAGGACGTGCGCAGCGCGTACCGGGCCAGTGCCGCCTTCGCCCGTGGCGTGCCGATGGGCGCGCCGATCAGGCGTGGCAGCGCCAGCGGGGCGCGGCGCGGGTCGGCGAGCGTGGCGCGTGCGCCGTTCGTGTGGAGGGCGAGGGCGCGGGTGAACGGCCGCAGGTCGAGCGAGGGCAGGTCGAGCACCTCCTGAGCCTCGGGATACGGGACGTTCAGCACTTGAAAGCCCCGGTCCAGCAGGTAGCCGTCCTTGCGGTCGGTGGCGACCCTGCCCCCGACGTCGGTGCCCGCCTCCAGGAGGGTGACCTCGGCGCCCCGTCCGGTCAGTTCCAGGGCGGCGGCGAGACCGGCGAGACCGGCGCCGACGACGATCACATCGCAGCGTGCGGGCAGGGTGGCCATGGACGTACCTCCGTGTTCGCCGGCTTCCCCGGCGGTGAGGGCCGGGCGAGCGCCTTTACGTGTACCCCTTCGCGTGCGTGTGCCCCGGCCGCGGTCTCCCGAGGGGTACGGACGCGGGGTACGGACGCGCCTCGGTGTGTTGGCCGGTCGTGCCGCGGCCCGTTTCCTAGTCTGGGTGCCGGGGCTTCGCGCGGGCGTGGCCGGCGGGACGCGACGCGGGTGAGACGGGCCGGTGAGGACGTGCTGGGTGCGAGGGACGGCCGGCCCCCGTTCGCCGGCAGCTATCCGGCCGCCGCCGCCATGGCGCTGCTGGCCCTGTGCCCGTTCCTGGTGCTCACCACGGCCACCACGCTCTTCCAGCAGCAGCTGGAGCACGACCTCGGCGCGGGCATGTTCGGGCTGCAGGTCACCAGCGGCCTGGCCAACGCCGGGTACGCGTTCGGCGCGGTCGTCGCGGCCGACGTCTACCACCGCGTCTCCAGGCGCCGCCTGTACCTGGGTTGCGAGATCGGGTTCGTCTGCAGCTCGCTGCTCGCGCTGAGCGCCCAGGGGATCGTCGCTTTCGCCGTGGGCATGATCTTCCAGGGGGTGGCCACCGGCATGCTGCTGGTCGCCGCGCTGCCTCCGCTCGTGACGACGCACGGCGCCAAGAAGCTGCCGGCCACCGCGGCCATCGTCAACCTGGGCCTCTTCGGTGTCGTGACGCTCGGGCCGCTGGTCGGCGGGCTCGCCGGCTCCTTCCACGGCTGGCGGCCGCTGTATGCCGCGGTGGCCGCGCTGGGCGCCGCGGCCGTGGGGGTCGGCCTGCTGGCCTTCGAGGACAGCGAGCCGCCGGAGCCCGGCATGCGCTTCGACTGGCTGGCGATCCCGCTCGCGTTCGGTGGGACGTTCCTTCCGTTCTTCGGCGTGTCCTGGCTGACGCGCGGCTCGTTCGGCTCGCCGCTGTTCATCGGCCCGGTCGTGGTGGGGGTGGGGTGTGTCACCGCGCTCGTCGTCGCCCAGTACCGCAAGGCGGAGCCGCTCATGCCGGTCAAGCTGATCAGCAACACGCTGCCCGTCACCGGCACCGGCGGGGCGATGCTCGTCGGCGCGGCCTTCACAGCGCTGCTCGAACTGGCCGAGCTCTACCTGATGCAAGGGAAGGGCTACGCGCCGGTGCTGGTGGGCCTGCTCGTCACCGCGCAGCTGCCCGGGATCGCCCTCGCCGCCTGGCTGTTCAAGCGCGCCCTGCCCACCCGGTGGACGCCCTGGCTGGCCCTGTCCGGCCTGCTCGCCGTCATGGCGGGGGCGGCACTGCTGCTGTTCCTCTCGCCGGCGAACGCCCAGGTGATCACGCCGGTCGCCGCTGTCCTCCTCGGCTACGGGGCCGGCGCCGGCGTCGCTCCCGGGCTGTTCATGGCGGGGCTCAGCGTGCCCTCCACGAGCATCGGGCCGACCTTCGCGCTCGTCGAGCTGCTGAGGTCGGAAGCGGCGTTCCTGCTGGCGCCCCTGCTGCTCGCCGTCGCGCAGACGGCCGGCTCGCTCGTGGCAGGCGTGCACCTGGCGGTCGTGATCACCCTGGCGGTCTGCGCCGCGGGAGGCTGCGCGCTGGTCGCCGTGTACCTCCTGGGCGGCGCCCGCCCCCACCCGCCCGATCTGGAAGGCTGGATCGACGGCGACGCCACCGCCTACCACTCACCGCCCCTCGCGGACACCGTCCGCGACACCTGACGGCCGACACCTGAGGGCCGACGGCTGCCGGTTGACTGTCGATGGCCGATGGCTGACGGGCGATGTCCGATGCGTCGTGCGCGTCGAAGCTGACGCGTCCGCCTGTCGATGGCATGGTGGACGTATGGGCCCTTCCCATGGCAGGCCACCGCAGCGACCTTTCGCGAGCCGGACGGCCGGCCTGCTGCTGCGGCTGCCGGCGGGGCTGCTGCTGACCACCTGGCGCTATCTGTGGCGGGTCACAGCACTGCACCGCGCGGAGGAGGAGGGGGACGGCAGCGATCTGCCTCCGCCCCTGCCCGCCGATCTCGCGGACGGTGCCGTGCAGCGCCTCGGCGACGGCTTCGGCCCCCTGCTCCACCGGCGCTTCACCGTCCGTATCGAAGAGGCATCCTCGGATCCCGCGGCGCTGCTGGACACCGTCGCGCACAACCTCGACCGCCCAGCGCCCTTCGGCGTCGCCGAGTTCCGCAAGACGCTCGGCGACGAGGAGGACGCACGGGTGGGGCATGAGTACCGGGTCAAGATGCCGGGACCTTGGGACGGCCCGGTGCGCGTGGTGCACCGCGACGCCACCTCGCTCCGCCTGGCCACGTTGAAGGGGCACCTGGAAGCGGGCCAGGTCGAGTTCCGCACCGCGGCACAGGAAGGGTTCTTGTGCTTCGAGGTGGAGGCGTGGGCGCGGGCCGGTGACCGCCTTGCGGACCTCGTCTACGGCCGGCTGCGGGTCGCCAAAGAGGTGCAGTTCAACATGTGGGTGCACTTCTGCCTGCGCGTGGCGCGTATCGCCGGCGGCCGGCCGCACGGCGGTGTCAGCATCCTGACCCGCGTCGTCGATCCCGAACTGTGCCGCGGCGCGGAGGACCGCTGAGCCGGCCACAGCGGCCACGCGGACACGCGGCTACGCGACCACGGGGACACGCGGAAACGGCTCGCTCGCGCGAGCGTCAGCCGCCGCTGGGAGCGACAGCGATCCTCTCGTCGCTCCTGACGGTTTCGACGGGCAGCGGTGGCGCGCCCCGCAGCTGCGCGTCCACAAGATCACGCAGGCGGCGGATGGCCGCCAGGTAGAACAGGTGCTGCATCGTCCGGCCGAAGAGGACGAAGCCGAGGCGGACCACCGGATTGGCGATGGGGCCCCGGCGGGAATGGCCGCGGACGGCGAACGTCACGTCCCCGGTACGCAGGTGCTTGATCACCTCGTAGATGAGTTCGCCCTGTTCGAGGTGGCCTTCGAGGGTCTGGTAGCCCCAGCCCCACACGCGCCGCGCGTTCGTGCCGGTGCCGCGTGTCTCGTCGATGACGGAGGTAACGCGTACCCCCAGGTCGAAGCGGAGAGCGAGAAAGTGCCCCTCCAGGAGCATGTTGCGGCCCAGGAGCGGGCCGTCGCGCCGGTAGAGGGCGCGCAGGATGCGGCGGTCGGGGAACTGGTAGTCGCGCACCAGCCGGCAGGCGATGTCGAACGCACCACCGGGCACGGGCTGCCCCGGCGCCTCGCGGGCCACGGCGATCCGGCGCGAGTCCAGGTGCCAGTGGTGGTTCCAGTCCGGAGCCGATCCCGGTGGCAGGCGGTAGTTCACATCCAGCGGGGTGAGGGCATCGAGTCGTGCCGCGGCCTTGGCGCCGTGGAGGCGTTCCTTACGCAGCACGACCGGCCCACTGACTGGGAGGGCACGCGCCCGTCTCGATCGCCCTGGTCATCGCTCGTAAGCCTCCACGCTTTGGCCCATCAGCCAGAACATCGGCGGCCAGAGTCCGACGAACAGCGCCCGACGCTCGGCGTTGCCCCGCTCGTCCTGGTCGTAGCCCTTCGCGCGGGCCCAGAAGCCGATGCACAGCGCGACCGATCCGAGGGACGCCAGTTGCAGGTGCGTACTACGGACACCCGACCGGTGAAGTACCTGGCCGACAAGCATCTGACCTCCCGTCGTCACGCGCGCACCATGCGGCGCCGTCCCCAGCGACTACCCGTGCACGCCGCTGATACCGCAGCACGCTCACGACTTCAGCGTATGGCCTGGTCACCCGTGGCGCCCTCCGGGCATCGACGCTCCCGTGGCGTCGGGACGTCACTCGGCTCCCGGCGCCGGGTCTTTTCGTTCGGGTGTGGTCGGCTGGCGCGGGAATGTGCGGCGCGATTGCATGGAAAGCGCGTCCTTCCGCTGTCCCAGGTCAGTCCCCGCGTCTTTGCTTGGTCGTGCGAACGGAGAGTTCGGTGTTTCGACGCTCACTCGTACTGGCGGTGGCCGGGATGACCGTCGCATCGGGCTGCGCGGCGGGCGGGAGTGCGGCGGGCGGGAGCGCTTCCGAGACGGGGCAGCGGGTGGCCGTCGTACGGGTGGGGACGACGGTGCGGGCGCCGATCTGGTCGCCCAAGGCGCATGCCGTGCTCGCTCTCGCCGGTGCGGCATCACGCGTCGTGAGGATCACTCCGGTCGTCTCGGCGTGCCGGGTGAGCGCCCGCACCAGCACCTCGCCTCCAATGCCGCGCCTGGGCGAGAATCTGGCGCCCAGCGTCACAGGTGGGACAGCCGTGTATGTGCCAGAGCCGCGCTCGGACCGAATCGCTGTCGTGAACGCCACGACACTGCGCACGGAGAGGCTCCTGCGAGCCGGGCAGGCACCTGCCTTCGTGTCCGCGGACGCCGGTGCGAAGGTGCTGCTGGCCCTGTCCGAGGACGGTTCCCTCGTGACCGGCCTCGACCTCCAGCGCTCGCCCGGTCAGCAGCAGCGCGTGGTGGTACGCAGGCGCGTGGCACTGGGGCCCGGTCCCGACAGGGAGGTCGACGGCCCGGCGCGCAATCGTGTCATCGAATTCCACACGATCGGGCCCCGCCGCGTTTCCCATTACGAAGGCGATGCCGGTCAGGTGAGGGAAACGGCGAGTATCCCTTTCCAGGCCCGCGCCGCCACCGGCGACCTCGTGAAGGTCAGCCGCTTGTACGCCGCCGAAAAGGGGACGGACCGCCTGGTCGCGATCGATGTGGCGCCCGGGGGCGACGAACTCCGGCTGGTCGCCCAGGCGCGTCTCGGCGAACCGGTGCTGTATCTGGGCGCCGACGAGAATCGGCTCTACGCCGTCACGCGTGATCGCCTGGTGGTGCTGAAGACGAACAGTTTCGAGGGCTTCGAGGGCGGACGGTTCACCGTCCTGGCCACGATCGACTTGCGGACGGCGCTGCGCGGCTCTCGGGTGAGGAACGCGCCGGTCTCGGGCATCGCCGTGGGCCCGGACCGCGTCTACCTGACCGTGCAGGGCCGACCGTACGTACTGAGCATCGCAAAACCGGACCTGTGAGCGCGCCTGTGACGAGACTGGGCAAATGGCCGACGCGCACCCCGCGACCGAGGACGCGCCACGCGCCGTCACCTGGCGCTGTAGCGGGGGTGGCGGGCGACCTGGATGTGCTGTTCACGCACGTCGAGCAGCTACGGCAACTCGCCGAGGACTCAGACGGTGCCGCTGACAGCGCGCGGGTCTACGACTTCAGCATCCGATGGGGGGCCGTCTTGCACGGGCGGCTGCTGCGGCTGACGTACTACGACGACCGAGGTGCGCTCGCGCCGGCCGACCATATCCGGTACACGCACCTGTGCGCCGAGTTGCGGGACGTCGCTGCCTTGGCCGACCGACTCGGCCTGGCGCCGCCGCCCCTGGGGAAGAAACCGACCGCTGAGCAGGGGCGCACGACATCTGGGCGAAGGCACACGACGTGACGACAGGCATGCGGTGGGCCGGAGTCGTTGGACCGCACTGGTTGACCGCTTCAGCGTCGCGGCGCGCCCTGAATGCGGGCATGGGGCGAGCGCCGAGGATGGTCGCGGCCGGTGCCGGCACACTGCCGGGCCGGCCGCTGACGCGTGGTGCGGCGCTCGTCGATCGACGAGCCGCTGCCCGCGCCCGCGAGCAGGGGATGGGTCGTGCTGGACAGTCCCGTATCGGTGCCACGAGGCCGCGCTGAACACGCCGGTGCGCGGGTCCTGGCTGGCGTGCTGCTGCTGATCGATGCGGGTATCCACGCGTACGAGGTCATCGACGCGGACGTGCCGTTCCTCGTCGGCGGCTTCATCGCCACGGCCGTCGGCGCCGTCGCGGGCGCCTATCTGCTGCTGACGAGCGGACCGCGGCTCGGCTGGGTGCTGGGCGGGCTGACCACCCTGCTGACGTCGATCGGCTACATCGTCACCCGGGCCACGCCCGTGCCCACCGACGAGGACGACTACGGCAACTGGCTCGAGCCGCTCGGCCTCACGTCCCTGATCCTCCAGATCGTCGTCGTCGCGCTTGCGGTATGGGCGCTGACCGGCAGGCACGGCCTGCGCCCGGCTCACCTC
Source organism: Streptomyces montanisoli (assembly GCF_017813245.1). Lineage (GTDB taxonomy): Bacteria > Actinomycetota > Actinomycetes > Streptomycetales > Streptomycetaceae > Streptomyces > Streptomyces montanisoli. The sequence goes on from NZ_JAGIQL010000016.1 coordinate 16,512, forward strand.
GTCCAGGAGGGCAAGGCCGTCACGCCCGGCATGAACCCGGACGAGCCCGGGCCGCAACGCGGCTCCGGGGACGGCAGACCGCCGCGGAGCTGACCGGCCGGCGCCTGCCCCTTGTGCAGCGGGGGCACGCGCGAGCCGCCTGCCGGGCCGGTGCCTGGCGCTCACAAGAACTCTCCGCCGCGCAGCACGATGCCGCTGCGGCGTGCCGGGCAGCTGCGGCGGGGACAGGTCACCGCGAGCATGTAGGCGTCCGGCGCCTCGTCCAGGAAGAGGAAGCCCAGGTGCAGCGCGTCGCCGATGGCCAGCCGGCGGCTGTTTCCACAACCGGGGCAGGCGGCACCGTGGCGGCGCAGCACGCTGTGCGCCCGCCTGCGCTGCTCCTCGCTGAGCGGTGTGATCTCGGGCCGGAGCGCGCTCCTCACCGGGACGCCGGACGCCGGCGGACGGGGCGTCACACTTCCACGTCCTTGTCGTAGAAGACGTTGTCCTCGCGCCAGCCGCCCATGCCTTCGCCGATGGCCGAGTAGTCGGAGACCACCTCGATGCTCTCGATCCACTTCGCCATCTTGAAGCCGACTTGTGTCTCCAGCCGCAACCGGAGCGGGGCGCCGTACTTGATCGGCAGCGGGCCGCCGTTCATGTCGTAGGCGAGCAGGCATTGCGGGTGTTGCGCCAGACTCAGGTCGATGACCTCGTAGAACCGGCCGGCGCCCTCCGCGCTCGGCTCGTCCCGGCCGGTGTCCTGCATCGTCATGAAGCACAGGAAGCGGGCCCCGGGCAGTGGCCCGACCAGATCGAGCACCGTCCGCAGCGGCACTCCGCCCCACTCGCCGACGCTGGACCAGCCCTGCACGCAGTTGTGCAGCACCCGCTGAGTGCTTGGTCGGCCGAGTTCCCGCAGGTCCTGAAGGCTGAAGGCCATCGGGCGTTCCACCAGTCCGCCGACGTGCAGCCGCCAGTCGACGAAGCCGTGCACGGCCATCGCCTTGTACCGCAGTGAGCACGGCGGTTTGCCGTTGACACGGTGCTCCACGGACACCGCACGGCGCGGGTAGTGCTGCCGGGACTCAAGCGGCCGCAGAAGGACGCGACGGGCCGCGGTGACGACCGCCCCGAGGGCGCGCTGCACCGTACGCGGCCGCCGCAGACTGACCACCGTCGCCGCGACGTGCAGCAGCGCGATGCCGGCGAGGATGGCGAGGGACGCCCCGATGGCCCAGTTCAGATCCTGCACGTGGCCGAAGATCATCAACGCGTTCAGCTCCGGCCAGCCCCACCAGCCGATCATGATGAGGTGCACGGCGATGAACGCGAGAAAGGCCAGGAGGCCGAGGGAGTGCAGGCTGCGCGCGGCCTGCCGGCCGCCCCACAGCCGGACGTACCACGGGAAGCGGGCCTCGATGGCGGGGGACTGGGCAGCGCCCGTGAAGATCAGGAACGGAGCCAGCAGGAAGATGACGACGGCGTAGGCCAGCTTCTGCACCGCGTCGAGGGGCTGGCCCGGCAGCAGGGGCGGCAGCTCGAAGCTGAGGTAGGTCAGTACGTCCTGCCAGGCCGTGGAGAACAGCGACCAGTCGTAGGGGATGTAGCGATGCCACTGGCCTGTCGCGAACAGCAGGGCGTAGTAGGTGATGCCGGTCAGGATCCAGCCGATGACGCTGATGAAGTGCCAGTGTCTGCCCATGCCCAGCTGCTTGTGGCCGGGCAGCGACACGAGGGACGAATAGCTCTCCTCCTCGTCCAGAGTGTCGTACAGGCGGCTCGCCGGCATCGTCTTGCGGGTGAAACGAGCCCACTCGGTGCCCGGGTGGCTGTCGTTGCGCCAGTAGAGCTTCGGATGGGTGGCGAGGATCTCCACACCGCTGCGCAGCAGCAGCGTGAGGAACAGGACGTTCACCCAGTGCTCGACGCGCAGCCACACGGGAAAGTTCAACTGCTGCATCGAAGCTCCTCACGCGGGGCCGCACGGCCCGGCATCAGTCCCGCCATCCACGGCGGTCGGGCGCGGCCACGTTGAGTCCGGTCAGGACCGAGAAGTGCAGCGCGACGAACAGGCCGGCGAGAATCATCGAGAAGGTGCCGAGCGGGTAGTCCCACCGGCCCGTCAACACGTCGAGACCGGGGAGACCCAGCGTGCGGCTCGCGAGGTACATCCCGATCGAAGCAAGCGACGCCAGGCTGCCCAGCGCCCACGCCATGTGGCCGCCCCGCCGGGACACGCCCGAACCTTCCCGGGCGCCCGTGACCCACCGCGCCCCGATCCCCACCGCGGCGAGCAGAGCACCGGCGGCGAGCAACGCCAGGTACGCACGGAAGTAGGCCGGCAGTGAGTAGCCAGCGGACAGCAGCCACAGATGCACAGCGGCGATCCCGAGCAGCAACGCCAACGACACGGCCGTGATGAGCGCCGGCACATTGAAGGCGAAGTAACGGTAGAGGGAGATGAGCCGCGCGATGCCGGGCCGGCTCATCGCCGCTTCCACGAGGAGCCGGCGCCGCCTGACCACCGCTGATCGATGAGTGACCGCCATGCTACCGAGCGTAGGCGCGGGGGCGGCCTTCGGCACGACGGGGCGCGCACCGCGGCGAGGCTGTGCGGTGAGGCGGTGCGGCGATGCTGTGCGGCGCGGTCGTGCGGCGCGGCGCGGCTATTCGGCGAGGGGGTCGTGGCCCCAGTTCATCAGGGAGTGCCGCCAGCGCGAGTCGCGGACGTCGCCGGACGGCCGCTGCGCGCGATGCCGGCGGACGTAGCCGACCACGTCGCTCATGTGGTCGTAGTCCGCCGGGGACAGGTCGCCCTTCTTCTTGCGCAGGATGGAGACGATCCGCCGTCCCGAGGCATGACCGACGGACTCGCCGTCGCCGTCCTTGTGCTGTCCGGCAGCCTGCGACTCATCGGTGTCCAGCCACTTCTCCAGCTCGGACGGGGTCATGTTGACCAGGTCCCGGAACTCGTCCCACGTCCTGCGCTGCTCGTCACTCGCCACGGCGCTACTTCTTCTTTTTCAGCGCCGACGGCTTGTGCACGGCCGACCGGCCGGACTTGTCACTGCGCACCTGGTACTGCGGGTCCTCAGGAGAGGCATCCACCGTGCGCCCCGCGGCCTTCGTGCGCTTGGTGACCTTGTCCTCCACCTTTCCCGTGGTCTCGCTGCCGTGGCTGCTCCAGGCGACTTTGTCGCCCTTGGCCGGCGCCTTCTTCCGCGAGCTGTCCTTGGCCATGACCGTGTTCCTCCCAGGCAGAGATACAGCCCCTCATCCACTGTCACGGCTCGAACAGGACCTCGCACCTCGGCGCCTCACGCCCGGTCGGTGCTGCTGCCCTCCACGACGCGTTTGATGTTCGCGAGGGTCTGTTCGAGGCCGGCGCGGATACCTGGGCCGTACTCGTCGGCCTCCAGCCAGGCTTCGCCTTTCGGGCGGTACCAGGTGTGCTCGGGACGTACCGGTGGCCATCAGGCCATCAGGCACGGTCGGATTCGCCGGCGCGGGAGGCGGCCTCGCGCTCCGTGGCGGCGTCCCCGGTGCTGAGCCGGCCGCCGGCGGTCTCCAGATGGGCGCGGACGAACCACTGGAACAGCTCGAGGTTGCGCAGCTGGCCGATGAGCATGTCCTGAGTGACGGGGTCGGTCTCCTCGGTGGCGTCCACGACGCTTCGGTGCTCGGTGATGACGCCGGTGTACACGAGGTCGAGCGCTCCCAGATGCTCGATGGCACCGGCGCGTCCGATGTCGTAGTCGTCCCACGTGCGCTCGCTCACCAGCGCGCCCGGCGTGCCGTGCGGTGAGCCGCCCAGGGTCGAGATGCGCTCGGCAGTCTCGTCGACCATTCCGCGCACTGCCTCGACCTGCGGATCGAGCATCTCGTGAACGGCGATGAAGTGCGGACCCACCACGTTCCAGTGCACGTGCTTGAGCGTGAGAGCGAGATCGTTGAGGGCGTGCAGACGCAGATTCAGCAGGCGCGTGACCTCGCCGCCCGTTTCGACGGAGAGTCCGGGGACTGTGTAGGCGGGAGTGGATGAGCTCATGGGTTCCTGACCTTTCGCGTCTTTTCGGAAACGGCTAGTTCGAGTGCATGAACGCGACGAGCGCCTTGCCGGGGCGCAGTCTGACGGCGCTGGACGGATCCCCCTCAGCGGGCTCGAAACCGCCGAAGCCCAGGAGCGTGACGTGCTCTCCCGCTTTGACCGCCTCGGCGATCGAACCTGGCGTCTCCACTGTCCCGAAGAGCGCGTCAATGACGGTTTCGACCGCGTCGGCCGAGATGCCGCCACCCGTCTTCGGCAGGGTGGCTTCGATGAGCTCTTTCTTGTCCACGTGCACATCCATTTCAACAAATCGGTCGGCCTGGGCCCGGCACACGGCTCGAGGATCTGCTGGACTGGTGTACCGGGACCGCCCCGGTTGTAAACGTCTTCCTTTCGTGTCGACCCGTGTGCGTGGCCCTCCGATCGAGGCGGCTACGCCACATGTGTACGGCCCGCTGGACATACCGCGTGAAGCCGGTGCGCCCCTCGGGCCTTCGGGGTACGAATCCGCCTCGTCACGGCAGTCCTCTCACTCTGATCGCCTTTTGAGGCGACTCCTGCTGTGATGTCATGACGCATGCCTGCGAAAAGAGCCGTTCCCGACATCGCGGTGGTCGCGGTCGCCGAGGATGCCGCCGTGAGCCGGTCGTTATGCCGCTTCCTCCATGACGTCGGGCTGGCTCCGGGCGACGACGCCGGGTCCGCGGACATCGCTGTCGTGGTCATATCCGAGTCGTCGGTGGACGACCCCGTGTGGCAGGAACGGGTCGACGGCTGCCAGGGCGCGCGCGTGGTGCCGGTGCGGGTCGACGGCGTACGCAGCAGTCGCGCGCCGAAATGGCTGCGGTCGCTCAACTGGGTCAATCTGGACGTGAATTCGCCGGTCGACGCATTCGGCATGGTGTTCGTCGCCGCCGTCAGCGACCCCCGGCACGTGCGCGAGCTGCGCAACCTGCGCGCCCAGGCGGACGCGTGGACCGGGGCGGAGCGCAGTCCTGAGCGCCTTATCGGGGACCACCGGCAGGCGGCCGAGGCTCGTGAACTCCTCGCCCTGCTGCGGGAGGACGGCTATATCGACACCTCGGGTTCCGTCGGGGACTTCGTGCAGGCGTCCTACCGGCACACCGGCAAGCAACGGCGGCGCACGCGGCGCCGCCGCACGGTGGCGACGGTGTTCGCGGTCGCCATGGCGCTGATCGTGGCCGTGACGCTGCCGCGCATCCTGAAGACCAGAGGCACGGACTTCAACGCGCTCGTCTCCTTCGGGGACCCCGCGGTCAGTCGCGTCATGCCGCAGTGGACCTCGCTGCAATCGGCTTCGCTGCTGCTGCGCGGCAACGCACACCAGAAGTCGCTGGCGCGGCAGTCGCTGGCCTCGCTGCTGTCTCTGCCGTGGTCGCTCGGCGAACCCGTCGTGGAAATCGGCGGGCGCTCCGAGACGATCGACGGCGTGGCGCTCCTGCCCGGTGGCGGGCAGGCGGCCCTGCTCGTGCGCGACGTTCCCACCGGCGTCGACAGCCTCGGCCTCTACGACGTCCACCAGGGCGCGGTCCGCCGGCAGATTCGCCTGGGCGCGGGCTACGCCGACATCGCGGCCGGAGGCGACGGCCGTACGGTCGTGGCTGTCGGAAAGAAGGGCACCGCGGTGATCGACCTCCTGTCGCGGAAGGTACGCCGGTTCGCGCACGTGGAGAGCGGATACGCCGTCGCCGGGATGACCCGGCGGGGTGACGTGGTGGTGGGGCGCCGGCACCAACTCGTCGTCGGCTCCGTCCATGACGGGGCCTTCCGCTCCGTCGGTCCACGCTACGACGAACTGCTGGACGTCAGGCCGACCGGCGACGGCGGCGCTCGCGCCCTGGTGGTTGCGGCACCGGGCCACTACCGCTTGCTGAACGCCCTGACCGGTGCGGTCCTGGCGAGCGCCGACACCGGCAAGCCGCTGATCGCGGCAGGCGCGGTCGCGCCCGACGAGGTCTCCGCGGTCTTCGCCGGAGCCGACCGGCAGCTGTGGCGGCTCGTCCCCGGTCACGCGCCCGCCGCCACCGGCGTCGCGGTGCCCGACCGCACCGAGACGATGGGCCTCCTGCGAGACGGGCGCGTGGTCGTGGGCGGGCAGGACCAGCCGGCGCACGTCGTCCGGCTGGCTGACGGCGGCGACCTCGGGACCGTGTGCAGCGACGTGCCGCAGCTGCGGATCCTCGAGATGTCCCTCTACGGCGATCAACTGGGCTGCTGGGGGCTGTACAACACAACCCTGTGGCAGGCGCCCCCCGGGCCACTTCCCGCGCACACCCCACCCCCCGACGCAGGCCTCAGCACAAAAGCGGGCGCCGACGGTCCGACGGCGACGGTACGCGCCGACGGCGGGCGCATCCTGGTCAAGCCGGCCGGGCGCAACGGCTTCTCCCTTCGCCTCTTCAACGACGCCATTTCCGTCATGGCTCTATCGGCGGACGGCTCCCAACTGGTGGCCGCCACTTCGCGCGGCGAGGTGGCGGTGGTCTCGCTGCGGATGGGTGACGATGTCCCACGCGTGGTGGCGAGCTGGCGCATTCCGGGCGGCCAACCGGCCACGGCTGCCGGGTGGTCCGGCACGTCTCCGTTGGTGAGAGCGGGTGACGGTCTGCTCTGGCGGGTGCCGTCCTGCCCCGGCTGCACCACCGACCAGGGGCTCATAGCCCGCCTGAAGGCGCGGCTGAACGGCTGCTGGATCCCTCGCCAGCTCAAGAACGTGGACGCCGCGACCCGGCGCACGCTCGACGCCCACGAGTGCCGGCCGCTGCCGGAACCGTCCACGCCGGTGGAGGACTGACATGCTGCACAGCGTCTTCATCTCCTACAGCAGGCAGGACAGTTCGTGGGCCGATGCGCTGGTCCGCGACCTGACGGGGCAGGGTGTGCGGTGCTGGATCGACCGTGAGGGCATTCCGTTCTCCGTACCGTGGCGGGACGAGGTCGAGGACGCCGTCCAGGCATGCGACCTCTTCCTCGTCTGCGACTCGGAGCACTGGCGTGCCTCGTCGGCCTGCGCCACCGAGGCGGCATACGCCCTGCGGTACGGCAAGGTGCGGCTGGAGGTCCCCGTCGGACGGGACGTCGACACGGCCGCGCAACAAGTCGCCCGCGCCTGGCGGCAGGCCGCCCGCCGGCACGGGACGGCGACCGAACTGTCCGTGAGGGCGCGGGACTGGGACGCCGACGGCCGGTCGCACAAGGGCCTCGCGCCCTGGCGGCTGCGCCGAAAGTTCGACGCCCTGCGCGGCGAACGCGCTTTGTCCGCAGTGGAGTCGGCCTACATCGCGGCGAGCCGACGGCGCACCAGGCGGCAGACCGCGGCGTCCGGTGCCCTGACTCTTCTGCTGCTCGTCGCCTACGTCTCGGGGCAGGTCGCGCCCGGCGTGGAGAAGGAGGTCAACAAGAGGCTGGCGGCGCAGTCCGACCGCTTCAGCGACACCCGTGCCGCGCTCGCCGTGATCGACGCGGACCCCTACCGGGGGCTGCGACTTGCCTCGGGACTCGGCTCCGACGAGTCGGTGGCGGACGCCCAGATCCTCGAAGCCGCACTCGCGGTGGACCTGCCCGACGACGCGTTCACCCTCCCCGTCGCAGGACGGCGGTTCGCCACCCCGACGGTCGGTGCTCTGGTGCGGGTCACCGCAGAGGACGGCTCGACCTGGGCGCGTGGAGCCGCTGACCGCACGCGGCGCTCGGCAACGCGCTCCGGGGCGGGCGGCGTGGGAGAGAAGCCCTCGGCGGACGGTGCCCCGACCGTGACGTCCCGGGCCGGCTCCGCCCGTCTGGAAGTGCTGTCAGGCGACGGCTCCCTGCGCAGGGTCGTCCTGCCTGCCGCCGCCCGCGGGACCGCCCGGCTCTCACCCGACCAGCGGTGGGTGGCGGTACCCACGGATGCCGGGATCGCCCTCGTCGACATCGGCCGTGGCACCGTACGGGACGTCCTGGCCGGAGCACCGGGGCTTGTCACGGACGTGGCGTGGGCGGCGAAGGGGGACAGGATCTGGGGCCTGGCGGGTTCCTCCGTCGTCTCCTGGAAACTCGCCGACGGGAAGCTGCTGCTGGACGAGCCCGGCTCGTGGTTCCAGGACCTCTTCCCCGCGCAGGACACCGCGCATCTGTGGGTCGCGAGCCGGAACGGCGAACTGCGGCTGCTGGCCGCGCACTCGGGCACAGTCGTCCGGACCCTGAAGGTCCACGGCACGATAAGTTTCGCGGCGTCCGACCGGGGTGGCAAGCACGCGGTCGTGGCGGCCGTGGGGGATGCGGCGGGCCGCGTGCGTGTGGTCGACCTGGCGACGGGCGCGACCACGCCCGTCGCCACACCGTCCGGCTGCACACCGGGCAGACCCGTCTACGCCCGCGACGGCCGCCACTTCTACGTGCCGTGTCTGTACTCCGACATCCTCGTGGTCGACGCCGGCTCGCTGCGGGTGACCGGCCGGATCGATGTGCCTCAGCCAGGCGTCACGGCCGTCGCCCTCGACCCGTCGGGCGACGGCCTCTTCCTCACCACGGTCAAGGGCGACGTCGACAGCGCCGTCCCCGGGTCCGCGCCTGTCCTGCTCCACCGGGTGGGCTGTGCGCCAGGCATCGAGGCCATCGCCACCGCACCCGGCCCCCGCATACTGCCCGTCGGTACCGGAACCGGCGTGTCCGGCTGTACGCAGATCGCTCGCCCCGAGGGCCACGACGGCTACCGGTGGGACACTCTCATGGACGCACCACCGGACTCCGTTCTCGCTCTCGCCGCGGCCTACGACCCGACCGGCGCGGCCTTCGCCATCGGATACAGCGACGGCTCCGTCGTCCTTCACCCGAGCGACAACGCCATGCCACGGCAGGTGCTTTCGCACATTCCCGGTGGCGTGAGGTCCCTGCTCACCCTGCCGGCGGCAGCCGGCTCCGGCTCGCTCTACGTGGCCACGAGGGCCGGGGTGCTCGTGCGCGTACCGTGGTGCCCGAGCTGCCTGAGCAACAAGGCCATGGCAAAGGTGGCAGGCCGGCGTCTGCGGCACGCACAGGACTTGGGCCTTGCGCCCACGGGGGCAACGGCTAAGCCTCGGACGTCCACTTGACCATCCAGGTGTCGTTGAGTACCGAGATGACGTGCTCGCACCGGCTCACCAGTGTGTCCTGCGCCGCCGGACCGTGATCGGCCGACACGTCCCACTCGCAGAGTAGCCGCTCCAACTCGGCGGCCGTACGCAGGAACTCCAGCTCCTGGTATTCGTACTTGGCCGCGGTGGCGTAGGCCACGAGCGCCGCCGCCACGGTGGACACCGCCGCGACCCAGGCCGCCAGCTGTTCGACGTGAAAGGCGCCGCTCCCCGCCGCGAGCAGCACTCCCAGGGCGCCGAGCCCCAGTTCCGCGCGGCGCACTGCCCTCAGCCGGCGGTGCATCCGGGCGGCCCGTGGCCGGTAGTAACCGGTGATCTGGCCGCGCAGCCTGACCTGCACGTAGGAGTCGACATCGCTTACCGCCGGGAGCGGCCTGGACGGGTCGAGGGTCATGCCCGCGATGTGCGGCAGCAGGTCGGCGGCCTCCGCGCGTATGCCGTCGACGGTGCGCTGCAGCAGTGCGGGCGCGTCTGCCGTGCTCCGGTAAGGGCCGACGCCGGCGAGGAAGCGGTAGATCTCGGTCTTGTACGCCTCGCTGATCGATCGCAGCCGTGTCCAGTCCTGCACCTGCGTCCGCCCCACCTGCCGGTTGAGCAACGGTACGGCCCCCGCCGCGACAGCCGCGGCGAAGGCGGCCCACCGTGCCGCGTTCGGATGACCGCTCCCGAGCTGGGCGGCCCCCGCTCCCGACACGGCTGCCAGCACTCCGCACAACAGCGCCCAGGCCCGCACCCGTCCGATGGCTCGTTTCTGCCGGTCGGCAGCCTTCGACCACCCGGCCTGCTGGGCCCAGGAGTCCACGGCGAAGTGTGCTGCACCGGCGGTCTGCATGCCACGAATTATCGTGGTACGCACCGGCGGTTGACCACCGTTCCGCCGCGGAGGAACGCGGTGATGTCGTCGGCGGCGCCCCCGCCGGGGTCAGCCGCTGAGGCTCGGCTCGCCTGTTTCGAGGTGGCCCGTGAAGCGCTGGGACCAGCTGGAGTCCGTACTCGCGGTGACGGTGAAGTCGTACCAGCCGTGGCAGTAGTAGACGGTGTTGAAGAAGTCGCTCGTGGACGAGCCGGGCTGGACGGTGTAGGTCCAGGGGCCGTCGGAGCGGTAGGCGTTGGCGGTGATGGTGAAGGTCGTCGACGTGCTGCCGTTGTTCGCAAGCTTGAAGAAGACGGCGAGCTTGCCCGTGGTCGGGGCGTCGGCGTAGTAGGCGGTCACGGCGAGATCGGTGCCCGGCTTGCCGGCGTCGCCGCGGAAGCGGCGCTGGAAGCGGTTGGGGCCGACGACGGTGAGGTCGTAGGGGCCGTCGCCGAAGGCCGGCCCGCAGTTGAAGAAGTCCTCGGTCGTGGCGTTCGGCGCGAGCGTGTACTGCCAGGGGCCGCCGCCGCGGTAGGCGTTGACGTAGGCGGAGAAGTGGGTCGCCGCGGAGCCGCCGTTGGCCATGGCGATCCAGTACTGGACGGCGCCGTTGGAGCCGAAGGTGAAGCGGTCGAGGTTGGCGCTCGGCTGGTACGGCAGCGCCCGGGCGGGCCGGGTGCCCGGCTCCTGGGCGGGCAGCGCGTTGTCCACGGGCGCGGGGTTGGCCACCGGCGCGCAGACGGCCAGACCGATGGTGGCCGAGGTGTCCGGCAGCGACGGCAGGCCGTAGACGGGGTGGGCGAAGTCGAACGCGCTGGTCAGGTCGCCGCAGACCTGGCGGCGCCAGTCGCTGATGTTCGGGCATGTGGCCGGCTTGCCGATGGCCGCGGTCCACTTCTCCAGGAACCGCAGCACCGAGGTGTGGTCGAAGACCTGGGAGTCGACCCAGCCGCCGCGGCTCCACGGGGAGATGACGATCATCGGGACCCGGAAGCCGAGGCCGATGTTGGTGCCGTTCACGAACTCGCCCGCGGTGCCGGACGGGGCCACGGGAGGCGGGACGTGGTCGAAGAAGCCGTCGTTCTCGTCGTAGTTGAGCAGCATGATGGTCGAGTTGAAGACGTCCTCGTCGGCGGCGAGCGCGTTGATCACCTCGTGCACGAAGTGTGCGCCGTCCTCCGGAGTGGCGTAGGGGTGCTCGGAGGAGGCCTGGTCCGAGACGATCCAGGAGACCTGGGGGAGTGTGCCGGCCTTCACGTCGGCCGCGACGGCCGCGGCGATGTCGTCCGGGGTCCTGCCCGTCCTGCGCGGGACCGAGCCCATGCCCTTGGTGGCGAGCGCGCTGCCGGACGGGGCGTCGGCGAACTGCGTGAAGTACGCGAGGGCGTTGTCCGAGAAGTTGTCGTCGGCGTTCTGGTAGAGCTTCCAGCTCACGCCCGCGTCCTCCAGCGCCTCCGCGTACGTCTGCCAGCGCAGGCCGGACTCCGACCCGCCGTCGATGGCAGGACCTCCCGCCGTACCGGCCGGGTCGATCGTGCCGCTCCAGTGGTAGGTGCGGTTCGGGCCGGTCGCGCTGATGACGGAGGAGTGGTAGGCGTCGCAGATGGTCCACGCGTCGGCGAGCGCGTAGTGGAAGGGGATGTCGTCGCGCGTGAGGTGGCCGAGGGTGCGGACGTTGCCCTTGGCGGCCACCCAGGCGTCGAGCTTGCCGCCGTTCCAGGCCGTGTGCTGGTCGGACCAGCCGTGCGCGAGGTCGCCGCTGCACTGCGCCATCCGCTCGGGGTCCGCGCCCCCGGACGGCGATGTCGCGCTGAACTGCCACGGGTACTGGCGTCCTGAGCCGTTGGGCTGGTTGAAGACGCTGTGGCCGCCGGCGATCCGGATCGCGCTGCGGTCGGCGAAGCCGCGTACGCCCTTGAGCGTGCCGAAGTAGTGGTCGAAGCCGCGGTTCTCCTGCATGACGATCACGATGTGCTTGGCGGCGGTCAGGTCGCCGGCGGTGGACCGGGCCGTCTCGGCCGCGGCGGCGGTGCCCGCGCCCACTGCCGAGGCCCCCGCGACCACCGCACCGGCCGCGCCCGCGGAGAGGGCCACGAACTTGCGCCGCGTCAGTTCGGTCATGGTCCTGTCATCCCTCTTCCCGGGCGGCACCGCGGGTGCCGGAAACACGCGTTGGGGTTTGTGTGCAATTGCGTGCTACGTGGAGCCAGCCGAACAGGTTCGAGCGAAAGATCCCATCGGGCCTCTGCGCTGTCAAGGGCGCCAGGGCCGCTGAAGCGGCGGGGAGGTACTGCCGGTACACCCTTCGGCAGTGACTCGGTACACGTGGCCGAAAAGGGTTACCTGGATGACGTGGTGCTTCCGCGCCGGCCACGGACGAGGGCCGACGCGGGCGCGCCCCGCACGCGACCGCACGCGGCGCCCGCCCAGCGGCGCGCCGCCCGCCCCCGAGCACGAAAAGGTGTCCCTCTGATGCGCGGAGCAGTGATTCACGCACCCGGTGACGTCCGCTTCGAGACGCTGGACGACCCGAAGATCCTCCACCCCACGGACGCGATCATCCGTACCGCCGTGACTTGCGTGTGCGGCTCCGATCTGTGGCCCTGGCGCGGTGTCGAGCCGGTCGACGAACCCCATCCGATGGGGCACGAGTACGTCGGCTTCGTCGAGGAGGTCGGCTCCGGGGTCACCGCGGTCGCGCCCGGCCAGTTCGTGGTCGGCTCGTTCGCGACCTCGGACAACACCTGCGCCAACTGCGAGAACGGCTTCCAGTCCAGTTGTCTGAACCGCGAGTTCATGTCCACGTGCCAGGCCGACTACGTGCGGATCCCCAACGCGCAGGGCAGCCTGGTGGCGACCGACGGCGTGCCCGGCGAGGACCTGTGGCCGTCCCTGCTGGCCGTCTCGGACGTCATGGGCACCGGCTGGTGGGCCGCCGACGCCGCCGAGGTCGGGCCCGGCTCGACCGCCGTGGTGGTGGGGGACGGCGCGGTCGGCCTGTGCGGGGTGATCGCGGCCAGGGCGATGGGCGCCGAGCGGATCATCGCCATGTCACGCCATGAGCCCCGGCAGGAGCTGGCCCGGGAGTTCGGCGCGACCGACGTCGTCACCGAGCGCGGGGACGAGGGCGTCCGGCGGATCAAGGAGCTGACCGGCGGGATCGGCGCCGACAGCGTCCTGGAGTGCGTCGGCACGGACGAATCCATGCGGCAGGCCCTGCACTCCGCACGCCCCGGCGGCAACGTCGGGTTCGTCGGCGTCCCCCACGGCGTCGCCGTGGACGGGCAGGAGCTGTTCTTCTCCCACGCCGGCCTGCGCGGCGGCCCCGCCCCCGTGCGCCGCTACCTCCCCGACCTCATCCGCCTCGTCCAGTCGGGACGCATCGACCCGGGCAGGGTCTTCGACCTCACCCTGCCGCTCGACCAGGTCGCCGAGGGCTACAAGGCGATGGACGAGCGCCGCGCCATCAAGACCCTGCTCACTCCCTGACCGGCTCGCCCGTCCGCGCCGCCGTCCTCAGCAGGAGCGCGAGCGGCGCGGAGGCGACGCTGATCGCGGCGATGACGTAGAACGCGACCCGGTAGCCGTCGACGACGGCCGCGGCGCCGGTCGCGGCGCCGGCCGCCCGGCTGTGGTCGGTGACGGTGGACGCGACGGTGACCAGGACCGCGAGGCCCAGGGCCCCGCTGAGCTGGCGACACATGTTGATCAGGCCCGAGGCCACGCCCGCGTCGCGCGGGGCGACGCCGGCCGTCGCCGCGACGATCGCCGGCATCATCATCATGCTCGTACCGGCGCCGACGACCAGGGTGGGCAGCAGGATGTCGCCCACGTAGCCGGGGTCGGCGGGCAGCCGGGCGAGCCACACCAGACCCGCGGCGGTGACCAGGGCGCCGCCCACCACGAGGCGCCGCGGGCCGATCGCGGGGATCAGCCTCTGCGAGACGAGGACCCCGACGCTGATCACGGCGGCCATCGGCAGCAGCGAGAGTCCGGTGCGCAGCGCGCTGTGCCCCAGCACCTGCTGCAGGTAGAGGGAGAGGAAGAACAGCGGCGTCATGATCACCACGCCCAGGCACAGGGTCAGGACGTTGCCGATCCGCACGTTGTGGAGGGCGAACACCGCGGGCGGGACCAGCGGCTCGGCCGCGCGGCGCTCGATCGCGACGAACGCGGCGAGCAGCACGAGCCCGCCGATCAGCAGCGTGAGGACCTCGGCCGAGCCCCAGCCGTGGTCAGGGGCGATCGACACGCCGTAGACGATCGCGGCGGCCGACAGCGTGATCGTCACGGCGCCCGGCAGGTCCACGGGCCGGTTTGTGCCGGATCCGCGCCCGGCGGAGGCGGACGCGGAGGGCCGCAGGCAGGCCAGGCTCGCGGCGAGCAGACCCGCGCCGATCGGGACGTTGACCAGCATCACCCAGCGCCAGCTCAGCGACGCGGTCAGCAGCCCGCCGAGCACGGTGCCCGCGGCTCCCGCGGAGGAGGCCGCGACGCCCCACCACGTCATCGCGCGCGTACGGGCGGCGGGCTCGGTGTGGCTCGCGGTGATCAGGCTCAGGCTCGACGGCGCGAGCGCGGCGGCGCCCGCGCCCTGGACCAGGCGTGCCGCCAGCAGCATCCAGCCGCCCTGGGCGAGCCCACCGAAGAGACTGGCCGCGGTGAAGACCGCGAGACCTGTCTGGAAGACCCGCCGGCGGCCGAACAGGTCGCCGGCGCGCGCGGCGAGCAGCAGCAGGCCGCCGAACGTGATCAGGTACCCGTTGACGACCCACTGCTGCGCGGTGACCGACAGGCCGAGGCCCGCTTTCATCGACGGGAGCGCGACGTTCACGATGCTGGAGTCGAGCACCACCATGAACTGGGCGACGCACGCGATCGCGGCGACGGCCGCCAGGCGCACGCCCGGCTTGGCGACCTCCTGCGCCGCGGGCCGCGTGGGGGACGTCACCGTCGCCACACTGGGACGTTCGTGAGACATGGGGCAGCTCCTTGACGCATGGCCGGATCGCTGGACGGCCGGATGGCCGGATCGCCTGTCCGGCACGCCTGCGAGAAATGGCGGATAGGCTGTCCGCCAACTGTAGAGCGATACCGGATAGGCTGTCCACCACTGCCGCGATCCGGGTGGCAGGCGCAGAGCGCCAGGAGCGAAGGGACCAGCGACATGGCTTCGGACAAGGCGTCGTTCCCCACCAGGCGGGCCGCCGCCGAACGCAACCGCGACCGGATCCTCGCGGTCGCCCGGGACGCCTTCGCCGGCGGCGGGACGTCCCTCTCCATGGCCGAGATCGCGCGGCGCGCGGGCGTCGGCATGGCGACGCTGTACCGCAACTTCCCCGGGCGCCGTGAGCTGCTCGAAGCGCTCTACGCCGACGAGGTCGACGCGCTCTGCGAGGCAGCGGTCATCGAGGAGGGCCAGGCTCCGGGCGAGGCGCTCACCGTCTGGCTGCGCCGCCAGTTCGACTTCATCCCGCACAAGCGCCTCATCGTGTCCGAGCTGCTGGTCCACGCCGGTGAGGGCGGTGTCCCCAGCCGCCGCGGACGGGCGCTCGACGCCGGACGGCCGCTGCTGGCCGCCGCGCAGGACGCACACGAGATCCGCGACGACCTCACGCTGGAGCAGATCTTCGACCTGATCGTGGCCATCGCGAGGATCGAGGGCTCCCCCGACTACCTCGAACCGATCATCGAGACCATGCTGGACGGGCTCAGGGCGTAAGCGCGGCGAGAGGCCTCACGCCTCCGGCGCGGGCCGGTCGGCGGGGCGCAGGCTGCGTTCCAGGGCTGCGCGCAGCGCCTGCTCCGTCAGGTCGAAGTGGCGCGCTGCCACGCTCGCCGCGGTGTCCCCGTCGCCCGCGACGACCGCGTCCGTCAGCGCGCGGTGGTCGGCCAGCGCGCGCTCGGTCGCGTTGCCCCGGTACGGCTCGATCGGGAAGCCCGCGCTGATGTCACGCAGCAGCTGCCGGCTGTAGAGCGCGAGCGGCTCGTTCTTCGCCGCCCGCGTGATCGCGTGGTGCAGCGCGGCGTCCGACCGCCGGATCCGCGTCCCGGCGGCCGGCCCCGCGCCTGGTCCCGCGCCTGGCCCAGTCGCCGGGGCCGTCGCGGCCTCCGTGTACTCGGCGAGCGCGGCGGTCATCCGCTCGATGTCCCGCGCGTCCCGCCGCTCGGCCGCCGTCCTGGCGATCAGCGACTCGACCAGGCCGCGGGCGTCGAGCAGCGCCTTGGTCTGCTCCCATCGGGGCTCCAGTGTGCGCCGCACGGCGGGGGCCGACTCCTCCCGCCACCCGGAGCGCACGTAGTGGCCGCCCGCCCTGCCGCGCGTGACGTCGAGGCATCCGATGTCGCGCAGCCTCGCCACCGCCGCGCGTACCGTCGGCCGGCTCACGCCCAGGATCGCGGCCAACTCGCGCTCCGCGGGCAGGCGTTCGCCGACGCTGAACTCGCCGAGTGCGATCGCGGTGAGGAGCCGGTCGGCCACCTGGTCCACGGCGCTCGGCACCCGCAGGGTGCCAAGGCCGCCCCGCCCCGGCGACGCGTCCGCGTCCGGCTGCGTACCCGGACGTTCTTCGTGGACCACGCGATCCCCTCCCTCACCGCTGCGCCCTGGCTCAGCCTGCCAGCCCGTCCTCGCCTCGGCGAACTTAAGGTCTTGTTTTCTGACCATTCTTTCATCAGGATGGCCAGGTCTCAGCACGGTCGGCAGGAGGTTCGGCATGGTCCGTAGTGCGCAAGGCGGCGGCAGCGCGCAAGGCAGCGGCCCCGCGTCCGGGGAGCGGGCGCTCGCCGAGTTCGGGTACACCCAGGAGCTCAAGCGCAGCCTCGGCATGAAGGACCTGCTGATCTACGGGCTCGTCTTCATGGTGCCCACCGCGCCGTTCGCCATCTACGGCTCGGTGTTCAACGAGTCCAAGGGCATGGTCGCGCTGACCTACGCCATCGGATGCGTCGCGATGATCTTCACCGCGTTCAGCTACCGCTCGATGTCGCGCGCGTTCC
This sequence comes from Streptomyces montanisoli, assembly GCF_017813245.1. Taxonomy (GTDB): domain Bacteria; phylum Actinomycetota; class Actinomycetes; order Streptomycetales; family Streptomycetaceae; genus Streptomyces; species Streptomyces montanisoli. Next base: position 33,529 of record NZ_JAGIQL010000016.1, read on the forward strand.
CCGTGGCCGGCTCGGTCTACGCCTACGCGGGGCGCGGGCTCGGCGCGCCCGCCGGCTTCCTGGCCGGCTGGGCGATCCTGCTCGACTACCTGCTGATCCCGACCCTGCTGTACGTCACCGGCGCGGCCGCGCTCGGGTCCGTCGTGCCCGGCGTGCCGCAGTGGGTGTGGGTGGTGATCTTCGTGGCGGTCAACACGGTGGTCAACCTGGCGGGCATCAAGCTGTTCGCGATGGCCAACACCGTCTTCCTGATCGGTGAGGCGCTCGTCCTGGCCCTCTTCATCGTCCTCGGCGTCATCGCGGTCGCCAGGGGTGTCAACGGGGCGCACTGGAGCTGGGATCCGCTGTACAACCCGGACCAGTTCCACGTCAGCTTCGTCTTCGGCGCGATCTCCGTGGCGGCCCTGTCCTTCCTCGGATTCGACGCCATCTCGACGCTGGCCGAGGAGGTCAAGGGCGGCTCGAAGATGGTCGGCCGTGCCACCGTGCTGTCCCTGCTGATGGTGGCGGGACTCTTCGTCGTGCAGACCTTCCTCGCCGGGCTGCTGCTGCCGGGGAAGACGCACTTCGCCGGCGACACCGCCACCAACGACGCCTTCTACACCGTCGCGCGGCTGGTCGGCGGCACCTGGTTCAAGGTCGTGGTCGCGCTGACGGTGGCGCTGTCCGCCGCCCTCGCCAACTCGCTCGCGGCCCAGGCGGCGACATCGCGCCTGCTGTTCTCGATGGCCCGCGACGGGCAGCTGCCGAAGTTCCTCGCGCACGTCGACCCGCGGCGCAAGGTCCCGCAGCGCGCCGTGCTGCTGGTCGGCGCCGTCAGCCTGATCCTCGGCGTCTTCTTCGTCGGCCAGGTCGGTCTCCTGTCCAGTCTGGTCAACTTCGGCGCGCTGTTCTCCTTCCTGATGCTGCACGTCACTGTCGGGGTGTACTACCTGGTCAAGAAGCGGCAGCGCACCTACGGCGTGCACCTGGCCGTGCCGCTGATCGGGTTCGCGATCATCGCCTACGTGCTCTGGAACGCCGACGCCAAGGCCCAGATCGGCGGCCTGATCTGGCTGGCGATCGGGGTGGTGGTCGTCCTGGTGCGCAAGTTCACCGGCCGGCCGGTCGAGCTCACCCAGCCGCAGTGACCGGCCCCGCCCCGGACACGCCTCACCTCGGCGCGGCGCTCGCCGCCCGGCGTGCGGACGGAGGCGTCGTCTTGGTGTGGTGCTCCCGCCTGGACGAACGGGCCGCCTTCACGCACCAGGCGGACCGTACGCACTACGCGGCGAGCCTGATCAAGCCGGCCGTCCTGCGCGCCGCGCACCGGAATCTCGACCTCGGCGAGCGGGTCCTGGTCCACGACCGGTTCCCCTCCGTGGTGCGCGGCCACTACCGCGTACAGCGTGCCGACGACAACGACGAGGTGCCCTGGGAGCGGCTCGGCGCGCACATGACGCTCGGCCGGCTGTGCCATCGGATGATCCGCGCCAGCAGCAACCTCGCCACGAGCCTGGTGGTCGAGGCGGTCGGGCTGCCCGCCGTCGCTGCCTGCGCACCCCCGGGCCTGGTGGTCACCCGTCCCATCGGGGACCGTGCCGCCATCGAGGCCGGGCTCACCAACACCGTCACCGCCGCGGCGGCCGGCGCCCTGCTGGCCGGCGCCGCCGGTGACACCGCCCTGCTCGCCCCGTACCGCGAGCAGGAGTACCGCGACGGGATACCGGCGGCGCTGCCGGCCGGCGTCCAGGTGGCGAACAAGAACGCCTGGGTGGACGGGGTGGAGCACGACGCGGCCCTGATCGAGCCCGCCGACGCGCCCCCGTACGTCCTCGCGGTGTGCACGACCGGCCTGGCGCCGGAGCACGCGCGCGCGGCGATCCACGCCGTCACACGGGCGAGCTGGGCCGACCGGCACTCCCTCGGCCGGCACTCCCTCGGCCCGCCGGCCGGGCAGGCGGGGCCGCCGCTCAGGCCTCGATGAAGGCGAGCAGGTCGGCGTTGACGACGTCGGCCTGGGTGGTGGGCATGCCGTGCGGGAAGCCGGCGTACGTCTTGAGCGTGGCGTTCTGCAGCAGCTCGGCCGTCAGCGGTGCGGAGTCGGCGTAGGGGACGATCTGGTCGTCGTCGCCGTGCATGACCAGCACGGGGATCGAGATGCTCCGCAGGTCGTCGGTGAAGTCCGTCTGGGAGAAGGCGACGATGCCGTCGTAGTGGGCCTTGGCGCCGCCCATCATGCCCTGCCGCCACCAGTTGTCGACGACCGCCTCGACGGGCTCGGCCCCCGGGCGGTTGAACCCGTAGAACGGGCCGGCGGCGAGGTCGCGGTAGAAGGCCGACCGGTACTGCGCCGTCTGGGCCTGGAAGCCGTCGAAGGTGGACTTGGGCAGGCCGCCCGGGTTCGCGTCGGTCCGCAGCATCAGCGGCGGCACGGCGGAGATCAGCGCCGCCTTGGCGGCCCTGCCCGTGCCGTGCCTGGCGAGGTAGCGCACCACCTCGCCGCCGCCGGTCGAGTGGCCGACGTGGACGGCGTCGTGGAGGTCGAGGTGCGCGACCACCGCGGCCAGGTCGTCCGCGTAGTGGTCCATGTCGTGGCCGTCGGCGACCTGCTCGGAGCGTCCGTGGCCGCGCCGGTCGTGGGCGACGACGCGGTAGCCGCGGCCCGCGAAGTACATCATCTGGGCGTCCCAGTCGTCGGACGACAAGGGCCAGCCGTGGCTGAAGACGATCGGCCGGCCCTGCCCCCAGTCCTTGTAGAAGATCTCCGTGCCGTCCGTGGACGTGATGGTGGGCATGACTGACTCCTGTCGGTGGCAGGCGGGTTGGGCGCGAGGCATGGTCTCCGCATTACCTACATGACGTGCGCGGTCCTCGCGGGCGGCGGCCCGCCGGGCTTGGGCCACCTGGGGGACACGCCGTCCCCTCGCCGCGGGCGGGTGGCGACCGCGCCCGGTGCGGGCAGCCTCTTCATGCAGAGTGGACCGGCGAGTGGAGGCGGAAGGGAACACATGACAGCCGTGCAGCGCGTCGACATCTTTCAGCGCAGGCACCGGTGGCTCGGTCTGCCGCTGGCCGTCGTCTACAAGTTCTTCGACGACCAGGGGCCCTACCTCGCCGCGCTCCTCACGTACTACGGCTTCCTCGCGCTCTTCCCCCTGCTGCTCCTGCTCGTGACGGCCCTGAGCGGCCTGCTGCACAACGATCCGCACCTGCAGCACCAGGTGCTGCACTCGGCCCTCAGCCAGTTCCCGGTGATCGGCGGTCAGATCGGCGACAACATCCACTCCTTCCGCAGCAACGGGTTCGCCCTCGCCGGCGGCATCGCGGGCAGCCTCTACGGCGTATCGGGCGTCATGACGGCGGCTCAGAACGCGCTGAACAACATCTGGGCCGTGCCCAGGTGCGAACGGCTCAACCCACTGCGCTCCCGGGTGCGCGGGCTGCTCTTCCTCGTCGTGCCGGTCGCCGGGCTGATCCTCACCTCGGCCCTGTCCGTGGTCGCGTCGGTGCCCCGGATCTTCGGCACCCGCATCGGGACGGGTTCCACGCTCGGGCTGAACGCCGCCGCGATCGTCCTCACCACCGCCATGCTGATGGCGGCCTACCACGTCCTCACCCACCGGGCGCAGCCCGTGCAGCACGTGGCAGGCGGGGCGCTGATCGCGGCCTGCGTCTGGCAGACGGTGCAGTGGGGCGGCAACTACTACGTCCACCACATCCTGCGCGGCGCCACGGCCACCTACGGCCTGTTCGGCATCGTCCTCGGCCTCTTCGCCTGGATCTTCCTCGGCGCCCTGGTCTTCGTGCTCGGAGCGGAGATCAGCACCGTGCGGGCGTTCCGGCTGTGGCCGCGCAGCCTGCTCACCCCGTTCACCGACCGCGTCCTGCTGACGCACGGCGACAGACTCGCCTACACCCGCTACGCCGCCATCCAGAAGCTGAAGGGGTTCGAGGACATCGAGGTGTCCTTCGGGCCCTCACCCCTCGACAAGTAGCGCCATCGATCAAGCAGGCGACCGGACGAGCCAGTTCAGCCGAACAGGCTCTGCGCCACGGCGAAGCCGGCGAAGGCCGCGCCGAGACCCGCCACGACCGAGGCGGCGATGTTCGCCACGGCGAAGAACCGCGCCCCGGTCTCGGCGAGGCGCAGGGTCTCGTAGGAGAACGTCGAGTACGTCGTCAGCGCCCCGCACAGCCCCGTGCCCAGCAGCACCTGGAGGGTGTGGCCCGCCGCCCCCGCCAGGGCCGCGCCGGTCAGGACGCCGAGGATCAGCGAGCCGACGACGTTGGCGGTGAACGTGCCCCAGGGGAAGACCGTGTCGTGGCGCGACTGCACGGCCCGGTCGGTCAGATAGCGCAACGGCGCGCCCACGGCGCCGCCCAGGGCGACGAGGAGGATGTCGCTCACCGCTCGCCCCATTTCGCGACGACGCGGCGGGTGGACCACGCGCCGGCGCTCACCGCCGCCATCGCGGCGACCAGCGTCGCGGCCAGATAGGCCAGCGCCGGCCCGGCGCGCCCGCTGTCGACCAGCCGCACGATGTCCACGCAGTACGTGGAGAAGGTGGTGAAGCCGCCCAGCACGCCGGTGGCGAAGAACGGGCGCAGCAGGCGGTGCGCGGAGAACACCTCGCTCACCACGACGAGGAAGACCCCGATCACCAGGCACCCCACCGCGTTGACGGTCAGCGTCGCCCAGGGGAAGCCGTCCGTGCCCGCCGGCCAGAGCCGGGACGCGCCGTAGCGGGCGACGGCGCCGAGCGCGCCGCCGACGGCGATCACACCGAGGACGGTGTAGTGCGGGAGCCGGGGTTCGCGGCGGCGCGGGGAGGCCGAGAGGCCGGTATCGGGATCGATGGGTTCTGCCGAAGCCGGCGGGCCGGTCCGCTGAGACGGCATGGTTCTCCCTACGCGTGGTGGCACGTCCGCGTGCGCGGAGGCGGTCTTTCACGAGTAGGGACCGTTGGCGGCGGGCTGCCGCGGTTCGGGTACGGCGGGCCCCACCGCCGCGCGGCGCCCGGAGAAGGGCACCACAAGGGCTCCAGGATAGCGGGCCCGCCCGTTCACCCCGCGAGCAGGCCGTACGCCGTCGTCACGAAGGTGTCGCGCAGGCGGCAGCGGCGGGTGCAGGCCGCGGCCAGCGCGGTGGCCGTGTCGGGGACGAAGCCGAGGAAGGTCTGCTGGCCGCTGGTGGCGCCCGCGTGGAAGTAGAGGGGGCCGCGGTCGGTCTCGTGGCGGAACCACGTGAGGGTGTGGACGTGCGCGTGGCCGTGCCCGCGGCGCAGGAGCGGGCGGCGCACCCCGAGCAGGGCCTCGCGCAGCGGCCCGGCCGGGCGCAGGTGGGCATCGAGGAACGACAGCAGGTCGCCGGGGGTGGCGCGGACCGCTCCGGCCGCCTCGAAGCCGCCGATGAGCAGCGGCGGTGTGGGCTTCGTGCCGTCGGCCGTGTGCCCGGTCGCGTCGATGCCGGGGCCCGCGGGGGCCAGCGCCGTCCCGGTGAGACCGAGGGGCGCCAGCACACCGCCGGTCACCAGCTCCGCCCATGGCGTCCCGGTGGCCGCCACGAGCGCCTGGCCGAGGACGGCGACGCCGAAGTTCGAGTAGCGCCACCGGGTGCCCGGGCGGTGGCGCGGGCGCGCCCGCAGGAAGGCGGCGATCACGCGGTCCGCCGTGTAGTGCGCGTACGGGTTGGTCAGCCAGTGCCGCACCGCCCCCGGATACAGGTCCGCGGGCAGCGGCGGGAGCCCGGAGGTGTGGGTGATCAGGTGCGTCAGCGTGACGGGATCGCGGCCGACGGGACGCCCAGGGGCGAGGAGCGCGGCGGCCGGCGTGCCGGGGTCCACGGCCCCGTCCCGCGCCAGCCGCTCCAGCAGCAGCCCCGTGTACGGCTTGGACGCCGACCCCGTCTCGTAGCGCAGTGCCTCACGCGGCTCGGCCGGGGGCGGCGCCGTACCGCCGTGGCGTACGCTCCGCACGCCGTCACGGGAGTACGCGAGGACCGCGTCGGGCGCGTCCATCGCGCGGACGGCCTCGTCCAGCGCCCGGGACGGGTCGCCTGCCGCGTCCAGGACACTCCGCGGCCGGTCCGTCGTGCTCGTCATGGCGCGCAGCCGCTCATGCCGGGTCGCCGGTCAGGCGCGCCATGGCACGCGAGGTGGCGAGCGTGGAGGCGAAGGCGGCGACGAGCGTCGAGTGGTAGACGATGTCGAAGACCTCTTCTGGGCTGCCCTCCGGCATGGTGCGGATGGCCGGCATCGCCCCGTCGGGCTGCTGCGCCGCGGCGAAGGCCTCCCAGGCGCGTGCGTCGAGCGTCGGCTCGGGCAGGCACGCGTCGACGACGAGCAGCTCTCCGAGGAGGTCCCAGCGCTCCAGGTCGAGCCAGTCGTCCAGCCAGGCGGGCAGCCACAGCGCCAGGTAGCCGGCCAGGTCGTCCGGCAGCCCCCGCGGGTTCCTGCCCCAGTCCGTGAGGTGGAAGACCGTGTGCGTGATGTCGTAGCCGATGTGGCCCTCGACGGTCCAGGGCTCCGGCCGGCGCGCCAGCCACGTGTCGCGCAGGGCGGCGCGGAAGTCGGCGTCCGCCTCGTCCATCCGCGCCGTCCGGCCCGCGCCTTCCGGCGCCGCGACAGCCTCGAACCGCCGCCGGAACAAGGCCAGACCGAGCCGCCGTACGGGCTTGACCTCGAAAGCGGCCCAGCCGCGCCACCGCTGGTTCATCAGCACCGCACGCTCGACCTCGGGGTCCGCGTACCCCAGCTCGCGAAACGGCAGGTACACCTCGAACGGGATGGGCGAGACGGGCTCGATGCGCTGTCCCCGTACGAGCAGGTGCCCGCTGTCCAGCGTCTCGTGCCAGACATGGTCGAGCAGCCGCCTGACGAGGTCCGCCTGGCGCGATCCCGCGACGCCCTCGCGGAAGAGGACCGAGCCGATCATGGCGACCTCGCCGACGGGCTTGAACCGTTCGAGGAAGCCCGTCTCCGGGTCGACGTCCGGCTCCAGCCGGAAGCCGTCGCGGTGCGCGTACAGCCACTCCACGGCCTGCGCGCCCACCGAGTGGAGCAGGGAGGTCGCGGCCGTGGCGGCCGCCGGGGTCGTGGTCATGCCGGGGCTCCCTCACTGTCTCGACGGGGGTCGTGCCCGCCCAGCGCGAGCGCGGCGGCGAAGGCGGCCATCAGGGTCGAGTGGTAGCAGTCGGCGAAGCCGCGCCGCTCGGTACGGCCGTGGCGGCCCGGGCCGGTCTCGGGCAGGCCGCCGCCGGTGTCCTGCGCCGCGGCGAGCGCGGACCACGCCCCGTGCAGCAGCGCCGGTGGTGGCGGCTCGGGCAACGCGGCCGCCACGGCGAGGAGTTCGGCGAGCAGGTCCCACTGGTCGTCCTCCGCGCAGGAGTCGAGCCAGGCGGGCAGCCACAGGCCGAGGTACGAGGCGATGTCGCCGGGGACGCGCGAGGCGTCGCCGCCCCAGTCGGTCAGGTGGAAGACCACATGGGTGAGCGTGTAGCCGGAGGCCGTCTCGAACGTCCACGGTTCGGGCAGGCCGCCGAGCCAGGTGGCGCGCAGCGCCCGCTCGGGGGAGCGGTGCTGGGGCAGCCCGACGCGGCGCTCGGAGTTGAGCACGCCCAGGCGGCGGTTGGGCTGCTGCTCCGTCAGCCGCCAGCCGCGCGTGCCCGCCATCGTCGCCGCGAGCTCCTCGAACGGGGCGTGCCGCATGCCCGCCGCGGCGAAGGCGGCGTAGATCTCCAGGGCGTACGTGGAGAAGGGTTCGAGGCGCAGGACGTCGTGGAAGAAGGCGCCCTTGCCCGTCAACGTCCAGGCGTACCGCAGCAGGCCGTCCGCGGTGTCGTGCAGCCGGTCCCCGGGGCCGGTGGCCCGGCGCACGGAGAGGCTGACCTGCGCGAGTTCGCCGAGCGGTTTCCACGTGCGGTTGACGTCCCCGGCCGGGTCGAGCGCGTCCTCGCCGAGCCGGAAGTCCGCGCGGTGGTCCTGGATCCAGCCGAGCGCGGCCTCGCCGACGGCTCTGACCGCCCCCGGGGAGGTCACGCGGTGGTCCCCGCCCGCAGCTCCTGTGCGACGTGGACGTGCAGCGCGACGCGCGCGTCGGGCGCGCCCATCTGCGCGACGAAGGTCAGGCCCGCGTCGAGGCCCAGAGTGTCCGGGGCCCCGCCGGCGACGGAGAGCCACCTTCCGGCGCCCGCGGCCTGCAGCCAGTCGCGGCGGCGCACGGCCCGCACGAAGCCACGTGCGACGTCCACCGGCCTGCGCGCGGCGACACGCGCGACGCCGCTGTCGGCGCCCGGCACGGCGAGCGCGGCGAGCACGGCGAGCTGGTGGGTCAGTGTCTGCCAGGGCGCGTCGTCCAGCCAGCCGGTGCCGGGCTCGGCGGCGGTGGCGCCCACCTCGCCGGCCGGTGCCGCCCCGTCGGCCGCTGCCGCGCCGGGTTCCGCGGCCGGGGGACCGCCCGGCCGTGGGTACGTGCTGACCGCGTCGGTGGTGCCGGCGAGGCGCAGCAGGGTACGCGTCATGGCCCAGTGGCTCCACGCCGAGACGGCGGGGGCGTCCTGCGCCGGCGGGAAGACCGAGACGGCCTGCTGGAAGAGTGCAAGGTCGACCGCGTCGGCGGGGCGGCCGAGCATGGTGCTCGGCAGCAGCACGTCACAGCCGAGTACCCGTACGGCGGCGAGGCCGAGGCCGTCGTCCGCGCCGATGCCGGCGCCCCCGCACACACCGCCGACGTGGTCCCCGCTCCTGAGAGCGGAGACCACCTCGAACGCGAGGTCCTGCACCGCACCCGTCAGGCGGGTGGAGGTGCCTGACTGCTCCGTCATGGAATCCCGTCAGCCCTTCTTCGGCCGCGGAGTCGGAGGCGACAGCAGGATCCCTCCCTGGCCGCCGGCCAGCGCGAGCGCCGCGCACTCACGCGTGTCACGGAAGGTGCCGGCCGCCTCGAGCGGGTTGAGCGCCGCTTCGAGTTCCGTGTCCTGAAGCTCAGTGAGGTCGCGGATCACGGGTTCGACGGAAGCCATCCCCACCATCCCCTTTCGATCGGCTCTTCGCTTGCAGATCCATCGCAACACACACATGGCATATGGGGCAAATGGGGCAAAGCCTCGCGTAACTCTGCATGTTGCAGAGTTCAATCCCCAGACTGTGGTGTCGCTCCCGTCAGCCGATCTGCGCCCCCAGGGCCTTCAACGCCTCGGGGACCGGCTGGAAGTACGTCTCGCCGCCTGACGTGCAGTCGCCGCTGCCGCCCGAGGTCAGGCCCAGCGCCGTGGACGAGTCGAACAGGGGGCCGCCGCTGTCGCCGGGCTCGGCGCACACGTCGGTCTTGATGAGGCCGCTCACCGTGCCCTCCTGGTAGTTGACGGTGGCGTCGAGGCCGGTCACCTTGCCGGTGTGGGTCTTCGTCGTGCTCCCGCTGCGCTCGACGGACTGGCCCACCAGCGGGGTCCCGGCCTCGGTGATCGGCTGGGTCTTGCCGTTGTAGAGGTCCACCTCACTGGGGCGGGCCGTGGTGTCCGTGTACTTCGCGATCGAGTAGTCGTTCGCCGGGAAGCTCACGGTCTCCGTCTGCGCGATCTTCGTCCCGTCCTGCGTGGACGACCAGGTCTTGACGGCCTTTCCGCAGTGACCGGCGGTCAGGAAGTAGGGGGTGCCGTCCTTGACGACGTTGAAGCCCAGGGAGCAGCGGGCGGTGTCACCCCAGATGGCGTCGCCCCCCGCGATGGACAACGACAGCTTGCCCGGGCTCCTTTCGAGCACCGCCCGGCTGCCCAGATCGCCCACGATCTTGTTCAGCCGTGCCAGCCTGTCGTCGTCCACCGTGCGATCGGCCGTCACCACGACCTTGTCCGCCCTCGGGTCGATGACCCAGGCGGTGCCGACGATGTTCGCCTTCGCCTTGAGCGTCGCGGTGGCGGACCTCAGGTCCGCGAGCGAGTTGGACACCAGCCGAGGCGTCGCCCCGCCCGCGCGTACGGTGTCGGCCGCCGACTCGTCCAGGACGTTGACGACCAGTCGCCGGTGCGCGGAGTCGTAGAACGAGCCCTGGGAGGTGGCGTCGAACCGGGCCGCCAGCGACCCGGCGGACGCGGCGGACAGCCCCTGGGGCCCGGGCGCGGCGGGGGCGGCGGCGTGCGCGTTCGACGCGGCGAGTGCGGTGGTGGCGGCCAGGGCGAGGGCGCCGGCACCGGCCAGCCGGGCGCGCCGCGTCGAGATCTGTCTGTAGTACAACTCAGAGCCCTTCGAGGACAGGGGTTCGGCACGGTCGCGCGCGAAGGACGAACCGCTCCGCGTCGCACCCGCGCCCGGTTGCGTCGACTACTTCCCGCCCTGTGCGCGCAGCCGTGTGATCCGCGCCGATTTCGCACGAGCGGGTGCTGTGCTGCGCCAACCGGCCCCGCCGCCGGGCGCGGCCGGCCGCTGCCCGGTAACGCGCGCGCGGCCGCCTACTGTGCGTCTCCCGCGTGTCCCGCCGCTCGTGCCCGCCCCGCGTGCCCCGCCGCTTGTGCTCGCCCCGCGTGCGCCGCGTACTCCGGGTGTGCCGTGTCGTGGAACGTGCGGCGCACGGCGCCGATGCCGTCGCCCTGGCGCGTCGGGTGCACCCGGTTCGTCAGCAGGACGGCGTAGAGGCCGGCGCCGGGGTCGACCCAGACGCTCGTGCCCGTGAACCCCGTGTGCCCGTACGAGGCAGGCCCGAAGGCCGTGCCGACCGGGGAGCCCACCGGGTCGAGCCCCTGCCACGCGAGGCACCTGCGCAGGCCGAGGCCGTCCGTGTGCGGCGCCGTCATCAGCGCGTACGTGCCGGGGCGCAGCACCTCGCGCGCGCCGCCCGCGAGCGACCTCCCGAGCCGCTCCATGTCGTCGAGCGGCGCGAACAGGCCGGCGTGCCCGCACACGCCGCCCAGCACGACCGCGTTCTCGTCGTGCACCTCCCCGGCGACCGTCCTGCCGCGCCACGGGCAGCGCTCCGTCGCCACCGCGCGGGCCCGTCCCGCCGCGTCCGGCGCGAATCCGGTGTCCGCCATGGACAGGGGGCCGGTCACCGCGTCCGCGACCAGCGCGTCCAGCGGCTGCCTCGACGCCGCCTCGGCGATCAGCCCCAGCAGCATGAACCCCTGGGACGAGTAGGCCACCCGGGTGCCGGGCGGGCCGGTGAGCGGGAGCGTGCCGAGCGCTGTCAGCAGCGACTCGCGGGTGGGGTGATCGCGGTACATGGGTACCTGGCCCGGCAACCCCGAGGTGTGGGAGAGCAGTTGCCCGACCGTGAGGTGCGCCTTGTCGGTCGCGGCATACCGGGGCAGGTGCTCGGCCACCGTGTCGGCCAGGGTGAGGAGGCCGCGGTCCACGAGCGCCATCACCGCGAGCCCCACGATCGGCTTGGTCACCGACGCCAGGTCCCACAGCGCGCTGACGTCGACCTCGGGTGCGCCGTCGTCCCAGGCGCGCGTCCCGAGCCACCCGCGGTCCAGCACCTCGTCCGCCGTGCCCACCGACCAGGCCGCGGCCGAGAAGACCCGCTCGGCCCTGCCGCGTTCCAGGATCGCCCGTAGCGCGCTCACGCGCCGCCCCCGTCCGCCACCAGGCCGAGCCTGGGCGCCCCCGACAGGCCGGACGAGACGGTCCGTGCCGCCGCCCGAACCATCGGGCCGAACAGCTCGACGCCCGCCGCGTCCAGGGCGAACGTCAGCCCGCGCACCGCGATCGCGCCCACCGCGCGGCCGTCCGCGCCGACCACGGGCGCGGCCACCGCGCGCGCGTCCTGCTCCTCGAACTCGTCGTCCACCGCGTACCCGCGCCGCGCGCACTCGGCCAACTCGGCCCGCAGCGCGGCCGGATCCGTCAGCGTGTGCGGGGCGCGCGCGGGCAGCGGGCCCGCGCCGTCGAGGACGTCGTTCACCTCGGCGGGCGGCAGCGCCGACAGCATCGCGAGCCCGGCCGCGCTGCAGTACAGCGGCGCGCGGCCGCCTGGACGCGCGCTCATCCGGTACTCCCGCGAGGGCTCGGACAGGGCGAGGAAGACGGCCTCGTCCGCGTCGCGCACCGCGTAGTACGCGAGGAGCCCGGTGCGCTGCCGCAGATCCGCGAGCACGGGACGGGCGAGGTCGAGGCCGGGGCCCGCGTCGAGCGCGGCGGCGGCGAGCCCCAGCAGCCGGGGGCCTGGACGGTAACTGCCGCCCTCGGCCACCTGCGCGAAGCCGTAGTCGGCCATGGTGCGCAGGTGGCGGTGGACGGTCGGTTTCGTCAGGCCGGTGCGGCGGGCGATCTCGCCGAGGCGGTGCGGGCCGCCACCCCCCTCGACCAGTGCTTCGAGCACCTCCATCGCCTTGTCGACCGGGCCCTTGACGGGCTCCTGCTCGCTGCGGCGGGTGTTGACCGGTTTCCCCATGTCGCTTAGCTTAACCCAACCGCATTCCATCTGACGGAACGGATGTGCTGTTCAATGGAACGAATACGGCCGGGACGTGCGCGCCGCGACGGGCCGCCCCGTCGCGACGTGCTGCGCCTCGGGGCCCTCCTCGCGCCGGCGCTCGCCGCGCCCGCCCTGCTCACCGCCTGCGGCGCCGACCCCGCGAGCCGTGTCGGCAACGTCCTGCGGGTCTCCCAGACCGGCGACCCGAAGACGATGGACCCGCAGAAGCAGGGCGACATGACGTCGATGAACGCCCTGATCAACATGTTCGACACGCTCACCACGCGGGGCCCCGACGGCAGGCTGCACCCGCGGCTCGCCCTGACGTGGAAGGTCGTCTCCCCGCTCACCTGGCGCTTCACACTCAGGCCCGGCGTCACCTTCCACAACGGCGAGCCGTGCGACGCCGCCGCCGTCAAGTTCTCCATCGAGCGACTGCTCGATCCCGCCACCAAGTCGCCCATCGTCGAACTGCGGTACGTCAAAGGCGTGTCCGTCGTCGACAAGCACACCGTCGACCTGCACACCTCACTGCACGACCCGATCATTCCCGAGAAGGTCTCCCTCTTCGGCGGTGTCGTCGTGCCACCCCGCTACCTCGCCCGCGTCGGCGACCACGGCTTCGCACAACACCCCGTCGGCACAGGCCCGTTCACGTTCGCCGAATGGCAGCGCGACCACCAGCTGCGCATGAAGGCGTACGCACACCACTGGGCCGGACGCCCGGACGTCGACGAACTCGTCTTCAGCCCGGCGCCCAACGCGTCGTCCTCGCTCGCCGCCCTGCAGAGCGGCGGCGTGGACCTCGTCACCGGCCTCACCCCGGACGCGGCCCAGCAGCTGGACGGGTACACCGGCGTCTCCCTCGACAGCTACACCGGCATCCGCACCTCCTACCTCTCCCTCAACACACTCGACAAGGGGCCGCTGCACGACAAGCGCGTGCGCCAGGCGCTCAACCACGCCGTGGACGTGCCCCTGCTCATCAAGGCCGTGCTCGGCGGCAAGGCCACCGAGGTGCCCGCGATGATCCCGCGCGGCGCCTTCGGCTTCGACCCGGACGTCAAGCCCTTCACCCGCTCCGTCGCCACCGCACGCAGGCTGCTGGCCGAGGCGGGCTACCCGCACGGCTTCACCACCCGGCTCACCGCGTCCAACATCGACTCCAACGTCGCCGAGGCCGTCTCCGGGCTCCTCGCCCGCGCCGGCGTCGACGCCAAGGTCGACCTGATCGACCCCGGCACCTACTCGGACCGGCTGACCTCGAACGACCACGGAGCCCTGGGCCCCATGTACCTCGCCGCGAGCACCGTGTGGACCCTGGACGGCGAGTCCATGCTCCAGTCCAACGTGCGCAGCGACCGCAGGCAGAGCCGCTGGCACAACAAGGAGGCCGACCACCTCGTCGACGTGGAGGAACTCGCCGTCTCGCCGGACGAGCGCCGCCGCGCCTTCTCCGCGCTCCAGCGGCTGATCCAGGACGAGGCGCCCTTCGTGCCGCTCTACCAGATCGACAACATCTACGCCCGCAACCGGCGCCCGCACTGGAAGCCGGGCCCCGCGGGCGTCTTGAAGATGGCGAGCGCGGAGGTGTCCCGATGACGGACGTGACACTGAGCCCCGCCCCCTCCGCGGGGCAGCCGGGCAGCACCGGGCCAGGGGCCGCCGCGCGGCGCGGCGGCGGGGGCCGCGTCCTGCGCATGGTGCTCACCCGCGTCGGCACCGCCCTGCTGGTACTGCTGTGCACAGCAACCGTGTCGTTCTTCCTCGTACGGCTCTCCGGCGACCCCGTCAAGCTGCTGCTGCCGCCCGACGCCACCGCGCACCAGGAAGCCACACTCCGCGCGAGCCTCGGGCTCGACCGGCCCCTGATCACCCAGTACCTGGACTACCTGTGGGGCCTGCCGCGCTTCGACTTCGGCAACTCCCTCTTCTACAACGAGCCCGTCAGCCGCGTGCTGGCCGACCGGCTGCCCGCCACCCTCGAACTCGCCGCCGGAGCCATCGTGGTGACCCTCGGCGTCGCCGTGCCCGCAGGCATCGTCGCGGCGATGCGGCGCGGCCGGGCAGCCGACCGCGGTGTGATGACGGGCGTCCTGCTCGGCCAGTCCACACCGCCGTTCTGGGTCGGCATCCTGCTCATCCTCGTCTTCGCCGTCGGACTGCACGCGCTGCCGGCCTCCGGCTACGGCACGTTCGCCAACCTGGTGCTGCCGTCCGTCACACTCGCCGTCTACTCCGTCGCCGTCGTCGCGAGACTGCTGCGATCGTCGCTGATCGACGTGCTCTCCTCGGACCACATACGCACCGCACGGGCCAAGGGATTCGGACCCTTGAAGATCATCTTCGTGCACGCGCTGCGCAACGCCTCCCTCCCCGTGATCACTGTGGTCGGCCTCGAAGTGGGCAGCCTGCTCGGCGGCGCCATCCTCACCGAACAGGTCTTCTCCTGGCCGGGCGTGGGGCAGCTGACCATCGAGGCCATCTCCAACCGCGACTTCCCGCTCGTGCAGGCCACCGTCATGTTCTTCGCCGCGGTGTTCGTCGTGGTGAACCTGCTCGTCGACCTCTCCTACAGCCTCCTCGACCCGAGAGTGAGGACGTCCCGTTGACCGCCACCTCCGCATCGGCCACCACCGCGCCACCGCAGCGGCGGGCAGGATCGCGCAGCACGAGGGCCATCGCCGTACGCGCCCTGCTGCACAACAAGCTCGCCGTCGCCGCGCTCGCCGTCCTCGCGCTCATGCTGATCGCCGCCCTGTTCGCGCCGCTCATCGCCCCGGACGACCCCAACGCGCAGGACCTCCTCACCCGGCTGCGTCCCCCCGCCTGGGAGCACGGCGGCAGCAGCGCACACCTCCTCGGCACCGACCAGCTCGGTCGCGACATGCTCTCCCGCGTCATCTACGGCTCCCGCGTGTCGCTGCTCGTGGGCGCCAGCGCGGCGCTGCTCGCCGGTGTGATCGGCACCGCGGTCGGGCTCGCGTCCGGATACCTCGGCGGCTGGCTCGACAAGGTGCTGATGCGCCTCGCCGACGTCCAACTCGCCTTCCCCGCCATCCTGCTGGCGCTCGCCATCGTCGGCTTCCTCGGCTCGGGCCTGTGGTACGTGATCCTCGTGCTCGGCTTCACCGGCTGGGTGTCGTACGCTCGCGTCGTACGCTCCGAGGTGCTGTCGCTGCGCACGCGCGACTTCGTCACCGAGGCGCGCGCGATCGGTGTGACCGACGCGGGCATCATGCGCCGCCACCTGCTGCCCAACGTCATGGCGCCGCTCGCCACGATCGGCACCCTGCACGTGGCCGCGGCCATCGTCGCCGAGGCGTCCCTCAGCTACCTCGGCCTCGGCGTGCCGAAGGAGACCGTCACCTGGGGCTCCATGCTCGCCGACGGCCAGCTCTACCTGGGCACGTCCTGGTGGGTCGCGGTCTTCCCCGGCGTGGCCCTGATGCTCACCTCGCTCGCCGTCAACATCACTGGAGACGCCCTGCGGGACGTCGCGGACCCGAAGGCGTACCGCCGATGACACCCACACCGAATCCGGGACACGCCCAGACACCGAAGTCCGCGCCGCGCGCCGAACCCGTCCTGTCCGTCGAGGACCTGAGCGTCGACTTCCGGCTCGACGGCGGCGTCGTGCACGCGGTGCGCGGCGTCAGCTGGCAGGTGGCCGCGGGCGAGACGCTCGCCGTGGTGGGGGAGTCGGGCAGCGGCAAGACCGCGAGCGCCCTGTCCGTGCTGCGGCTCAACCCGGAGCCGCCCTGCGTCTACACGGGCGGCCGCATCCTCTTCGAGGGCGACGACCTGCTGTCCTGCACGGACAAGCGGCTCGGACGCGTCAGGGGCAGCGCGGTGTCCATGGTCTTCCAGGACCCCATGACGAGCCTCGACCCGCTGCAACGCGTGGGCACGCAGGTCGCCGAGGTGCTCAGGCACCACCGCGGTGTGTCGCGCGCCGAGGCGCGGGACGCCGCCGTCGCCGCGCTCGACGAGGTCGGCGTCCCGGACGCCGAACGCCGCTACCGCCAGTACCCGCACGAGCTGTCGGGCGGGCTGCGGCAGCGCGTGATGATCGCCGCCGCGCTCGTCGGCCGGCCCCGCGTGCTGATCGCCGACGAGCCGACGACCGCGCTCGACGTCACCGTGCAGCGCCAGATCCTCGACCTGCTCGTCGCGCTGCGGACGCGGCACGGCATGGCCGTCGTCCTCATCACGCACGACCTGGGCGTCGTCGCGCAGACGGCCGACCGGGTCGCCGTGATGAACCAGGGCGAGATCGTCGAGAGCGGAGACGTCCTCGACGTGTTCGAGCGGCCCGAGGACCCCTACACACGGCGGCTGCTCGCGGCCACGCCGCGATTGGAGCGCACGGCATGAGCGGCGGCACGAGCGATGGCACGAGCGGCGTTCCCCTGCTGGAACTCAAGGGCCTGCACAAGGAGTTCGGCGGCGGCCGGCGCGGGCACAGGGTCGCGGCGGTGTGCGACGTGTCGCTGGCCGTGCACGAGGGCGAGACACTCGCGCTCGTGGGCGAGTCGGGATGCGGCAAGACCACACTGACCCGGCTGCTGCTGCGGCTCACCGAGCCGACGGCCGGCACGGTGTCGTACGACGGACGCGACCTGGCGACCCTGCCGCCCGGCGAACTGCGGCGCATGCGGCGCGAGATGCAGGTCGTCCTGCAGGACCCGTACTCCAGCATGAACCCGCGGCTGCGGGTCGCCGACATCGTCGCGGAACCGCTCGTCACCCACGACCCGGCGATGCGCGGACGGCGCGGCGGCGCGCGCGCCAGGCTCCGCGAGCGCGTGGGTGACCTGCTCGACTCCGTGGGTCTCGACGCCGGGATCCAGGACCGCTACCCGCACGAGTTCTCCGGCGGGCAGCGCCAGCGCATCTCCATCGCGCGCGCCCTGGCACTCGCGCCGCGCCTCGTGGTGCTGGACGAGCCGACGAGCGCGCTCGACGTGTCCGTCCAGGCCTCCGTGCTCGACCTGCTCGCCCGCCTCCAGCGCGAGCACGGCCTGACGTACGTGTTCGTGTCGCACAACCTCGCGGTGGTGCGCCAGGTCGCCGACCGGGTGGCCGTGATGCGGGCGGGGCGGCTCGTGGAGGTGGGGGACGCGGCGGAGGTGTTCCGGTCGCCCCGGCACGCCTACACCAGGGAACTGCTGGCAGCGGTCCCCGACCCCGACCCGCGCGCGGCCCGCAGGCGCAGGGGGGTGGTCGCCGGATGAGGCGGGCACACAGGCGGGGCCGTGTGGCGGGGCCTCCGCCGAACGCTCGCCCAGCGCGCCGCCCTCCGGGCGGAGGCGAAGGGCATCCGAGCTGCCGTGTCCCCCGCAGGACCGATCTCCTCTGCCGGCGGCGAACGTCGATGAAGCCGGAACCCGGCGTGGCGCCTGGCAGCGGTGCGGACCGGCGCCTGACGCCCTCGGGCAGGAGAGGGCGTCACAGGTGCGAGAGCACCAGCCCCGCGCCGCCCAGCAGGGCCACGTCGTCCACCGCGGCCTCGCTGACCACCACGCGCGGCAGCTCCGCGCCCGACGCCGCCACGTCCCGCCGCAGGCGCGTCTCCAGCAGCGCGCGGAAGTGCTCGCCGCCCTCCTTCGCCTCCCCGTGCAGCACGAACAGGCCGGGCGCGAACAACTGCTGCACGTTGACGAGCCCGAGCACCAGGTTCTCCGCGTACTCCGCGACGAGCCGCCCCGCGCGCTCGTCGCCGTCCGGCACCAGCGAGCCCAGCGTGCGGTCCGCGCCGAGCCCGAGCGCGGCGGCGCGCGCCCTGAGCCACCGCGTCGTCGCCACCGTCTTCCAGCACCCCGTGGAACCACACGTGCAGGGCTCGCCGCCCGCCGTCACCGTCATGTGCGCGCCGCTGCGGCCGCCAGGGGGCGCCAGCACCTCGCCGTCGTACAGGATCCCGACGCCCAGCACCTCGCCCGTCGACACCGACGCGAACGTCCGCCTGCCGCGGCCCGCGCCGAACCACCGGTCACCGAGCACCTGCAGCCGCGCCCGGTGCTCCACGCGCACCGGCGCGCCCGTCAGCGCGGCAAGGCGCTCCGTCACCGGGTACCCGTGCAGCGCCGGTACGTCGTTGACCTCGACGATCAGGCCCGCGGCCGGATCCACGATGCCCGCGGCCGCCACACCGATCCCGGTCGGCGCGTGCCCGGCGAACACACCGGCCACCTCGGCCAGCGCCGAGTCCACGGCGCCCCGGCCCGGCGCGTCGGGCGCGTACGCGGTCTCGGCACGCGCCAGCACCTCGCCGGACACACCGAGCACCGCGGCCCGCACCCGGCCGGGCACGAGCTCGACCGCGCCGAGCGTCCTGACCGGCGCGGACGCCGGCGACTCGTCCCGGGGCCCCACCAACCGCAACCGCGTACCTCTCTGCGCCATGCGCCGAACTCTGCCACGTCACCGTTTCCTGGAGACAGCACTGTGAGCCAACGAAAAATGTCCGAGCTGTCCGAGCTGACCTGGCGCGAGGTGCGCGCCGCGGGCGACGGCGGCATCGCCGTGCTGCCCATCGGCTCCCAGGAGCAGCACGCCGCCCACCTGCCGCTCGGCACCGACACCCTCCTCGCACAGGCCGTGCTGGCCCGGGCGCTCGCGATCCTCGCGGACAAGGAGTCCGCGGACGGGGACGAGGCCGGGGACATCGTCACCCTGCCCGCCCTGCCGTACGGGCACAGCCCGCACCACCTTTTCGCCGCCGCCGTCTCGCTCTCCGCCGCGACCCTCACGGCCGTGCTCGACGACATCCTCGCCTCCCTCGTCACGAGCGGCTGCCGCCGGATCATGGTCGTCAACGGGCACGGCGGCAACGACGAGATCATGCGGCTCGCCGTCAAGCGCTTCGCGCTGCGGCCTCAGAGCGAGGGCGTCACGGTCGCCGCCTGCTCGTACTGGACGGTCACCGACACCCCCGAAGGCACCTCGGCCGAGCGGCCCGCCGTCACCCCCGGCCACGCCGGATGGTTCGAGACCTCGCTCATGCTCGCCGCGCACCCCGGCCTCGTCCGCGCCCCCGTACCGGCCCGCACCCCGGTCGAGCCGCCACCCCTGTTCGACAACCCGCCGTACCCCGGGCTCACCACCGAGCGCCACGGCGAGTGGGCCCGCGTCGGCGGGTCCACCGACGACGCGTCCCGCGCCGACGCGGACACCGGGCGCCTGCTGCTCGACGCCCGCGCCCGCGGTCTGGCGAAGGCCATCGCGGCCTTCGACGCCGCCACCCGCCCCGCACACAAGGAGTCCCATGAAGATCACTGACGTCGACGTGCAGGTCGTCAACCTCCCCCTCGTCAACCCGTTCACCAGCTCGTTCGAGACGAAGACGGGGGAGACCCGCACGGTGGTGCGCGTGCGCACCGACGACGGCGTCGAGGGCTGGGGCGAGACGATGTGGGGCAGGCCGGTCGCCGCCATCGTCGAGTCGATCGCCGAAGACCTCATCGGCACCAGTCCGTTCGGCCTGGAGGCGTTCCACCGCAAGCAGCACATGGTGCCGTTCTTCTACGGCTACCTCGGCTACGCGGCGATCGCCGCCCTCGACGTCGCCTGCTGGGACGTCATGGGCAAGGCCACAGGACAGTCGGTCACCGACCTGCTCGGCGGCCCGGTGCGCGACGAGGTGCCCATCACCGCCCTGATCACCCGCGCCGACGCGCCAGGCGCGAGCGCCGCCGCGCTCCCCGCCGAGCTCGCCCGGCACGCGGAACGCGTCGTCGCCGAGGGCGGCTTCCGCGCCGTCAAGCTCAAGGGCACCACGGACGTCGACGGCGACGTGGCGATCCTGCGCGCCCTGCGCGCCGCGCTGCCCGACGTGCAGCTGCGCGTGGACCCGAACGCCGCATGGTCCGTGCCCGACTCGGTCCGCGCGGGCATCGCGCTCGAAGAGCTCGACCTGGAGTACCTGGAGGACCCCTGCACGGGCATCGAGGGGATGAGCCAGGTGCGCTCACGCGTCCGCATACCGCTGTGCACCAACATGTGCGTCGTGCGGTTCGAGGAGTTCGCGCCCGCGATGCGCCTCGGCGCCGTCGACGTCATCCACGGCGACGTCTACAAGTGGGGCGGCATCGCCGCCACCAAGGCGCTCGCCGCGCACTGCGAGACCTTCGGGCTCGGCATGAACCTGCACAGCGGCGGCGAACTGGGCATCGCCACCGCCGCGCACCTCGCGGTCGTCGCGTCCACGCCGGTGCTCTCGCGCGCCATCGACTCCATGTACTACCTGCACGCGGACGACATCATCGAGCCGCTCCACCTCGCCGGCGGCAGGCTCCGCGTACCGACGGGGCCGGGGCTCGGCGTCACGGTCGACAAGGACAAGCTGCGCCACTACGCGGCGGTCAACGCCCGCGAGGGCGACCTCACTGGCTGACTCCCGCGCCCGCCGTGGCGGGGCCGAGCGCGCCGGCCCGTCACGAGCGGGCGCGGTCGTCCACCCGGCGCAGGTGGCCCGCGAACACCCGCTCCGCGTCCGGCGTCAGCGTGCGCAGTGCGACCATCGCCGTCACGATCACGTCGCACAACTCGGCCTGCACGTCGTCCCAGCTGTGCGTGACGCCCTTGCGCGGGTTCTGGCCCGTGGCGCCGATGACGGCCGCCGCGACCTCGCCCGTCTCCTCCGACAGCTTCAGCAGCCGCAGCAGCCGCTCCTGCTCCGCGGGCAGCGCCGAGCGCTCGTCCAGCCACGCGTGCAGCCGCTCGACGGTGGTCCAGGGGGCGCCGGGCCGCGGTGCTGCCTCTTCCTCGTGCTTCATGCCGGAAGTGTGGCACCGTGGCCGGGCCGAAAACCCTGCGGGTAGTTTCGGCCCATGAGGATCGCAATTCTGGACGACTACCAGCACGTCGCGCTCGGCTTCGCCGACTGGGACTCGCTCGGCGCCGACATCGAGACCTTCCACGAGCCCTTCGCCGACGAGGACGCGATCGTGCGCCGGCTCGCCGGGTTCGACGTCGTCGTGGCGATGCGCGAGCGCACCCCGCTGCCCGCCCGGGTGCTGCGCCGCCTGACCGATCTGCGGCTGCTCGTCACCACGGGCGGGGGCAACCGCTCCATCGACATCCCGGTGGCCGGCGAACTCGGCATCACCGTCTGCCACACCGGCTACATGTCCCACCCCACCGCCGAACTGACCTGGGCGCTCATCCTCGCCGCCGTGCGCGGGCTGCCCGCCGAGAACCGCTCCGTGCGCGACGGCGGCTGGCAGACCGGGGTCGGCGGCGACCTGCACGGCAGGACGCTCGGGCTGCTCGGCCTCGGCCGCCTCGGGTCGCGCGTCGCGGCGATCGGCCAGGCCTTCGGCATGGAGACCATCGCCTGGAGCCGGAACCTGACGCAGGAGAAGGCCGCGGAGCACGGCGTGCGGGCGGTCGGCAAGGACGAGCTGTTCGCGTCCGCCGACGTGGTGTCGATCCACCTCGTGCTCAGCGAGCGCAGCAGGGGCCTCGTCGGCGCGGCCGAACTCGCCGCGATGAAGCCGACCGCGCTGCTCGTCAACACCTCGCGCGGGCCCATCGTCGACGAGTACGCGCTGCTCGCCGCGTTGCGCGAGCACCGCATCGGCGGGGCCGCGCTCGACGTGTTCGCGCAGGAGCCGCTGCCCGCCCGCCACCCCCTGCGCGGCCTGGACAACGCGCTCCTGACGCCCCACGTCGGCTACGTCACGCGCGACACCTACGAGGTGTTCTACCGCGACGCGGTCGAGGACATCGCCGCGTGGGCCGCGGGCGAGCCCGTGCGGGTGCTGACCTGACGAGCCGCCGGGCGCCGTGTGCCGGCCTGCGTCCGGCCCCGGCGGGCCGCCCCGCCCCGCTCAGCCCCGTCCGACGAACGGCATCGCCGTCGCGAGGACGGTGGCGAACTGGACATTCGCCTCAAGCGGTAGCTCGGCCATGTGCCGCACGGTCCGCGCGACGTCCGCCACGTCCATGACCGGCTCGGGCACGACACGGCCGTCCGCCTGCTCCACGCCCTGCCGCATCCGCTCCGTCATGTCGGTGGCCGCGTTGCCGATGTCGATCTGCCCGCAGGCGATCCGGTACGGCCTGCCGTCCAGCGACAGCGACTTGGTCAGGCCCGTCAGCGCGTGCTTCGTCGCCGTGTAGGGGGCGGAGGACGGGCGGGGCGCGTGCGCGGAGACGGAACCGTTGTTGATGATGCGCCCGCCCCGCGGGTCCTGCGCCTTCATGCGGCGGAACGCGGCCTGGGCGCAGAGGAAGGCGCCCGTGAGGTTGGTGTCGACGACCTTCTGCCAGGCGGAGAGGGGGAGTTCGTCGAACGGGACGCCGCCGGGGCCGAACGTGCCCGCGTTGTTGAAGAGCAGGTCGAGGCGCGGCCGGAACGCGGCGGCCTCGCGGAAGAGGCGCTCGACGTCGCCGGCGCGCGAGACGTCGGCGGCGACGCAGAGGACGCCGGCGCCCTCGATGCCCGCCCCGGTCTCCTCCAGGGCGGGCAGCCGCCGGCCGGCGAGCACGAGGTCCCAGCCGGCGGCGCCCAGCTCACGGGCGACCGCACGGCCGATCCCGGATCCGGCACCGGTCAGCAGCGCGACGGGCGGTGTACGGGGTGGCTGAGTCATGCGGCGAGGCTATGCCCTGCGGGCCGGCGCGGACCCGTCAGCGGGCGGTGCCGGACCCGCCGGCCGGCTTGCGCTGCCCGTCAGCGGGGCGCGTCCTGCGGGTAGTGGACGCCGATGCGCGCGCGCACCGCGTCCAGCGTGCGCATCACCGCCAGCGTCCCCGACAGCGGCACCAGGGACGACTCCAGCGCGCCCGCCGCCAGGCAGGACGCCACCTCGGCGGCCTCGTGCTGCATGCCGTGCAGGGGGGACGCCACCGTCACCACCTCGGGCTCCGCGACGCCCTCGCGGTGCAGGACGAACGAGCCGGGCGCGAAGAAGCCCGACGGCACGTCGATCCGGCCCCGCGTCCCCGTCACCGTCGCCCGCGTGCCCGAATGGCCCTCGATGCCGCACGTCAGCGCCGCCACCGCGCCGCCCTCCCAGCCGAGCAGCATGCCCGTGTTGAGGTCCACGCCCTCGGGCGACAGGTGCGCGTCCGCCTGGATGCGCTCCGGCTCGCCCAGCAGCAACTGGGCGAACGAGACCGGATACACGCCCAGGTCGAGCAGCGCGCCCCCGCCGAGCTTCGGGTCCCGCATGCGGTGGCCGGCGGGGAACGGCCCGGCGATCCCGAAGTCAGCCTGAATGGACCGGACTTCGCCGATCACGCCGTCCCGCACCAGCTCCACGAGGCGCCGCACCACCGGGTCGCAGTACGTCCACATCGCCTCCATCAGGAAGAGCCCGCGCTCGCGCGCCAGCGCGACCAGCTCCCGTGCCTCCCGCGCGTTCAGCGTGAACGGCTTCTCGCACAGCACCGGCTTTCCCGCATCGAGCGCCTCGGCCGCGGCCGCCAGGTGACCGGAGTGCGGCGTTGCGACATACACCACATCCACGTCCGCGTCCGCGAACATCTCCGTCCGGTTTCCGTACGCGCGCGGGACGCCGAACCGGTCGGCGAACGCGCGCGCCGACGCCTCCGCGCGCGACGCCACCGCCACGACCTGCGCGTCCTCCATCTCCTGCACGTCCCGCGTGAACCGCTCCGCTATCCCGCCCGTCGCCACCACGCCCCAACGCAGCACCGTCCCGCCTCCTCGTCCCCGGTTTTCCCGGTCGTCCGCGACCACTGAGTGCTGCGAGCATATGGAACGACACCACGACCAAGGAGAAGAGATGTCGGCCGGCGGCCCAACCGTCCACGCGCAGCCCGAGCCCCCAAGTCCCCGTCCCCTCACCGATCCCGTGCCCGCCCGCAGGGCCGGGCTCCTCGTCACCCTCGTACTCGGCGGGCTCACCGCCCTCCCGCCGCTCTCCACCGACATGTACCTCCCGGCGCTCCCCGCCGTGACGAAGTCCCTGCACGCGCCCGCCGCCACCGTCCAGATCACGCTCACCGCCTGCCTCATCGGCATGGCGCTCGGCCAGATCGTCATCGGCCCGATGAGCGACCGGTGGGGCAGGCGCAGGCCCCTGCTCGCCGGCATGACGGTGTACGTGGCGGCGAGCGTCGTCTGCGCCCTCGCGCCCAACGCCGAACTCCTCATCGCCGTACGCCTGATACAGGGCCTCGCGGGCGCCGCGGGTATCGTCATCGCGCGTGCCGTGGTCCGCGACCTGTACGACGGCGTGGCCATGGCCCGGTTCTTCTCCAGCCTCATGCTGGTCTCGGGCGTCGCGCCGATCGCCGCACCCGTGATCGGCGGCCAACTGCTGCGCTTCACCGACTGGCGCGGCGTCTTCGTGGTGATCACCGTCGTCGGCACGGTGCTGACGCTCGTCGCCGCCAAGTGGCTCCACGAGACCCTGCCGCCCGAGCGGCGCCACAGCGGGGGAGTCGGCCACACACTGCACACCATGCGCGGTCTGCTCGCCGACCGCGCGTTCAGCGGCTACCTGCTGACGGGGACGCTCGCGTTCACCGCGCTGTTCGCGTACGTGTCCGCCTCGCCGTTCGTCATGCAGGTCATCTACGGCGCCTCGCCGCAGACCTACAGCGTCCTGTTCGGGATCAACGCGATCGGCTCGGTCGGAGTGGGCCAGCTCAACGGGCGCGTACTGGTCGGCCGGTTCAGCATGCACAAGATCATGGCGGGCGGGCTCGCCGTCATCACCACCGCGTCCGTGGCGCTGCTGCTGATGACGGCAGGCGCCTTCGGGCACGTCGGCCTCGCGCCCGTCGCCGCCGGCCTCTTCGTGCTGATGACGGGCATGGGCCTGGTCAACGCCAACGCGAACACGCTCGGCCTGATGCGGGCCTCGCACGCGGCCGGCTCTGCCTCGGCGCTGCTGGGCACCTCGTCGTTCCTCGTCGGGTCCCTCGCCTCGCCGCTGGTCGGCATCGGCGGCGAGCACACGGCGCTGCCGATGGCGCTCGTCCAGGTCGTCTGCTCGCTCGGCGCCGCCACCTGCTTCGTCACGCTCGTACGGCCCTGGCGGCGCGCCACGGCTCAGGCCGTGCCCACGGCGCCGGTGGCCGCGGGCGGGCGCGCGCCGGCGGGTGGCGCACGCGAGCAAGGCGCACGCGAGCAAGGCGCCCGAAAGCAAGACGCACGCGAGCCAGGCGCTCGCGCACACCGCGGCGTGTGATGTCCGCGGGACCCAGTACGGTGCACGTGTATCGACGTGCACCGTACTGGGGGAGCCCGCATGAGCAGCGTCACCACCACGCCGAAGGGCGACCGGCGGGTCAGCCCCGTGTTCCTCGGCATCGCCGCCGTCATGGCGGTCTCCGGCTATGCCGTGTGGAAGGGGTTCTCGGACAGCGCGGCCTTCGCCGTGTTCCTCTTCGTGGTGTCCGCGTGGGTCGTCTCGCTGTGCCTGCACGAGTACGCGCACGCGCGCACCGCGCTGCACAGCGGCGACATCACCATCGGCGCCAAGGGCTACCTCACGCTGAACCCGCTCAAGTACACGCACGCCCTGCTGAGCATCGTGCTGCCGGTCGTGTTCGTCATCCTCGGCGGCATCGGCCTGCCCGGCGGGGCCGTCTACATCGAGCGCGACCGGGTGCGCGGCCGCTGGCGGCACAGCCTGATCTCGGCCGCGGGCCCGCTGACGAACGCGCTGTTCGCCCTGGTGTGCGCGATGCCGTTCTGGCTCTTCGGCCTCGGCGGCGTGCCGCTGGCGTTCAGGCAGGCCCTCGCCTTCCTGGTGTTCCTGCAGGTCTCGGCGACCCTGCTGAACCTCGTCCCCGTCCCGGGGCTCGACGGGTACGGCGTGATCGAGCCGTGGCTGTCACAGCGCATCCGCCGCCAGATCGCGCCGTTCGCGCCGTTCGGCCTGATCGCCGTCTTCGTCGTGCTGTACCAGGGCACGGTCAACAACGCCTTCTTCGACCTGATCTACGCCATCCTCGGCCACCTCGGCGTGGACCAGAACTCCATCTACTGTGGGCAGGACCTGTTCCGCTTCTGGTCCACGCAGGACCCGAGGTGCTCGGTCGCGGCCTTCTTCGGCCCCTGACGTCAGCAGGCGCCGCGCGTCGCCCTGGCGTTCAGGTGGTAGGTGTCGAGGCCGTCCGTGGACGAGGAGCCCGGGTCGCTCCCGTCCGGCACGGCGAAGTCCTCGTCGGCGCCAGGGGTGACGGTGACCGTCAGGCAGGCCGGGTGCTTGCCGTGGTCGCTGATCGTGTACAGCGCCCCGGCGACGCTCTCGTCGTCGGCGATGTCGCCGCCGCCGGTGCTGCCGTCGCCTGACGCGTCGGCCACCTCGATCTTCAGGCTGCCGGGCCCGTTCTGCTGCTTCTCGGCACGGTAGAGGGAGTCCGTCACCGAACTTCGCCAGCTGAGCAGGTCGTTGCCCCCGTCGACGTCGAACGCGGCGTCCCGCGCGACCTGCTGGATCTCGTCGTCCGTCCAGTTCTCGTCGTCGTGCACATGGACGGACGCGATCAGCCAGCCGATCGCGCTCAGCGTGCACAGCACGAGGATCACCCTGCGGACCTGCAGCGCGGCCTGCGAGGTCCGCACGCTCGACGCCACCTCGGGCTGCCAGGACTGCGCTCGCCACAGCTGCCGCTGCGTGTGGACCGCCAGCGCGACGACGAACGCGAGCACCAGCGAACTGGCCACGATGGAAAACACGACGCCCCCGTATATCTCTGCCTTTTTGTCGTGGTCACCGCAACCGTATCGGGGGGCGCGGGGCGGTCGCCCCGCGGGTCAGCGCTGCTGTGACGTGGCCGTCGCCATCCGTGCGCGCCGTACGTAGTACCAGGCCATGTTGGAGGAGAGCCCGGCCAGCAGGACCCAGATGATCCCGAGCCAGCTGCCCTGGACGAAGGAGAGCACGGCCGCGGCGACGGCGAGCACGCAGACGGCGACGGCGTAGAGGGCGAGGCGGGGCATGGGGTTCTGCTCCTGTCGGGACGGCGTGACGGTGTCCCCCCAGTCTCCCCCATGGGGGAGCGCGCCCCGTGCCCGCCTCCGCGTCCGTGCGGGACGCGGAGGCGGTTGCGGAGGCCGCCGTCAGACGTCGGTGACGCGCAGCCCCGCGTGCGCCTTGTAGCGGCGGTTGACGGAGACCAGGTTCGCGACCAGCGACTCCACCTGGTGCGCGTTGCGCAGCCGGCCGGCGAAGACGCCCCGCATGCCGGCGATGCGGCCGGCCAGCGCCTGCACGACGTCCGTGTCCGCGCGGGACTCACCGAGCACCATCACGTCCGTGTCGATCCGGTCGATCTCCGGGTCCTGGAGCAGCACGGCCGACAGGTGGTGGAAGGCGGCCGTCACCCTCGACTCCGGCAGCAGCGCCGCGGCCTGCTGCGCCGCGCTGCCCTCCTCGGGCGTCAGCGCGTACGCGCCCTTCTTGTCGAAGCCCAGCGGGTTGACGCAGTCCACGACGAGCTTGCCCGCGAGCTCGTCCCTGAGGGATTCGAGGGTCTTCGCGTGGCCCTCCCACGGCACGGCGACGATCACCACGTCACTGCGGCTCGCGCAGTCGGCGTTCTCCGCGCCCTCGACCCCGTCGCCCAGCTCCTCGGCCGCCGACCTGGCGCGCTCCTGCGACCGCGAACCGATGATCACCCGCTGCCCGGCGCGGGCGAACCGGTGGGCGAGCCCCCTGCCCTGGTCGCCCGTGCCGCCGAGCACGCCGACGACGAGCCCCGACACGTCGGGCAGCTCCCAGGGGTCCTTGGCGGGCGCCTTGGCCGCGGTCTTCCCCGGCTCGCCGGAGGGTGAGGGAGTGGCAGAAGTAGAAGTCATGGGTCCCACCTTTCCCTTTCGGGTGAGGTGTCCGCCACTCCCGGACGTGTGGCGTGGTTATCGGGCAGGATGCGGGCCCATGGATGCCGTACGTGTCGCCCTGCTGCGGGAGGTACTCGCCGGTACCCGCTGGCCCTCCGAGGCCCGCGGTTTCGCCGGTGCGCTGCGCTCGTGCGTCGTGCCGCAGGGCGGCGGTCTGCTGCTCGTCGGCACGCGCGCGTACGAGCCGTGGCACCTGGCGGCCCATCTCGTCGACGAGGCGGCGTGGTCGGGCCAGTCCGAGCTGGCGCCGACGCTCGTACGGCACGAGGTGCCCTACGGCGCGCCCGCGCACCTCACGGTGGGCCTCGGGCGCCTGGAGGGCGCGGGGCGCGGCGAGACGCTGCTGGTGGTCGCGCCGGGGGCGGCGGACGATGGCCTGCTCGAACGGGTCCACGGCGCGCGTCGCGCGGGTGCGACGGTGTTCTCGCTGGACGGCGGCGACCCGGAGATGCACGCGCTGGCCCACGAGGTGCTGACGGTGGCGTGCACGGCCGGACCGCCACGGCTGCCGGCGCAGCCACGGGCGGCGGCAGGCCCCGGCCGCCCGGCGGATCCACCGGCCGGCACGGGGGAGGCCTCCGGTACGGAGGCGTCAGGCGGTGCGGGGGAGCGCGGCGGTGCCGGTGCGCCCGTCGATGTGGGCTTCGATGTGGACTTCGACACAGTGCAGCATCTGGTGAGCGCCGCCGCGGGGGAGTCCGCGCTGCCCGCCGCCCGCGGCAGGCGCCGCTTCAGGGATCGGCTCTCCCTGCTCGCCGACCACCTCACCGCGCCGCCTCCCGCCCGCTGGTGACGGTGAGAGCACCCGGCAGACGGTTGTCCTCTGCACGTACGAGCGCCGAACATGACACCTCGTGCCGCACCCCTCGTTCCCCCGCCCCCTGCGCCGTGTCTCCCGCAGGGCCCTCGCGGTCCTGCCCGACCTGACGCCGCTGCGCACCCTGCGCGACTTCCGCCTGCTCTGGTTCCAGGGGCTCGTGACGTCGTTCGGCAGCTCGATGACGATGGTCGCGCTGCCCCTGCAGATCAAGGAGCTGACCGGCTCGCCGTTCGCCGTGGGGGCGATGGGCGGCGTCGAACTGGTGCCGCTGATCGTCTTCGGCCTGTACGGGGGCGCGCTGGCGGACGCCGTCGACCGGCGCAGGGTCATCCTGTTCTCCGAGGCGGGGCTCGGCGTGCTCGCCGTTGCCCTGCTGGCCAACTCGCTGCTGCCGCGTCCGGCGCTGTGGCCGCTGTATGTGGTCGCGGCCGGGGTGTCGGCGCTGTCCGGGCTGCAGCAGCCCGCCCTCGGCTCGCTGATCGCGCGGATCGTGCCGCACGACCGGCTGACGGCGGCCTCGGCGCTCAACTTCATGCGGGGCCAGCTCGCCGCCGTGGTCGGCCCCTCGCTCGCGGGCGTCGTCGTGACGTACGTGGGGCTGCCGGTGGCGTACACGGTGACCGTCGTCGGCTTCCTGCTCACCGTCCCGATGTGCCTGCGGCTGGCGCCCGCGCCGCCGCTCCGCGAGACGTCGCGTCCTTCGCTGCGCAGCGTCGTGGAGGGCGCCAGGTACGCGTGGAGCAAGCCGGTGCTGCTCGGCACGTACGCGAT
This sequence comes from Streptomyces montanisoli, assembly GCF_017813245.1. GTDB lineage: Bacteria > Actinomycetota > Actinomycetes > Streptomycetales > Streptomycetaceae > Streptomyces > Streptomyces montanisoli. Next base: position 63,342 of record NZ_JAGIQL010000016.1, read on the forward strand.
GGACGTGGCGGCGATGTTCTTCGCCTACCCGGTGACGCTGTTCCCGTTCCTCGCGGACGAGCTCGGCGCCAAGTGGGCGCTCGGGCTGATGTACGGCGCGATCCCGTTCGGTTCGATGCTGGTGACCGGCACCAGCGGGTGGGCGGCGCGGAGCAGGCGGCACGGCCGCATGGTCGCGATCGGGGCCGGGAGCTGGGGGCTCGCCATGGCCGCGGCCGGGCTGATGTCCAACGTCTGGCTGGTCCTCGTGTGCCTGGCGGTCGCGGGCGGCGGTGACATGGTCAGCGGCCTGGCGCGGCACACGATCTGGGACCAGACGGTCCCCGACGAGTTGCGCGGCAGGCTCGCGGGCATAGAGGTGCTGTCGTACAGCTGCGGCCCGCAGCTCGGCCAGGTGCGGGCGGGGACGACCGCCGGCATCACGGGCACGCGCCCGGCGATCTGGGGCGGCGGCTTCGCGTGCGTCCTGTCATGACCTAGATCGGAAGAGCTCACGTCTGTACTTCTGTCTCCGATGTATCTGGTATGCCGTCTTTTGCTTGTAATAAAAGGGGGGGGGGGGGGGGGGGGGGGGGGGGGGGGGGGGGGAGGGGGGGGGGGGAGCAGGCGGGGGGGGGGGGGGGGGGGGGGGGGGGGAGGTGGGGGGGGGGGGGGGGGGGGGGGGGGGGGGGGGGGGCGC